>WHTJ01000121.1 GCA_009377795.1 Propionibacteriales bacterium | reverse complement strand
CCCTTCACGGTCGAATCCGACATCATCAACAGCCTCCCGGTGCGTCAGGCGCGCCGTCAGCTGGTTGGGTATTCCAAAGATCGACTCCCTCACGAAGTCAGACACAAACCAGCGAGCACCCGGGGTGAGCTTGTGGGAGGCGGTATTGCCCGAGGAGGTGCTCCGGCTTCCCGAGGAGCTGGCCGGTGTCGACGCGCTACTCGACGATCCGGCGTTCTTCGCCCCGTTTGTCCCGTTCTTCGACCCGCGGGTGGGCCGGCCGTCGACGCCGATGGAGGTCTACCTGCGGTTGATGTTCCTCAAGTTCCGCTACCGGCTGGGCTACGAGACCCTGTGCCGCGAGGTGGCCGACTCGATCACGTGGCGGCGGTTCTGCCGGATCCCGATCGACGGGCGGGTGCCGCACCCGACGACGTTGGTGAAGCTCACCACCCGCTGTGGCACCGCCGCGGTGGACGGCTGCAACGAGGCGTTGCTGGCCAAGGCGACACAGGCGAAGTTGCTGCGCACGACACGGCTGCGCGCCGACACCACCGTCGTCCCCGCTGACGTGTCCTACCCGACCGATTCGGGGTTGCTGGCCAGGGCGGTCGCGCGGATCGCCGCGGTCGGACGGCGGGTCCAGGCCGCCGGCGGGGCCACCCGCACGACGGTCCGTGACCGCAGCCGCTCGGCCGGGACCCGGGCGCGGTCGATCGCGGCGAAGTTGCGGTTGCGCGCTGCGCAGACCCGCGACGAGGCCCAGGCGGCGGTGCGGCGGATCACCGGGGAACTGGCCGGGTTGGCCGAACGGGCCGCGGCCGAGGCCGAGGCCTGCTGGGCAACGCCCGCCGCGCGCTGCGTCGCGCCCAGCTCAAGGCCGAGCAACTCGCCGCGGCGGGTGGTGCGGACGCGGCCGCGGGACGGCGCCGCGGGCGGCTGTGTCGAGCGGTGAACGACCTGACCGGGCTGCTGACCGCGACGCGGCGGGTCGCCGCGCAGACCCGTGACCGGCTCGCGGGGACCATGCCGGCAAGCGCGACCCGCCTGGTGAGCCTGCACGACGGGGACGCCCGTCCGATCGCGAAGGGCCGCCTCGGTCGGCCGGTCGAGTTCGGCTACAAGGCCCAGGTCGTCGACAACGACGACGGTGTCGTGCTCGATCACACCGTCGAACGCGGTGCCCCGCCCGACGCACCGCAACTCGTCCCGGCCATCGAGCGGGTCACGCGCCGCACGCGGCGACGGCCGCGCACGGTCACCGCCGACCGCGGCTACACGGCGAAGCCCGGGTCGAGAACGACCTGCACGACCTCGGTGTCCGCACCGTGGTGATCCCGCGCAAGGGCAGACCGGGCAAAGCCCGCCGCGACCTTGAGCACCGACGGGCGTTCCGCAGAACGGTCAAGTGGCGCACCGGCAGCGAGGCCCGGATCAGCACCCTCAAACGGCAGTACGGGTGGGACCGCACGCGCCTCGACGACCTTGACGGGGCCCGGATCTGGACCGGACACGGGGTCCTGGCCCACAACCTGGTCAAGATCGCAGCCCTCGCCGCCTGATCCGCCGAACGACAGAGATCAACAACACGCGGCGCCGGTCATGGCGGGCTCCCGGCCGGGCCCTCGGCCTATTTCAGGTCGAAGTAGCTAGCCTGTTCGCCTGCGCCCAGCAGCGCGACGCCTATCGATAGGAACCTGACGCCCCGTCATGATGTCCCACGCGCAGGCTTGGTGACGCTACGTCAGTCCATCCCGCCGCGGCTGATGAGCTGGGAGACGATGACGTTGCGCTGGATCTCGTTGGTGCCCTCGCCGACGATCATCAGCGGCGCGTCGCGGAAGTAGCGCTCGACGTCGAACTCCGTCGAGTACCCATACCCGCCGTGAATGCGAAGGGCGCTGGTCGCGATCTGCAACGCGGTCTCCGAGGCGAAGAGCTTGGCCATGCCGGCCTCCATGTCCGCACGTTCGCCGGCGTCGAACTTGCGGGCGGCGAAGTGGACGAGCTGCCGGGCGGCTGTCAGCGAGGTGGCCATGTCGGCGAGGTAGTTGCCGATGGACTGATGCTTCCAGATCGGCTTGCCGAACGTCTCGCGTTCCTGTGCGTACTTGAGCGCCTCCTCGAACGCCGCGCGACCCACGCCAAGCGCCCGCGACGCGACCTGGATCCGCCCGATCTCCAGGCCCTTCATCATCTGGGCGAAGCCCACGCCCTCCACTCCACCGAGGACGGAGTCCGCGGGTGCGCGGTAGTCATCAAGCCGCACCTCACAGCTCTCGACCCCCTTGTAACCGAGCTTGGGCAGGTCCCGGGACACCTCCATGCCCGGGCCTTGCTCGGCCAGCAGGATGCTGATCCCACGATGCGCCGGCGAGGCGCTCGGGTCCGTCTTGACCAACAGGGCGAGCAGCCCGCTCCGCCGCGCGTTGGTGATCCAGGTCTTGGAGCCGTTGACGACGTATCCGACGTCCGTGCGCCTGGCATGCGTGCGCAACGCCTGCAGATCCGACCCACCGCCGGGCTCTGTCAGGGCCATCGTCGCGCGGAGCTCGCCGGTCGCCAGGCGCGGCAGATATGCGTCGCGCTGGGCCCGCGTGCCGAACTCCCCGATGAGCTTGCATACGACACTGTGCCCGCCCATGGCACCCGACAGGCTCATCCAGCCGCGGGCCAGTTCCTCGGTGATCAGGGAGTAGCAGGTCGTGCTCACCGGGAGCCCGCCGTACGCCTCCGGAACCGCGAGCCCGAAGATCCCCATGTCCTTCATGGCGTCGATGAGATCGCCGGGGTACGTGTTGGCGTGTTCCAGCTCCCGTACGACTGGGCGGACCTCCTTCTCCACCCAGACGTGCACGGCACGGACGAAGTCCGTCTCCTCGCTGGTGATGCCCTCCATGTGGGTCCTCCGCGCTAGGTCGTTGACGGCCGGCTCAGAATGCGGCGGTCATGCCGCCGTCGATGACCAGCGCCGCTCCCGACATGTAGTCGAGCCGGCCCGTCGCGAGGAGCAGGATCGCGTTGGCGATCTCGTCCGGCTCACCGACGCGGCCCAGCGGGATGCTGTCGCCGAGGTCCCAGGTGCCCTCGTCCAGCCTCGCGGCGACCAGCGGCGTCCTGGTGAAGCCCGGGCAGACCGCGTTGGCCCGGATCCCGTACTTCCCGTAGTCCGCCGCGATCGACCTGGTGAGCTGGAGTGCCGCCCCCTTTGAGGCCGTGTAGGCGAACCGCCCCGGCATGGCCTGCAGCGAAGCGAGGGAGGCCACCGTGACGATGCGGCCCGACCTCTGCTCCATCATCGTCGGGAGGACGGCGCGGCTGCACAGGAACGGACCCCGCGCGTTGACCCCGAGGACGCGTTCCCATGCCTCAAGCGAGGTCTCGTGGCAGATCCCTGCAGCCGGCCCACCGCCGATCCCGGCGTTGTTCACCAGCACGTCCACCGTCCCGAACGCCTCGATCGTCATGGCCGCGGCCAGCGCCGCCTGGGCCTCGTCGGCGACGTCGACCGTCAGCTCGAGCCGCTCCGGCTCGGCGGACCCGGGGTAGCCCGCTTCGACGTCCAGGCTGACCACGCGGAACCCGTCCTTCCGCAGCAGCTCGACGGTGGCGAGCCCGATACCAGAGCGCCCCCCGGTCACGATCGCGACCCCTGCCTGCAGTCCCGCCATCAACATTCCCTTCGCTGGTTGCGCTCAGTTTCTGGCTGAAGGCGCGCTGACCGGGCGCCCTGCCGAGACATGCGCGCCCGGGAGACCAAGTCTCCGCCGATTGGTCACCCCCCGGAATCCGTGGCCGAATGGCTCACACCACGGAAGTTGCCGGGATCAGTACGGACTCCGCCCGGCGCCGGCAGATCTTCACTTGCTGCCTGCATCCTGCTCGCCGACGAGGACGACGTCCTGCGAATGCGGGCGTGCCGCGGCCACCGCAAGGCGATCTCCAGCCGGCTCGTCGTCCGCCGTGGCGAGGGCGCCGCGGGGGCAAAGTGCTCGCCACCGGCAAGCCCTACCGGCAACGGTCCGATACCGCCTCGACCGGGCGGAGACCCTGGCCGGACTTCTCCGCCAGGACGACCGCCTCAACGCTCGAGTTGGTCGGGCAGGCCCTCGATCACCTCCGCGACAGCGCCGGAACGGCCGCGGTGGACGCCGCGATCGACCAGGCTGATACCGCGCTCGCCGACGCCGCGATCGCAGCTACCGAACCCGGTCACCTGACCGACGCGCTACGCGATCTGCTGGTCGAGATCCGACATTGCCAGCGCGCTGGCCAGGTGTCCTCGCCAGAACTCGAGGCCAGGTTCCGGGCCACCGCCACCGCTCTCGCCCGCCCGGCCAGCTGAGGTCCAGCCCACCACCTTGATGGGCGACGAAATCATGGCCCCGGGTCGGCGCCCACGCACTGGGCAACCTGCTCATCTCGGTCATCGCCGGCACCGCCACGACCGTGTTGCTGCTGATCCGTTCGCGGTGCTGTAGGGGCTGCTCGTGGCGTTGCTGGATCTGATCCCGGTGGTCGGGTCCACGGTGGCCGGGGTCGTGGTCGCGCTGACCGTGTCACCGCTGGTCGCGCTGGGCACCGCCGGGTTCTTCGTCGTCTACCGCCTGGTCGAGGACTACCTGCTGGTGTCGAAGATCATCGGTCGGGTGGTGAAGGTCCCGGCGCTGCTGACCGTCCTCGCGGTGCTACTCGGCCCGGCCCTGCTCGGGATCATCGGCGCGCTGGTCGCCATCCCGGTCGCCGCGGCACTGCTGCTCCTCATCCAGGACATTGTCTACCCCCGGCTCGACCACACCTGAACCACGACCACCCCCGACCGTTTGCCGACCTGCACCCCCGGCGAACCGTTCGGCGGGTTCGTTCTCGCTCGCGGGTTCGGGCGGTGGGGTGAATTCGACGCTGATGTTCTCAAAGTCCTTGTAGCGCTGGGCTTTGGCGTAGGCGCGGTAGGTGCGGCGATCGGCCCCGGTCAAGGTGTCGGAGTCGACGAACGGGGTCAGGGTGAGCAGCGCGCGGGCCACAGCCGCTGCACCCGCACCCGCACCCGCACCCGCACCACGTTCACCTCCGCCGCGATCACCTCCACCAGGGCCTGCAGCGTTCCTGATGGGACCGTCGTGGCCGGCCCGCCAACGACCTGGAAGGGGCTGAACAAGCCGCACCGCGCCGATCGGCGCTGGGCCACGGCCTGGAGTCCGGAGCAGATCTCCCGGCGGCTGGTCCTCGACTTCCCCGACGATGTCGACATGCGCATCAGCCACGAGGCGATCTACCAGGCGCTCTACATCCAGGGACGCGGCGCGCTCAAGCGTGAGCTGGTGGCCTGCCTGCGCACCGGTCGCGCGCTGCGCAAACCGCGGGAACGGTCGCGGAACAAGCCGCAAGGCCACGTCACCGCCGACGTCGTGTTCAGCGAACGGCCCGCCGATGCCGAGGACCGGGCGGTCCCCGGTCACTGGGAGGGCGACCTCATCATCGGATTGAACCGGTCCGCGATCGGCACCGTCGTAGAGCGCAGCAGCCGCTACACACTGCTCGTGCACCTTCCCCGACTCGAGGGCTACGGCACCATCGCGCCGGTCAAGAACGGGCCCGCTCTGGGCGGCTACGGGGCCATCGCGATGAAGGACGCCCTCACCACGACGATGACCACGATGCCCGCCGAACTGCTGCGGTCGCTGACCTGGGACCGTGGCAAGGAGCTGTCCGCTCACGCGCAGTTCAAGGTCGACACCGGCATCGCCGTCTACTTCGCCGACCCGCACTCGCCGTGGCAGCGCGGCACGAACGAGAACACTTGGCGCCGTGGGCGCCGGGCATGGCGGAGACACTGAGCGGGTTGGGCTACACGCCCCGGCTGGTCGAGCGGCATCTGCATCTGCACCGTCGGGCCGGGCAGCCGTCCTTGACGACGACCGTCCTACGAGGTCTCAGGCAGGATCGGGCTGTCGCGGAACGCGATCCCGGGCCCGACGTGGTTGCCGCCGTCGAGCGGGATCTTGGCGCCGGTGACGTAGTCGCTCAGCGGACCGGCGAGGATCACACCCCAGGCTACGACCTCGTCGAGATGTGCCGTACGACCGGCGGGGGTCGAGCCGCGCAGCAAGGTCATGATCCCCTCGCCGTTCATGTCGATCACTCCCTGGGTGAGGTACTGCGAACCCAGCGCGTTGACCTGGATCCCGAAACGGGCCCATTCGACCACGAGAGATCTCGTCAGGTGGTTGAGCGCGGCCCCGGCCGGCTCCCATGTGTGCGATACCGGCGTTGGATCGCTCGACGTCGCCGCGCTCGTCGGCTGCGGCGTCCCGACCGGCTGGGGCTCCGCGGTCAACGGGCGGCGTCTGGACCCTCACCGTCTCACACATCACTGACGACCACCTCCCGCTCATCGAGCAGTCGCAGAAGGGCGCGAGCAGTTGCGGGCGACAGGATCTCGGCGAGTTGTTCCACGGGCAGGTCCATCACCTCGTCGGGAGACGCAACTCCCGCGGCCAGGAGATCGAGGTACTCGCCCCTCGTCAGGTTCCTTCCGATGACGTCTGCTAACCCGGCGATGGCGTCCGGCAGACCGATCTCCAGGCGGACAGCGAGTTGGTCGACAGCCTGCTCGTCCTGGACACCGAGACCACGCACCCGGCAGATGCCGATAACGGCGTCCAGAACGTCGCGCGTACGTCCGGCGACGGCGCGCACGGGACCGGACGCCGCTCGGCCCCAAAGATGTCGGGTGATCTCGCGCTCGATGGCGTCCATGGGGGTGGCGCTGGCGAAGAGGAGCGCCGCGGCTGCCCTCTTCTGCCTGGCCACCACAACACCACCACCAACGTGGAGGCGCTGCACGAGGGAACCGGCGGCGCCGGCACGTTGCAGCGTCATCGGCCAGCGCTGGTGCTCGGCTCGTGCCCTCCCTGCCACCGGCAGGTGGACGCCGTCCAGCTCGACCGTGACCTGCGCGATGACAACGAGATCCGCGACGGACATCAGCGCCGGGGCGAACCGCAGGAGCGAGGAAACCCGCGTGACGGAGCGGACCTCCAGGCCCGACTCGCCGGCGAACCGGCCGAGCTCGGTCACAGTGAGTGCGCCGTCCGGCTCACGGTCCAGCAGGTCGGCGTCCAGCAGCGCTTCGAGGTCCCGCTCCAGGGTCGTGCGGTCCCACCCGTTGCCTCCTGCGTCCATCCGTTGCCAGACGGCGAAGCTGTTCTCCAGCAGGTCGATCAACTCGTCGGCCTGCACCGAGCCCTGCAAGGCGACGAGGCACCGCAGGATGAGCGTCTGCGGATCCGTGGCGGCGTCGAGGAAGTGCGAGGTGACGGGCTCGGGTTGGCCGGTGATGTACCGGTTCCACGCCGCCGACGGCCGTGGCTGCCCGGTCGCGACGACGTAGGACTCACCCGCTTCGGTGATGCCCAGGCGTCCGGCCCGACCGACCATGTTCTTGTACTCGGCGACCGAGTAGTCCCCCGATCCGGCGGGATGGGTCAGACCGGCGATCACCACAGCCTCGGCCGGGGTGTTGACGCCCATCGCGAGGGTCGTCGTGGCGACCACGACCGCGATGTCGGACTGCGGGTCCCGGAATCGGGTCTCGAGGACGGAGCGCTCCTCGGCTGCGAGGTCGGCGTTGTGCACACCGACGCCACCGTTCAGCGCAGCTCGGAGGGTGGCGGACGACGTGGAGAGGTCCCGGTCGGGCAGCGCGTCGAGAGCCGACCGCGCGGGCGGCAGACCCAACGCAGCGGCGAGGTATGTCGCGGTTCCGATGGTCTTGCCCTTGGTCGAGCGAAAGACGATCACCTTCTTGCCCTCGCCGACCAGGCGCCGCACCAGAGGAAGGACGATCTGCTTGCTGCCCTGCCCGCCCACCCAGCGGTCCGGGAGGACGAAGTCGGGATCCTCGGCGATCGATCCATCCGGCATCAGGTGCGTGGCAGTGCCGGCCCCGTCGACGATGCTCTCCCGGAGCGGGACCGGCCGGGTGTCCGTTCTGAGCAGCGAGGCGTCGAGCCAGCGCTCCAGACCGTTGGTGTCGCCGATGACGGCCGAGAGGGCCACGATCTGCGGCGCACCGCCACGGGAGTGCCCGGCGCGGAGGAGCGTCAACAGCAGTTCCAGGTTCGCGCCCCGGGTGGAGTCCGAGATGTTCTGTGCCTCGTCGACGACCACCAGGGAGATGCCGCGCAGCACCCAGGGATCAGCCGTGATGATGTTGAGGAACTTCTCGTAGGTCAGGAGTGCGACGTCGTACTGCCCTTGATAGATCGATCCGACCTGATCGGAGTGCTCGCCCGTCGCGCGCACGACCTCGAGATGCTCGCCGTCGAGATCGGTGAGGTAGGCGTACTTGTCGTTCACCAGTGCCCGCAGCGGAAGTAGTACGACCGCGCGCCCACCGACCCCGGCCTCGCGCACCGCCGCCAACTCACCGATCATCGTCTTGCCCGACGAGGTGGGTGCCGCGACGACCAACGACTTCCCCTCGAGCAGACCGTGCTCGTTGATCGCGTGAAGCTGCAGCTCGTTGAGCCCTGCCGGCATCGCGGACTTCCAGCGATCGAGGACGTCCACACCGATTCCGTAGGGCACCATCGAGTCCCACTCGGCAGTGGCAGGCGGGCGGACCCGCTGCGGAAACGCCCTAGCGTAGCTCGGCCCCGGCGTCAGCCGCGGCAGCGTCGGCGCGCCGTCGATCGAGCCGTACAGGCGGGAGTCTGCACGCAGCTCAGGAGCCGAGCGGAGTCGACGACCGCCGTGGTCACGTGCCCGAGCAGCTCGTAAAACGGCAGCCGCGCCGCCGTCGTGAAGTGTCCGAATCCCTGAAGCGCCTCGAGCAGGTGGTAGCTGAAGAGCCCGTGCCCGAAACGCATCGTCTCCAGCGCCGGCTCACCCGCACCCGAGGCGGCGAGCACGACCCGACCGTCCCCACGCGAGAGTTCGACGAGCGTGCCGCGATCCTCGACGGGGCTGCGTGCTGATGTCGGCGCGAAGACGCGGGCCCCGCCGAACCCGCCGGAGAAGCAGCAGTCGAGCACGACGATCAGCTGCGCAGCCAGGATCTCGTCGAGGTGTTTGGCGAGCTCGTCCAGCCCCACACAGTTGTCGAGGTCAGGTCCTGCATCGACGGGTACCAGCTGGTGGTCCTCCGTCCCGTGCCCCGAGAACGTGACCACGACAAGGTCGTCGACGCCGGCACCCACCTTGAGCCGTTCCAAGGCCGTCCGGATCCCCTCTGCCGTCGCCTCCGCGTCGAGCAGGAACGTCACCTCGGCGCCTCCGGCATCCTCGAAGAGGCAACCCAGCGCGACGGCGTCGGACCTGGCGCACGACAGTCGGGTGATCGGCGCGACGTAGCGATCGATGCCGATGAACAGTCCTCGGAACACGCTGGTCCTCCCTGCAACCCCTCCCCACACTGTGCGGCGGTCCGCCGGCGGAAGGGGCCAGCGACGCGGCCGGGCGCGCCGGGCGGACGTCCTGTGAACGACGAGCGGGAGGCGCACAGGAGTGCGTCTCGATCAGAGACGGCGTCGACACCCGCACGCCTCCGCGCGGCCGATCGGTGCCACTGAGGGCCCTTGGTCGAGTTGAGCGACCTCTGCTACCGATGAAGCTGCAGGTCAGCGCCGTGAGGATAGAGAGGCCGTGGTCGAGTCCCTTCGGTATCGAACCTCCACGGCATCCTCAGACAGCAACGCTATGACCACGGATCCGCTACGCAGCGACCACGGAACGGTGGGGCCATTAGGGAGTTGTCGATCCACCTCGTACTACGGGGCCCGGCGGCTCCGGATCCCATCCGGACAGATGATCACCTGACTAGAAGATCAACTGAGTACAACCCGTAACCTGACACCATCCCCTAGACGATCATGGGTATGGAGCATCCTCGGCCTGCCAAGATGCCTCGTCAACGAACCGGATCGATTGCTTCGGGACGACGAATCGCTAGCCCGCAGACAGGCGAACCTGCTGGTGCAGGCCGTGTACGTAGTGGTCATGTCCCCCCACCGACTCGAACCCCCACGATGCCGCGGTCGACTCCTACGATCAGCGGCCAACTACCGGTCCGGTAGAGTAAAACCAGCTTCGACCACCAGCGTTCCGACGCCGAAGCGCAGGTCACACCCGGTCCCATCCTTTGGTAATCCCGCCGAGGATGGCGAACGCCCGGACATGGCCGTCCAAAAACGACTCCTGCGCCTGGTTGGCATAGGCCAGGTGCACCGCCTTACCCGAGTGCGACAGCCGCAGCACGAACATC
>WHTJ01000120.1 GCA_009377795.1 Propionibacteriales bacterium | reverse complement strand
ACCTGCGCGATGTCGCCCGCCACCCGGCCGGCGGCCGCCCAGCCCATGTCGGGGTCCGTACAGTCGTGCCAGCCGGGTCGCACGTGCACCACGGTCAGAGGTCCGGCACGCCCGCTGAGCAGCCGCACCAGCACGTCGACCCGAAGCGCATGGTCGCCGGCCTCGCCGCCGTACTCCCAGGCGGCCGTCGCCGCCGACCCCGGCATGCCGGCGGAGGGCACCACCTCGACCACGGCCGGGAAGATCCTGCGGCGGGTGCCGGCCCGTACCTCCGCCACCCGCCAGCGAAGCCACGGTCCCAGGGGATGGAGCTCGGCCGGGTCGGATCGCATCCCCTCAGGGTGCCGCGTCCGCCCCGATCGCCGGGCGCTTCGTCCACAGCCGGGTCACACCGCGGATGGTTCCGGTAGCGTGCGTCCCATAACCAGAGCTGATGAGAGGACCCCCGATGGATGTGATTGTCGTCGGCTACGTCCCCAAACCCGAGGGCCGCGCTGCACTCCAACGCGCCATCGAAGAAGCTCGGCTGCGTGACGCACGGCTTATCGTGGTGAACTCCCATCGTGGGGGCCGTGATTCCGAGCGGGAGGACGTCCTCGAGTCCGAGGCGGAGCTCGAGGAGGTCGGCAAGCAGATCAAGGGGGCCGGCGTCGAGCATGAGGTACGTCAGCTGGTGCGCGGTCTCGACCCCGCGGATGACCTCGTCAGCGTGGCGGAGGAGCTGGGCGCCACGCTCCTGGTGATCGGGCTGCGCCGTCGTACGCCGGTCGGAAAGCTGATCCTGGGCAGCAACGCACAGAAGGTGCTGCTCGACGCCGCGTGTCCGGTGCTCGCCGTCAAGGCGAGCCAGTAACGGGTAACGGAAGGACCACAATGCAGATCCGGCTGGTGCAGGATCCGGACGCGGACACGCTGCTGTCCACGGAGCCGTTCGCGCTGCTGATGGGCATGATGCTCGACCAACAGGTCTTGATGGAGCACGCGTTCGCCGGTCCGGCGAAGGTCAAGGAGCGGTTCGGCTCGCTGGATCCGGCCGCGATCGCGGCCGCGGAGCCGGAGGCGTTCGTCGCGCTGTGTGCGCAGCCGCCCGCGGTGCACCGCTTCCCGAAGTCGATGGCGGCCCGCATCCAGTCGCTGGCCCGGCACATCGAGGAGGAGTACGGCGGGGACACCGCGCGGTTGTGGGAGGAGGCGTCGTCCGGCAAGGAGCTGCTCGCCCGGCTGCGTGCGCTCCCCGGGTTCGGCAAGGCGAAGTCGCAGATCTTTCTCGCGTTGCTGGGAAAACAGGCCGGGGTCCAGCCGGACGGTTGGCGGGAGGCGGCCGGAGACTACGGCGAGGAGGGGGCCTACCGCTCGGTGGCGGACATCGTCGACCCTGACTCGCTCGCGAGGGTACGCGCCCACAAGGCGGAGATGAAGGCGAAGCGGCGCGCCTGATGCCTTCACCCCCGGAGCGCCTTCGCGTTAGGAGGTGCGCGCTAAAATTGGGCACTGGATGGCCGGGCGAGTCATGGTTCAGGTCGAAATCGTGTCACAATGGTCAACTGCCGCGGTGGTCGTGACGGACGCACCGTGTTCAGGTTCGATTCAGTCGAGAGGTCGTTTGTGTCGTCTAGCGCGTCTTCGAAGTCCCGGGTGGACCTGACTTCCGCTGGGTCTTCGACCGGCAACGGACGCACGACCGTCTCGGCGGCCGCGACCCGGCGTACGACGGTCTCGGCCGGGGCGACCAGCAAGACCGCCACGAAGAAGTCCACCAAGGCTGGGAAGTCAACGGCTCAGGGGTCGGCCGCCAAAACCACGGCCAAGAAGTCCGCCACCGCAGGATCGGCGACCAAGGCATCCGCCACGCGACCGGCTACCAAGAGGACGTCGGCCGCCAAGACCGCAACCAAGAAGTCGTCGGCCAGGAAGTCCACCACAGCGACGACGAAGTCCGCCACGCCCAAGAGGACACCGGCGAAGAGAGCCCCCTCCAAGCCCACTGCCAAAAAGACTGCCGTGAAGAAGACCGCCACTAAAAAATCCGCACCGAAGAAATCCGACCAGAAGCCGGCCTCCGCGAAGGCCGCTCCCGACCTACCCACCGACGCCGAGGCCGACGACCAGCAGGCCGTCGACCCCATGGTGGCCGTCGAGGCCGCCGCCGGCACCGCCGGTCCCGAGTCCGCGGGCGTGCTGTCCACGGCCGAACCCAACGGCAAGCGCGTCCTCGAGGACATCCCGGACGAGGTGTTCGAGCACGACCTGGCCACCGACCCCACGCTCAAGGAGGACGAGAAGCAGGGGTTTGTGCTGTCGACCGCCGACGACACCGACGAGCCCGAGCAGCAGGTGATGGTGGCCGGCGCCACCGCCGACCCGGTCAAGGACTACCTCAAGCAGATCGGCAAGGTCCCCCTGCTGAACGCCGAGCAGGAGGTCGAGCTCGCCAAGCGGATCGAGGCCGGGCTGTTCTCCGAGGAGAAGCTGAGCTCCGGGGACAAGATGTCGGGCAAGTTGGTCGAGGAGCTGGAGTGGGTCGCCGAGGACGGCCGGCGGGCGAAGTTCCACCTGCTCGAGGCCAACCTCCGGCTCGTGGTCTCGCTGGCCAAGCGCTATACCGGCCGGGGGATGCTGTTCCTCGACCTGATCCAGGAGGGGAACCTGGGCCTGATCCGGGCGGTCGAGAAGTTCGACTACACGAAGGGCTTCAAGTTCTCCACGTACGCCACCTGGTGGATCCGGCAGGCGATCACCCGCGCCATGGCCGACCAGGCGCGCACCATCCGGATCCCGGTGCACATGGTCGAGGTGATCAACAAGCTGGCCCGGGTCCAGCGGCAGATGCTGCAGGACCTCGGTCGCGAGCCCACGCCGGACGAGCTGGCGCGGGAGCTCGACATGAGCCCGGAGAAGGTCGTCGAGGTCCAGAAGTACGGCCGGGAGCCGATCTCCCTGCATACTCCGCTCGGTGAGGACGGCGACAGCGAGTTCGGTGACCTGATCGAGGACTCCGAGGCGATCGTGCCGTCGGACGCGGTCAGTTTCACCCTGCTGCAGGAGCAGCTGCACGCCGTCCTCGACACCCTCAGCGAGCGGGAGGCCGGTGTGGTGTCGATGCGGTTCGGCCTGACCGACGGTCAGGCGAAGACCCTGGACGAGATCGGGAAGGTGTACGGCGTCACCCGGGAGCGGATTCGCCAGATCGAGTCCAAGACCATGTCGAAGCTGCGCCACCCGTCCCGGTCGCAGGTTCTGCGCGACTACCTCGACTGACCCTCGGCCCGGTCGGATTCGGTACGGTCGCCTCATGGAGCAGCGACGTATCGCAGGCGTGACGGTCGGCGCCATCGGGTTCGGGGCGATGCACCTGTCCAACCCGCGGCTGACCGACGACGCCCAGGCCGTGCGGACCATGCACGAGGCGCTCGACCAGGGCATGACCCTGGTCGACACCGCGGACGCCTACACACCCGACCACCGCGGGCCGGGCCACAACGAGGAGATCGTCGCGAAGGCGCTGGCGTCGTACGGCACGGGCGCGGACGAGGTCCTCGTCGCCACGAAGGGCGGCCATACCCGGGACGGCGGCGAGTGGGGCCTCAACGGGCGACCCGAGTACATTCGGCGGGCCGCGGAGGCGTCCCTCCGGCGGCTCGGTGTGGAGGCGATCGCGCTCTACCAGCATCATCGGCCGGACCCCGCCGTGCCGTACGCCGAGACGATCGGCGCCTTCAAGGACCTTCTGGACGACGGCCTGATCCAGCGCGCCGGGCTCTCCAACGCGAATCCGGATCAGATCCGGGAGGCCCGCGAGATCCTCGGCGACGGGCTGGTCAGTGTGCAGAACCAGTTCTCCCCGTCGTTCCGGTCCAGTGAGCCGGAGCTGGAGCTCTGTGCCGAGCTCGGCCTGGCGTTCCTCCCGTGGAGCCCCCTGGGCGGGCTGCGGGGCGCAAAGGAGCTCGGATCGCAGACCGCCGGCTTCGGCGAGATCGCCGAGAAGTACTCCGTCACCCCGCAGCAGGTCTGCCTCGCGTGGATGCTGGCCAAGTCGCCGGTCGTGATCCCGATCCCGGGGGCCTCGCGTCCGGAGTCGGTACGCAGCTCGGCCGCGGCGAGCGAGCTGAAGCTCGACCCGGAGGATCTGGCGAGACTGGACCAGACCGGCTGAGACTCAAGACTGCAGGGCGGCGGTCAGGACCGAGCCGGTGAGTCCCAGCTGCCATTCGCGGGCACCGAGTCCGCGCAGCGTGGCCGCGACCGAGCCGTGGGTCAGCGGCTCGGGTGGCGACCAGCACAGCCGGCGTACCGTATCCGGCGCGATGAGGTTCTCGACCGGGAGGTTGTGGTGCTCCGCGACCTCCCGTACCGCGTCGCGGCACCGGGCCAGCCGGTCCGCCGCCGACGGGTTCTTCTCCGCCCACACCTTCGCCGGGGGCGGTCCGTCGTACGTCCTGGTGACCAGGGGTAGCCCGGAGTTGGGCAGCGAGCGTGCCGTGCCGATCGCGTCCGCGAACTGCCCGAGGTGGCGTTGCACGCCGCGACCGCGGAAACCGGGCGCGCTCGCCAGCGCCTGCTTGCCCTTGGGCATGGTCAGGGCGGCCTCGACGATGGCGGCGTCGCTCAGGATCCGGCGCGGGGTGACGTCCTTCCGGGCCGCGATGGCGTCCCGGGTGTGCCACAGCTCGCGTACGACGGCCAGCGCCCGCCGGCCGCGGACCCGATGAATGCCCGAGGTACGCCGCCACGGATCGGGTCGCGGCTGTACCGGCTTGGCGTTGACCAGGGCGGCGAACTCCTCTTCGGCCCAGCCCAGCTTGCCGGTGTCGGCCAGCTGCCGGCGGATCTCGTCCTGCAGCTCGATCAGCACCTCGACGTCGAGCGCGGCGTAGAGCAGCCAGTCCTCTGGAAGCGGCCTGGTGGACCAGTCGACGGCGGCGTGCTCCTTGCGCATGCGGTATCCGAGGAGCTCCTCGACCATGGAGGCGAGCCCGACCCTGGGGTAGCCGAGCAGCCGTCCGGCGAGCTCGGTGTCGAACAGCCGGGTGGGGCGCATCCCGAGCTCGGCCAGGCAGGGCAGGTCCTGGTTCGCCGCGTGCACCACCCACTCGGAGCTGGCGAGCATGTCGCCCAGCTCCTCCAGGTCGTCGAAGGCCACGGGGTCGATCAGCGCGGTTCCGGTGCCCTCCCGGCGGATCTGCACAAGGTACGCCCGGGCCGAGTAGCGATAACCGCTGGCCCGTTCGGCGTCGATCGCGACCGGTCCGGAGCCCGCGCCCACGGCGTCGATGGTCCGCGACAGCGCGCGCCGGGCGTCCACCACCGGCGGGAGTCCGCCGCGAAGCGTGAGCAGGGGCGCGGGTTCGGTCGGTTCCGATGCGATGGGGTCGCTCACCGGCCGCGGAGTCCACGTCGGCCGGGCATGGGTACGACGCCCTCGGGCACCGGCGGCAGGCCGGTCGCGGTGCACAGGAGCTCGCCCCAGGCCTCGACATGCGGGGTGATGTCCCCGATCGGCGACCACGAGGCCCGGATCTCGATCTGCGCGCTGGACGGATCGTCGGCCATGCCCCCGAATCCGTCGGACGCGACCCGGGTGACGGTGCCCGCCCGGGCGCCGTGCTCGGCGGTGTGGGCCTCCAGCGCGTCGGTGAGCCATGTCCAGCCCACCGAGGACAGCAGGGAGTCGGTGACCATCTCGGGCTCGATGTCCGCCCGGACATAGGCGACGCACCGGAACGTCCCCTCCCAGGCCTCGTTGCCGTCCGGATCGTGCAACAGGACGATCCGGCCGGTGCCCATCTCCTGGCCGTCGACCACGACATCTGCGCTCAATGCGGCGGAGTACGGTGCCACGCGTTGCGGAGCGGGCATCTCCTCACAGCAGATCTCCGGCCGCAGCCGTGCGTTCCGAAACTGCTCGAGCGCAGTCTGGAACGCTTGCGGCGGCGCCTCGAATTCCCTCCGGGCGACCATGAGGTGAGCCTAAGCCTCCACCCGGGGCGCGGGGTAGCGACTCGCCGCGAGGCCGTACGATCGCGGCGTGACCGACTCCATCCGTTCCGCTCAGCGGTCCGACTCCTCCGGATCAACCCACCCGGCCGGCTCCCGGGGTGCCGCTCGGCGGGCTGACTCCGCCTTCGTCCGGGCGTGCCGCCGCCTGCCGGTCGAGTACACGCCGGTGTGGTTCATGCGCCAGGCCGGGCGGTCGTTGCCGGAGTATCGCGCCCTGCGCGAGGGGGTCTCGATGCTGGAGGCGTGCTCCACGCCGGAGTTGGTCGTGGAGGCCACGCTGCAGCCGGTACGCCGGTACGGCACCGACGCGGCGATTCTGTTCTCCGACATCGTGCTGCCGTTGCGGGCGGCCGGCGTGGACCTCGACATCACCCCCGGCGTCGGCCCGGTGGTGGCGAAGCCGGTGCAGACCCTGGCCGACGTCGAGGCGATACCCGATCTGGAGCCCGACCACATCGGATTCGTGAGCGAGGCCGTCCGCGACCTGGTCGGCGAGCTGGGGGACACGCCGCTGATCGGGTTCGCCGGAGCGCCGTTCACACTGGCGTCGTACCTCATCGAGGGCGGCCCCTCCCGTACCCACGCCAAGACCAAGGCGATGATGCGCGGCGCGCCCGAGGTGTGGCACGCGCTGGCCGGCAAGCTGGCCGGCGTGTCGGGGGCGTTCCTGCGCGCGCAGGTCGAGGCCGGGGCGGCGGCCGTCCAGCTCTTCGACTCGTGGGCGGGGGCACTCGCACCGGGCGACTATCGCGAGTACGTGCTGGCGCACTCGCGCCGGGTGCTCGCGGAGGTCGCGGCGACCGGGGTGCCGCGGGTGCATTTCGGGGTCGGCACTGGCGAGCTGCTGGTGCTGATGGGGGAGGCCGGCGCCGAGGTGGTCGGCGTGGACTGG
Source organism: Propionibacteriales bacterium (assembly GCA_009377795.1). GTDB lineage: Bacteria > Actinomycetota > Actinomycetes > Propionibacteriales > Nocardioidaceae > WHTJ01. Next base: position 3,491 of record WHTJ01000120.1, on the reverse strand, counting down.
CGGGTGCCGCTCGACGTGGCCGCTGCCAGGCTTGGTCCGCGGTACGCCGTCCAGGGCAACCTCGACCCCACCCTGCTGTTCGCGCCCTGGCCGGTGATCGAGGCCGCCGCCCGGGATGTGCTGAGTCGTGGAAGGGCGGCCGGTGGACACGTGTTCAACCTCGGACACGGCGTGCTGCCGTCGACGGACCCGGACGTGCTCGCCCGCCTCGTGGACCTCGTCCACGAGGAGTCCCGGCCGGCTGGCGCCGACGACGAGCGCGGTCAGTGAGCGTCGTAAGCGCGGGTTCCGGAGCGTGTCCGGCCGGTCAGCCGGTAGCGGTGGACGGCGGAGGGGTCGGTGGCGCCTGCGATCGACGGCCGGTACGCCGTACGGCGACCCAGGCGAGCCCGCCGGCCGGCACCAGGACCAGCAGGAACGGCAGCGCCGCACCCACCGCCGTGACCAGGGCCGTCAGCACGCCGACGAACGCGCCCCATCCCCAGCTCAGCCCGGCGCCGAAGCCCGCCTCGTCGGGTTCGGGCTCGTCTTTCGACGTCCGGCCAATGGTCAGATCGAGCGTGGACATGCTGGTCTGGTCGGCCAGCCGGTCCTGCTGCGCCAGGAGCGACTCCAGGTCGGACTCCCGGGAGGCCAGCTCGCGTTCGAGGGCCAGGACCTCGTCGAGGTCGCCGGCCCGGCTCAGCAGCTCCCGGATCCGGTTGACCGAGACCTTCTGCGAGGCGATCCGGCTCTCGACGTCGATCACCTGCGCGGTCACGTCCTGAGTGCTGCGCTGCCGGGACACCAGCTCGCCGATTCCGGACACCTCCTGCAGGACGTCCGCGAAGGCCTCGGCGGGCACTCGCAGGGTCAAGGACGTGCGTACGTTCCGGCCCTCGTCGCCGGCCCGGGTCGACTCCGAGCCGACGAGTCCGCCGGCGTCGAGGACGAGCCGCCGTACCTCCTCCACGGCACGTCCGACGTCGTCGTGCCGGAGGTGGACGGTCGCTCGCTGGATCAGGTCGGGTTCGCCGATGCGCCGGGCGGCCCGGGCGGGGAGGAACCCGGCACCTCCGCCCGGCGCACCGGCCTGCTCGCGAGCCCCGGTCGACGACGCGGCCTCGTCCCGCTCCATGGTCTGGGCCCCTCCGGCGGCCGCGTCGTCGGACCCTCCGGAGCCGCCGGTGCAGCCGGTGAGCCCGACCAGCGCCGCGAGGGCGACCGCCGTGAGGCAATGGTGGAGGGTTCGAGGTCTGATGCGCTGCATGGCGGTCCCCTCTGACGGGCCTCGTCGCGTCCCGTGGACGGTGGCCGAGTGCCGGTCTGACGCTCCTGCAGCGGGATGGGTTCCCTAGGGTGGACCCTGTGTCCGAATCCGTTACCGGAACTATGCATGTCGGTGTCGTGGGCGGGGGGATCGCCGGAGTGACCGCCGCCTTGGCCCTCGGCCGAGAGCTCCCCGGCTGCCGGGTGACCGTGCTCGAGGGCGGGTCGCGGATCGGCGGCAAGCTGAGCGTCTCTGAGGTGGCCGGCGTACCCGTCGACGAGGGCGCCGAGGCGCTGCTCAACCGGCGGCCCGAGGCCGTGGCGCTCACCCGCGAGGCCGGGCTGGGTGCCGACCTGGTGCATCCGGAGACGACCAGCTCGGCGATCTGGACCCGGGGTGGTGTGCGGCCGCTGCCGCCGACCCTGATGGGCGTGCCGACCGACCTGGCCGCGCTGGCCCGCTCCGGCATCGTGTCGCGGACGGGGCTGGTGCGGGCGCGGCTCGACCGGGTGCTGCCGCGTTCGCCGGTCCGCGGGGACGCCGCAGTCGGGTCGGTGGTCGGACGGCGGCTGGGCCGCGAGGTCCGGGACCGGCTGCTCGAGCCGCTCCTGGGTGGGGTGTACGCCGGACATGCCGCCGAACTCTCGTTGCGGGCCGGTGTACCCCAGCTCTCCGCGCTGGCCGATGCTGACCGCTCCCTGCTGTCCGCCGCGGCCGACGCCGCCGCGCGGTCCGACCGCGCGGCGGAGGGTCCGGTGTTCGCCGGGATCTGCGGCGGCGTGGGTCGGCTGCCCGAGGCCGTGGCCCGCGCGTCCAGTGCGGAGATCCGTATGGGGGCGATGGTACGGCGGCTGGAACGCCGGACCGACGGCTGGCGTCTGGTCGTCGGTCCGACCCGCGACGAGGAGGTGCTGGATGTCGACGCTGTGGTGATCGCCGTACCGGCTGCCCCGGCGGCCCGGTTGCTCAAGCCGCACGCGGCGATCGCGGCCGAGCATCTCGAGGCGATCGGCTATGCGAGTGTCGCCGTGGTGACCTTCGCGTTCGCCCGGCGCGCCGTGGGAGACCGGCTCGCCGGTTCGGGGTTCCTGGTGCCTCCGGTGGACGGCCGCTCGGTGAAGGCGGCGACGTACTCCACGAACAAGTGGGCCTGGATGGCCGACGCCGACCCAGACGTGGTGATCGTGCGTACGTCGTTGGGGAGGTACGCCGAGGAGCGCGACCTGCAGCGCGACGACGTCGACCTGGCCGCGGTGGCGCTCGAGGACCTGCGCGCGGCCACCGGGATCATGAACCCGCCGATCGACACCCGGGTCACCCGGTGGGGCGGCGGGCTGCCGCAGTACCACGTCGGACACGGTGACCGGGTCGCCGCGATCCGGTCCGATGTGGCCGGGCTGCCCGGCGTGGCGGTCTGCGGTGCGGCCTACGACGGACTCGGTATCGCGGCCTGCGTGGCCTCCGCCCACGCGGCGGCCACCCGGGTGGCCGGGTGGCTTGGCGCGCCGGGGAGAATCGGCGCATGAGCGAACCCGCGAAGCAGACCGGCGCCGGCAAGATCGCCAAGGAGCTCAACCAGACGATCCGCTACACCATGTGGTCGGTCTTCCGGGTCGCCCGGAGGCTTGGCGACGGCCAGCGTGCGGAGGTCGCGTCCGAGGTCGAGGACATGTTCGCCCAGCTGGCGGACAAGGACGTCGTCGTCCGCGGCACGTACGACCTCTCCGGGCTACGGGCGGACGCCGACCTGCTGGTGTGGATGCACTCCGGGTCGAGCGACGACCTGCAGGACGCCTACCAGAGGTTCCGGCGTACGACGCTCGGCCGGCACCTCGACCCGGTGTGGTCGCAGTACGCATTGCACCGGCCCGCGGAGTTCAACAAGAGCCATGTACCCGCGTTCCTGGCCGGGGAGGAGCCGCGGTCGTACATCTGCGTCTACCCGTTCGTGCGGTCGTTCGAGTGGTATCTCCTGCCGGACGAGGAGCGTCGCGCCATGCTCGCGGAGCACGGGCAGATGGCCCGCGACTTCCCCGACGTACGCGCCAACACGGTCGCGTCGTTCGCGCTCGGTGACTACGAGTGGATGCTGGCGTTCGAGGCGGACGAGCTGCACCGGATCGTCGACCTGATGCGGCATCTCCGGGGCAGCGCGGCCCGCAGGCACGTGCGCGAGGAGGTCCCGTTCTACACCGGACGGCGGCGCCCGGTCGGCGACCTGGTCGCCGCCCTCCCTTAGCCC
>WHTJ01000119.1 GCA_009377795.1 Propionibacteriales bacterium | reverse complement strand
GACCTGCTGACCGAAGGGGTCTTCGCGCCCGCGGGCGACGGCGACGTGCACATCTGGCCATGTCTCGACGCGAGCGGCCGGGCGGTCGTGATCATCGAGCTGTCCTCACCACACGGCGAGGCCCTGCTCCAAGCGGCCTCGCGGGACGTATGCGACTTCCTGCAGACGGCGTTCACGCTGGTGCCGCTGGGCGCGGAGGACCTGCAGGTGGACGTCGACCGGACGGTCGCCGCGCTCCTCGCGAGCGAGGACTGAGGCCCCGGAGCACGCGGGTACTCTGGCTAGACACGACATCGGCAGCCAGGGAGATTCCCGAGTGATCTTCAGTCACGACACCGAGCAGGCACTGCTCAGCATCGTCGAGCTGGTCAACAGCTCTCCCGAGCGCAACGGCAAGGAGCAACTGCCCGACGTCGCCACGCTGGACGAGTTCGTCGCACGGCATCGGGTGAGTGAGATCGCCGGCCTGACCGAGCGCGATGTCCACGACGTACACAGCCTCCGCGAGCGCATCTACCCCATCTTCACCGCGACGTCCGACGCCGAAGCCGCCACGTTCATCAACGCGATCATCGCCACGACCCCGGTGACGCCCCGGCTGACCGACCACGACGGTTACCCATTGCACATGCACTACTTCATCCCGGGCGCGACGCTCGCCGAGCACCTGGCGGCCGACTGCGGGATCGCGCTGGCTCAGGTGGTGGCCGCCGGCGAGCAGGAGCGACTGCGCAGTTGCGAGGCGCCCGACTGCAGCGAGGTGCTGGTCGACCTGTCCCGCAACCGGTGCAAGCGCTACTGCGACGCTCGTACGTGCGGCAACCGGCTGCACGTCGCGGCGTACCGGGAACGGCGCCGGGCGGCGGCCGCGAGCTAGCGCAGCGGCGATCCGAGCGGCCCGCGCCGGCCTACGGGTCCGGGTTCTTGGCCGACTCCTCGGCCCAGCGGGCCCGCACCTTCCTGGTGACCGGCCCGGGCGCCTCCAGCTGGCGATCGTCGCAGCGGCGCACCCCCTGGACGTCCCGGGTCGTCGAGGCGAGGAAGATCTCGGTGGCGTCCCGGAGCACGGAGATGGGTTCGTCCCGCTCGACCGCGCCGTACCACTCCAGGACCAGCGCGCGGGTCACGCCGGCGAGGCATCCGGAGCCGAGGGTCGGCGTACGGAGCTCCCCGTCCACGACATAGAAGACATTCGATCCGGTGCCCTCACACAGCTGGCCGCGGGTGTTGGGGAAGATCGCCTCGCCCGCGTCATGCTCGGCGGCGCGGGCGAGCGCGACGACGTTCTCGGCGTACGACGTCGTCTTCAGCCCGGCGACCGCGCCCACGTCGTTGCGCGGCCACGGCACGGTCACCACGGCGGTGGACTCCGGCCACGGGTCCATCGGCCCGGCGACGACGGCCAGTGTCGGGCCCGCGTCACCGCGGCCCGAGCCTGGCGGCGCGATCCCGGCGGTGACCGTGATCCGCAGCCGGGTGAGCTCCCACCGGGCTCCGGCGAGTACGGCGTCGACGGCGGCGCGGACCTCCGCGTCGGGAGGTACGGCGAGACCCAGACCGGCCGCCGACCGGCCGAGCCGGGCCAGGTGCCGGGTCAGCGCGAACGGCCGTCCGGACACCACCTTGACGGTCTCGAACACGCCGTCTCCCACGGTGAACCCGTGGTCGAGCACGCTCAGGGCCGGGTCGTCGGCTCCGTCGAGCAGCCGCCCGTTGACCCATGCCTTCATCTGACCTCCCGCACCCGGCCGGATGTGCCGGGACCACCCTAACCACGCCCGCCCCCTGGGTTTGTCTCGAGCCGCGGATCAGCTAAAGTGCATCAACGCACCGGCGGCACGCTTTGCCGCGGGTTTCTGCGGACGTGGCTCAGCTGGTAGAGCATCACCTTGCCAAGGTGAGGGTCGCGGGTTCGAATCCCGTCGTCCGCTCGGATCGGGTCACGCAGGCCTTGTCCTGGTGGAGTGGCCGAGAGGCGAGGCAACGGCCTGCAAAGCCGTCTACACGGGTTCGAATCCCGTCTCCACCTCGGTTGCCACCACGACCCGGGCGATTGGCGCAGTGGTAGCGCGCTTCCTTGACACGGAAGAGGTCGCAAGTTCAATTCTTGCATCGCCCACCAGCAACACCCCAGGTCACAGCGCGGCTTCGTCAGAGTCCTCTTCGGACTCCGGGTCCGACTGGGGCCCCGCGCCGTCCTCCCTTGGAGCAACGCCTGGACGCCGACCGTTCTCGACCCGGGCGAAGCCGTCCGCTGAGGGATGGCAAGGTCAGCCGCAGACGGCCTCGTTCAGGAACGCGTCGACGGCGTCGTCGGGGTCACCGCGGAAGTCCGGCGTGAGCGCGACCGTGACCGTGACCTGGCGACGCCGGTCCTCGGTAGAGAACGACCAGGACTGGTACGCCAGGGCGTCGCCGTCGTTGCCGTACACACGAACCCCGCACGAGGTGTCCCGCCAGGCCAGCCCGAGCCCGTACATCCCGCCCTCGACACCCGGTGTCCTCATCTCGTCGAGCAGGTGACCCGGCAGCAGGCGCCCACCGAGCAGTGCGGCGAAGAACCGGTTGAGGTCCCTCGTCGTGGAGATCATCTCGCCACTTGCGCCAAAGACCGACGGGTTCATCTCGGTGTAGTCGACGAGGCGCATCTCGCCGCCCTGCAGTGTCGGCACGTAGCCGTGCGGATGCGGCCCGCGAATCCGCGGCGACGTCCCCGGCACCCAGCTGCCGCGCAACCGCAACGGTCGAATGACCCGACGCTCGATCTCCTCACCGTACGACCCGCCGGTCACCTCCTCGACGATCCGGCCGAGCAGGACGTAGTTGGTGTTCGAGTACGCGTAGGCCGACCCCGGCGGTTCGAACGTCGGCGGGTTGGCCACCGCGCGCTGAACCAGCTCGGACGCGGTCCACGTCCGCCACCGGTTGTCCCAGAACTCCTGCGTGGGCGGCATCGGCAGTGTGCGCAAGTAGTCGTACAACCCGCTGGTGTGGTTGAGCAGATGGCGCACGGTGATGCGGTGACCGTCCGGGACGACTCCGGGCAACCACGCCTCGACCGTGTCGTCCAGCCCCAGCCGACCCTCGCCGACAAGCTGCAGGATGACGGTAGCGACGAACGTCTTCGTGATGCTGCCCACCCGGAACCGGCCACGGACCGGGACCGCCCGCGTCTTACCCATTTCGGCGACACCGCTGGTGCCCCGCCACACGCCATCCTCGTCACGCACCTCCGCCAGCGCGCCCACCGCGCCGGCGGCCACGACCTCATCCAGCCAGCTCTGCGGCCCGGCGTCCGCTTCCTGCGGTGCGGCAGTGGCAACGGCCGGCGCCGCAACCACCGCCAACCCCGTCGTCGCAGCCACTAGCACCCGATGCACTCGCTTCATCCCGACCCCCTCGTGAGCAATTCGTCAAAGCAAGCCTGACGCAGCAGGGGCGACGGACACATCCGGGAACTCCCTGGTTCTCCCCCGAAAGCCGGTCCAGGCCGACCGGGCGGGTGGTGTGCTACTCATGTATCCAGGCGTAGCGCCGGCCGTTCAAAACGGTGCCATCGAATTTCCCGATGGGTCTGTCCAGCCTGCCGATACCACGGCCACGATTGCTGAACTCATCGAATTGGCCGAAGGTAGGTCCTGAGGCTCCGCAGCCGAATCAAGAAACGTTACGCAGCGGCGCAGGGCTTCACCATGATGCGGCCGCGCGGTGATTTGACTGAGCGCGAGAACTTGGATACGTTGCGTAACGGTTTGCCGGTCTCAGGGGAGCCCATCTCGGCACCGACTCTGTTGGCGACCTCTCTTTCATCGTCAGCGCTCATTAGACCTTTGTCCCGCAGGAACTATCCGAGGAGACGTCTATGACGATCTTGGTGTGGCCGGTCTCGGTGTCGGTCGCAACCAGCAGTCCTGCCTCCGCTGAAGCCCTTTCCCTTCGACGGGCCTCGAATTACCACCACGCAAAGAATCCGCCCGTACCCCAGGAGACATCCAACTCCCGACAGACGCCGACCTCTCCTGAGCGGCTGTCCTGACGAAACGCGACAGGCCCCGAAGGCACAGACCGAGGTGAGCGGCTGGCCCGCGGGCGCACGCGGGCCAGCCGCTCAGCCAACACCCGACTGTCGAGACTCACCCGCGACAGGACGGCATCGCCGTCCCGTGCGGACGGGTGACCCGGCAGGTCACGATTTTCCGTCTCGGCGGACCAGCTCCTCTTCGATCGCGAGCCCTCGGTCGAGGATCAGCTGGGCACTCGCCTCCTCGACCCGTTGGCAGCCGATGTACCTACTGGTCACGACCCGCGCGCACGCCTCCTCACGCACCTCACGAGCGAGTCCCTGCTCGAGGGTCTCGCCGGGCTCCGGCCTTCCACCCGGGAGGGTCCAGTTCTCACCGTCCCAGGTGACGAGCACGATCCGGCGATCGTCCGTGAGGCAGATGCCGAGCGCCTGGGTCGCCTCCTCGAGGCGCGGCCGGAACGGAGGGTCGAACCACGCGATGCGATATCGACGACCGTCCTGAGCGCTCACGCCATCTGGCACACGCCACATGCCGTCCAGCACAACGGTCTCGACGAAGAGCGGATCAGCCAATTCGACCTTCCAGACCTTGCGGAACATCTCGCCCCAGTCTCCCAGGCCCCCCGACCAGCAACGCGCCATAAGCCGCGGAGCCTCAGACCTGCTTGGGTCCCACACTCAGCGGTCGGGGGTCAGGCGGACGTCTCACGAGGATCGGTACAACCGGAACTGCAGCTCGCGTACCTCGTCCGCGAGGCCCGCAATCGGACCCTCCACGACCAGGTCAGGAGCGACCTCCTGGATCGGCAGCGCCCGCACAGGCGACGGCGGAGCCCCGATCTCGGCCCGCCAGGCGGCCAGCTGCTCCGACGAGCTGACGTACACGATGCGGCCAAGCCCGACCCAGGCGTGCGCCGCCGCGCACATCGGACAATGCTCCCCCGAGGTGTAGACCGTGGCCGCCGCCCGCTCCTCCGGGGTCATGTTCGCCGCGGCCCAGCGCGCCAGCGCGATCTCCGGATGGCGGGTCCGGTCGCCGGACGACACCCGGTTGTGGTCCTCGGCGAGTACAGTCCCGCCGCCGTCGACCAGCACCGAACCGAACGGCTGGTCACCCACCTCCAACGCCTCGGCCGCCAGCTCCACGCAGCGGCGCAGGTAGCGCAGCTCGGCTTCGTCCACCATCGGGACCTCCTCAGGCTCGCCTCCGCCCCACCCGATGAGCCGCGGCGGAGGATGTCGTGAGTCATGGCTATCACGATCCTCCGAAGCGCGGCCGGTCCAGCCGGTCTAGCAGACCTGGTCGGACCGTTCCAGGTGTACGCGCAGACCGGTCTGGCCGCGAGCGAGCTCGGGCCGCAGGACGAGGTCCTCGTCGTAGTCACCCCGGTCCTGGTACCGGAACGGGATGGTCCCGTCGGTCGACAATCCACGCAGCCGTTCACGCAGGTCCTTGGCGACCAGCTCGTACTCGCAGTCGCTCATCCGGTTGGCGGCGTCGACCAGAACCGGCGATACGACCGAGATTCCGGCGTACCAGAGAATGCCGTGCTGCAACGGAAACAGCAGATCCTCGACGTCGCCGTGGATCCCCCGCGGGCCCATGCTCGCCTCGCGGGCACCGTACGTCGTGATCACCATCGCCCGCTTCCCGCACAGGCGATTGTCGCCGTACCGCCGACTGCGACCGGTCGCCGGGTCCTTGATCCCGAACGCGAAGCCCTGCACGAAGACCCGGTCGAACCAGCCCTTGAGGATGGCCGGCATTCCGAACCACCACATCGGAAATTGCAGCACGAGGGCGTCGGCCCATTCGACCTTCTCCTGCTCGGCCCGGATGTCCGGGCTCAGCGTCTCGGCGGCCTGCGCGGCCTCCTGCGCCGCGCCGACGATCAGCCGCTCATCCGGATCGTGCCGGAAGTCGTCGCCGTCCACCACGGGCTTCCATCCCATGGCGTACAGATCGGACTCCCGGACGTCGTGCCCCATCGCGCGCAGCGCGCGCAGCCCGTCGTCCCGGAGCGCGCCGTTCAGCGAGCGCGGTTCGGGATGGGCGAATACCCACAAGACCTTCATGCGCCCCATCCTGCGGGCGCAAGGGCGCTCGGACGAGTGGCCTGATAGTCAATATGTGAAAGAATCCGGCCATGACCGCGGCCGTCCTCCGTCATTCCGGCCGGCACCGGGTCGCCGTACTCGTACGCCACGGCGTGATGCCCCTGGAGCTCGGCCTCGTCCACCAGATGTTCGGCCAGGCCAGGTCGGCCGAGGGCGAGCGCCTGTACGAGGTCGTGACCTGCGCGCCGTACCCGGGCGAGATCCGCACCGACGCCGACTTTCCGATCCACGTCGCCCATGGCCCGGATGTCCTCGCCGAGGCGAACACGGTGGTCGTACCGGCGACTCATGAGTACGACGAGACCGACACCGAGGCCCGGCTGGGCGCTCCGCTGGCCGACGCGCTCGCCCGCATCCGCCCGGGCACCCGGATCGCCTCGGTTTGCACCGGCGCGTTCGTGCTGGCGGCCGCGGGTCTGCTGGACGGACGCCGGGCGACGACGCACTGGTTGTCGGCCGGCGCGTTCCAGGCGTTGTATCCGAACGTCCGGCTCGACCCCGATGTGCTCTACACCGACGAGGGCGACGTCCTCACCTCGGCCGGGGAGGCTGCCGGCATCGATCTTTGCCTGCACATGATCCGGCGGGACCACGGTGCCGCGGTGGCCAACGACGTCGCCCGCCGTACCGTCGTACCCCCGCACCGGGACGGTGGGCAGGCCCAGTTCATCCGGCGGCCCGTGCCGGAGCCGCGGCACTCCTCCACCCACCGGGCTCGCGCCTGGGCCCTGGAGCGCCTCCACCGGCCGCTGTCCCTGCGCGACCTGGCGAAGCAGGAGTCCATGAGCGTGCGGACGTTCACCCGGCGGTTCCGGGAGGAGGTCGGCCTCTCTCCCGTGCAATGGCTGACCCGGCAGCGCGTCGACCGCGCCCGCGAGCTGCTGGAGCAGACCGATCGTTCCGTCGAACGGATCGCCGTGGACATCGGCTTCGGTACGGCGACCTCCCTCCGCCAGCACCTGCATGCTGCGATCGGGCTCTCTCCGAGCGCCTACCGGAACACCTTCCGCGGCCACTGAGAATTTCTCACCGGTCGTGTCGAACCCGCCGTACGGCGTTCGTGTAGAGGGTGAGAAGGCCCGACAAGGACCCGAGGAGCAAGCCATGAGGAAGCTCGTAGTCGTCAACAACCTGACGCTGGACGGCGTGATGCAGGCGCCCGGCCGGCCCCACGAGGACACCCGCGGGGGTTTCACCAACGGCGGCTGGGCGATCCCGTACAACGACGAGGTCATGGGCCGGTTCATGGGCGAGCGCCTGGCCGACCCGGGACCGCTGCTGCTCGGGCGGCGTACGTACGAGGACTTCTACTCGTACTGGCCGCATCAGAAGGACAACCCCTTCACGGAGGTGCTCGACAACGTCCAGAAGTACGTCGCGTCCACCACGCTGAGCGAGCCGCTGCCGTGGGGCAACTCCACACTGCTCAAGGGCGACGCCGGCGAGCCGGTGGCGCGGCTCAAGGAGCAGGACGGCAAGGACATCGGCGTCCTCGGCAGCGGGGAGCTGCTCCGGTCCCTGATGCGAGCCGATCTGGTCGACGAGTATGTGCTCCTGATCCACCCGGTCGTCCTGGGCTCGGGACGCCGGATGTTCCCCGAGGGCGGCCCGTTCACGGCGTTCCGGCTCGTAGACTCCGTGACGACCACCACGGGCGTGGTGATCGCCACCTACCGGCGCGCGATCGAGGGGTCTTCCCATGTCTGAAACGAAAACTCTGCTGACCGGTCTCGTCATCGGGGAGTCACCGCGCTGGCACGAGGGCCGCCTGTGGCTCTGCAACTGGGGCACACGAGAGATCGTCGCGGTCGATCCAGACGGCAGGAGCGAGGTCATGGCCCGCGTGCCGGTCGACCTTCCGTACTCGATCGACTGGCTGCCCGACGGCCGGCTGCTCGTCACCTCCGGGCCGGAGGAGCGCCTGCTCCGGCAGGAGCCGGACGGGTCGCTGGTCGAGCACGCCGACCTGAGCCGCCTGGACTTCAACGGTCTGAACGAGATTGTCGTGGACGGGCGCGGAAACATCTACGTCAACGGCGGCGCCACCTTCGAGCCCGCCGAGGGCGAGACTCCCGGTGCCATCGCCGTGGTCACACCGGACGGTTCGGTACGCCAGGTCGCGGACGGGATCGCGTTCCCCAACGGCATGGTCGTGACGCCCGACGACACGACCCTGATCATCTCCGAGTCGTTCGCCGGAAGTCTGACGGCGTTCGACATCGACGAGGACGGCGGCCTCTCGAACCGCCGGGTGTGGGCGGCGGGCCCGACGGCATCTGCATGGATGCCGTCGGGCCCGATGTGGGCGACATGGGCGAAAACCTGGTCGGCCGTGTCCGCGAAGGCGGCGAGGTGCTCGAGCGGGTCCAGCTCGACATGTCCTGCTTCGCGTGCATGCTGGGTGGCGAGGACGAGCGGACGCTGTTCATGGTGGCCGCCGGCTGGCGCATGACGGAGGACTTCGACGACAACCTGCGTCGGCTGACCACCGGGCCACGCACGGGTCGGGTGTTCACCGCCCGTGCACCCGCGCCGCACGCCGGCCGTCCGTGACGTCTCGCGATCCGAGAGGAGTGTTTGCGATGAAGCAGTACATGCTCAGCATCTACCAACCGGACGAGCCCGCTCCCCCACCCGAGTTCCTGGAGCCGATCATGCGGGACGTCAACGCGGTCAACCAGGAGATGCGGGAAGCGGGCGTGTGGGTCTTCGCCGCCGGACTGCATCCACCGAGCACGGCGACCGTGCTGCGGGCGAAGGACGACGACGTCCTCGTGACCGACGGGCCTTACGTCGAGGGCAAGGAGTGCGTCGGCGGGTTCAACATCATCCAGGCGCCGGACCTCGACGCCGCACTGGAGTGGGGCCGCAAGCTCGCCCGCGCGATCACGCTCCCGATCGAGGTGCGGCCGCTGCAGGACGGCTGATGCCGGCCGACGATCCCGCACCCACCATCTCGGAGGTCGAGCGGGTGTTCCGCGAGGAGTACGGCCGCGCGGTCGCCGTACTCGTCCGGGCCCTGGGGGACATCGACCTCGCCGAGGAGGCGGTCCAGGACGCGTTCACCGCCGCCGTACGACGGTGGCCGGACGCCGGACTGCCGCCGAGTCCGGCCGCGTGGATCATCACCACCGCCCGCAACCGGGCCATCGACCGCCACCGGCGGGAAGTCAGCCGGGAGGACCGGCACGCGCAGGCCGCCCTGCTGTACGCCCGCGACGAGCCGGAGGAGGAGGGGCCCGTGCGCGACGACCGGCTGCGGCTGATCTTCACCTGCTGCCACCCCGCGCTCGCCACGGGAGTCCAGGTGGCGCTGACGCTGCGGCTGCTGGGCGGGCTGACCACGGCGGAGATCGCCCACGCCTTCCTGGTCCCCGAGCCGACCATGGCCCAGCGCCTGGTCCGCGCCAAGAGCAAGATCCGCGCCGCCGGGATCCCGTACCGGGTACCGAACGACGCCGACCTCCCGGACCGACTGCGGGCCGTGCTCGCCGTCGTCTACCTCATTTTCAACGAGGGCTACGCCGCGAGCTCGGGCGACCGGCTGGTCCGCGAGGACCTCTGCGCCGAGGCCGGACGCCTCGGACGGTTGCTGGCCGACCTGATGCCCGACGAACCGGAGGTCATGGGCCTGCTCTCGCCCTCATGCTGCTCATCGAGTCACGCCGGGCCACCCGCACCACTCCGGACGGCGACCTCGTGCTGCTGGCCGACCAGGACCGTGACCGCTGGGATCGCGACCTGATCGGCGAGGGCCAGGCCATCGTCCGGCGGTGCCTGCGGCGCAACCGGCCCGGCCCGTACCAGATCCAGGCGGCGATCAACGCCGTACACAGCGACGCGCCGACCGCGGCCGCCACCGACTGGGCGCAGATCCTGCTGCTGTACGACCAGCTCCTCGCCGTCGCGCCGAGCCCGACCGTGGCCCTCAACCGCACGGTCGCGGTGGCCGAGGTCGAGGGACCAGATGCCGCGCTCGCCCTCGTCGACGACCTCGGCCAGGAGCTCGACCGCTACCACCTGTTCCACGCCATCCGCGCCGACCTGCTCCGGCGCCTGGGCCGTGACGCCGAGGCGGCCCAGGCGTACGAGGCCGCGATCGGCCGCACCCGCAACGAGACCGAGCGCGAGTTCCTCCGCCGCAGCCGTCAGAGACTCCTCCCCCGAGCCTGAGAGCGCCTAGTGGACCTGGCGTTCGTGGCCCTCCCAGTACGGCTCCCGAAGCCGGTACTTCTGGACCTTCCCGGTCGCCGTACGCGGGATCGACTCCCGGAACTCGACCGACGTCG
>WHTJ01000118.1:8672-10586 GCA_009377795.1 Propionibacteriales bacterium | reverse complement strand
GCGCGATCGCAACGCTCACCGCCGACGACGTCCGCGCGATCGTGCTGACCGGTACCGGCCGTGCCTTCAGCGCAGGGGCGGACCTCGACGAGCTCGCGGGACTGACCGCGGATCAGGCCTACGACGTGCTGAGCACGGGCCAGGCCGTGATCTCCCGGATCGAGCGGTCGCCCGTCCCGGTGGTCGCCGCGGTAAACGGTCTGGCGCTGGGGGGTGGCTTCGAGCTGGTCCTCGCCTGCACGTTCGCCGTCATGGGCGAGACCGCCCAGCTGGGTTTACCCGAGACCGGGCTCGGGCTGATGCCCGGCTACGGCGGCACTCAGCGTCTCGCCCGTCGAGTCGGCTCGCCCGTCGCGGCTTACACGATGATCACCGGAGAGCGGATCTCAGCCGACCGGGCCTACGCACTCGGCTTGACGCCGGTGCCGCCGGTGCCCGCAGACTCGGTGGCCGACTCGGCCCGCGACCTCGCCCGGCGAATCTCCACCCGAGGTCCGCGCGCCGTCCGGGCGGCGTTGCTCGCGCTGCACCACGGGGCGGACGCCCCGCTGGAGGCGGCGTTGGCGGTCGAGACTGCGCTGGCCGGCGTGGTCACCGGTAGCGACGAGGCCGTTGAAGGCATCGCGGCGTTCAAGGGGCGCCGCGCGCCTTCCTTCGACGCAACCCGTGACTGCGACGCAAACCGTGACGACGAAGGGGAGTCGTCATGAGTGGGCAGGCCGCGAGCGCCACGGACGTCGCCGGCCGGCCGCTGGCGCTCGACACCGACCCGGCCGCGTACCTCGCGCTGCACGAGGCGCTGGACGAACCCGTCGCCGACGCGCTGCTCGACCAGCGCGAGCAGGAGGTGCGAGAGGGCACACGGCAGGTCGTGGCCGAGCACGTTGCCCCCGGAGCAGCTGTGCGGGACCGCGATCGGACGTTCGCACACGAGAGCTACCAGGCGCTGGCGAGGGCCGGCCTTGGCGGACTGCTCGTCCCCAAGGAGTTCGGCGGGACCGACGACAGCACCGTGGCCTATGCCGCAGCGATGGAGGAAATCGCTGCTGGTTGCGGCGCCACGAGCCTGGTTTACATGACCCAGATGCACGCGGCCTACCCGATCCTGCACTCCGGCAGTCATGAACTCGCCCGCGAGTACGTGCCCGGCCTCGTGGACGGTAGCCGCTACGGATCCCTCGGCGTCACCGAGCCGGCTGCGGGCAGTGATGCCTCATCCCTGCGCACCCTCGCGGTGCGCCAGGCCGGGTCGGACGGGGAGGCCGCCCATTACACGCTCAGCGGCTCGAAGACGTTCATCACGACCGGGGACCGCGCCGATGTCATCGTCTGCTTCGCCACGCTCGAGCCCGAGGCCGGCCGCCGCGGCATCACCGCGTTCGTCGTGAACGGCGGCGCAGCAGGCTTCACCCGCAGCAGCCCCTTCTCGAAGATGGGCATGCACGGCTCGAGCACCGTAGAGCTCTCCTTCGACCAGACGCCGGTTCCCGCGAGCCACCGCCTCGGCCCGGAGGGCGAGGGCTGGGCGATCGTGGTCAGTTCGGTGACCAAGTCCCGCATCAGCGCCGCCGCGCAGGGCGTCGGCCTGGCCCGTGGGGCCTACGCGCACGCGCTGGCGGGGCTGCACCACGCGCATGGCCCGACACTGCCGCCGGACGTCGCCGCGTCCCTGGCCGAAATGCGAGGACGCATCCTCTCCGGACGGCTGATGCTCCTGGCCGTCGCGCGGGAGGTCGATCGGGGTGGTGCCGCCAGCGGCGCGATCGGCCTCATGAAGCAGACCTGCACGGACATCGGTTGGCAGGTCGCGCTGTCGGCGACCAAGGTACTCGGCCGGTTCGGCGACCTCGCCGTACTCGGTGCGGAGCGCTACCTCCGCGACGTCAAGGTGACCCAGATCTACGACGGGACGAA
>WHTJ01000118.1:0-8627 GCA_009377795.1 Propionibacteriales bacterium | reverse complement strand
GAAGGATGTGCTCCGATGACGGACGCGGAAACCCTGGTCGGCAAGACCGCCATCGTTACCGGCGCCGGCCGCGGCCTCGGCCGGGCCATGGCGGTGGCGCTAGCCGAGGCGGGAGCCGACGTTTCGCTGGCCGCCCGCAGCAAGGACCAGCTCGAGGCCGTCACCGCGGAGATCGACCAGCGCGGGCGCCGGGCGTTGAGCGTGCCAACCGACGTCACCGACGCCACCGCCGTGCAGAACCTGGTGGACACCACCGTCGCCCAGCTCGGCCGCCTCGACATACTGGTCAACAACTCCGGGGTCATCGACAGTACGCCCCTGCTCGAGCAGGACCCCGCCGAGTGGGACCGGGTGATGGACACCAACATCCGGGGCACCTACCTGGCCACCCGCGCGGCTGGTGTCCATCTGGTCGCCCAGGGCTCAGGCAAGATCATTAACGTCGCCTCCAACTTCGCGTTCAAGGGCGTGGCCAACCATGCTGCCTACTGCGCATCGAAGGCTGCGGTCGTCTCCTTCACCCGTGTCATGGCCGCGGAGTGGGCCCGCCACGGCGTCCAGGTCAACGCCCTGGCGCCCGGCTACTTCGCCACTGACCTGAACGCAGAACTTCGCGCCGACTCAGAATCGCTGGCGACGGTACTGCGGGCCGTTCCGGCTCGACGGATGGGCGAGGCGCACGAGCTGGCTGCCTGGCTGCTCCTGCTGGCAGGCCCGGCGTCGGACTTCATGACCGGCGAGACCATCGTCGTCGACGGCGGCCAGACGGCCCGATGAAAGCTCCTCCCCACCACCCGGTCGACAGTACGAGGAAGAAGGACCGATGACACCGAACAAGCTCACCGTCGCTGTCCTCGGCGGCGGCACCATGGGAGCCGGGATCGCCGTCACGGCCGCCCGGGGCGGTCACCGCGCCATCCTGCGAGACATCGACGACGAGGCCGTGCGGCGCGGCCTCGACAACGCCGAAAGTTTCCTGCGCAAGAGCGCCTCCCTGGGCAAGCTCACCGCGGAGCAGGCCGACGCGGCCCTTGCAGACCTCTCCGGCACCACCGACCTGTCCGATATCGCAGCAGCCGATGTGGTCATCGAGGCCGTGTTCGAGGACCTCGAGCTGAAGAAGCAACTGTTCGCCGAGCTCGACGACGTCGTCTCGCGCGACGCCCTGTTCCACACCAACACCTCGACGCTGTCGGTGACCTCGATCGCCGCCGGGTCGCGCTACCCGGAGCGGGTCGTCGGCACCCACTACTGCAATCCCGCCCAGCTGATGAAGCTGGTCGAGGTGGCCGAGGGGCGGCACACGTCCTCGGAGGCGACCAAGCGGTCGCTGGAGTTTCTGGAGAGCGTCGGGAAAACCACGGTTATCACCAAGGATCGCCCCGGCTTCATCCTCAACCGGTTCCTGATCCCGTGGGAGAACAACTGCATCCGCGCCTTGGAAGCCGGCCTGGGCACGGTGGAGTCGATCGACCGGGCCGTGGTGGGCGCACTGCGTCACCCGATGGGCCCGTTCCAGCTTCTCGACGTCGTCGGGCTCGACGTGCACAAGGCAGTCTCGACGCGACTGTACGAGCAGCTGCACGAGCCGCGCTTCGCCCCGCCGCCGCTGGTCGACCGCATGATCGCCGCCGGCGATCTCGGCAGGAAAGCGGGCCGCGGCTTCTACACCTACGACAGCACCAAGTCCTTCGGTGCCTGAGCCGGCCGCGCTGACGACAGCAACGAACGGAGTACGAGCATGAGAACGTTCCAGCGGGTCGCCGTGCTGGGATTCGGCACGATGGGCGGCGGGATCGCCCAAGTAGTCGCTGCCTCCGGCCGCGACGTCGTCGTCCTGGAGACCAATCAGGAGCGCATCGACCGCGGGTTCGCCACCGTCCGCGGATTCCTCGACGAGGGGGTCCGCCGTGGGAAGAGCACCGAAGCCGACCGCGACGCCGTCCTCGAGCGCATCAGCGCTATCACAGACGTCGCCGGGCTGGCCGGTGTGGACCTGGTGATCGAAGCGGTCACCGAACGCCAGGACGTCAAGGTGGAGCTGCTCGCCCGGGTCGCCGAGGTTGTGGGGGAGGACACCGTCCTGACCACGAACACCTCCGCGCTGTCGGTCACCGACCTGGCCGCTCATCTGCCCCGTCCCGGGCGAATGGCGGGACTGCACTACTTCAATCCGGCGCCGCTCATGGAACTGGTGGAGGTCGTCCGCGCCCTGCAAACCGACGCCGCGGTGATCGCCGACCTCGTGTCGTTCGTGGAGGACCTCGGGAAATCGCCCGTCGAGGTCAAGGACCGGCCGGGCTTTTTGGTGAACCGCCTGCTGATGCCGTACCTCAACGACGTCGTCCAGGAATACGACAACGATCTTGCCACCGCCGACGACGTCGACGTCGCCATCCAACTCGGCCTCGGCTACAAGCTCGGGCCGCTGGCGCTGCTGGACCTGATCGGCATCGACGTGCACCAGCACGCCACCGAGTCGGCCTACGAGGCGACCCTCGATCCGCAGTTCGCACCGCCGCCGCTGCTGTCGCAGATGGTGGCCGCCGGTTACCTGGGCAACAAGAGCGGCCGGGGCTTTCGCGTCGGCACCACCGAGCAGGGAGAGGGCCGATGAGCGACTACACCGACATCCTGGCGGAGACCTCCGGTCCCGTCCTGACCATCTCCATCAACCGGCCGGACGCGGGCAACAAGTTGCGTAACCAGACCCTGCTCGAGCTCAAGGACGCCCTCCAGCGCTTTCGCACCGATCCGGGTCTGCGCGCCGCGGTCCTCACCGGGACCGGGGACAAGTTCTTCTGCATCGGCGGCGAACACGACGAAACGACGTCCCTGGACTACTCACAGGTGCTGCCGATCATCGACGTGTACGAGGCGATCGACACGATCGCGAAGCCGATCGTCGCGGCCGTCAACGGCTACGCGGTGGGCGGCGGCAATGTCCTGCACAACGTCTGCGACCTGACCATCGCGGCGGAGAACGCGGTCTTCCGGCAGGTCGGCCCCATGGTCGGCAGCTTCGACGCGGGCTACGGCACCTGGTACCTCGAGGACACCGTCGGGCGGAAGCGGGCAAAGGAGATGTGGTACTTGAACCGCAAGTACTCGGCCGCGCAGGCGCTGCAGATGGGCCTGGCCAACGAGGTCGTCCCTACCGGCGAGGCGGTGAAGCGGGCCCAGGAGGTGGCCGCGGACATCGCCACCCGCAGCCCGATGGCCATCGGCGGCCTCAAGGCAGCCTTCTCCGCCCGGCACAACGGCGTCATCGGCCAGGCGCGAATGGCCCACGACCAGCAGCTCACCCTTTACCTGGACACGCGCGAGGCGCACGAGGTCGGTGACGCCTTCGCGGCCAAGCGCACGCCGGACCCCGGGAAGTTCTGGTCATGAGGCGCGGCTGGTGGGGCCCACCGCTCGATGACGACCAGCGGGCGGTGCTCGAGCTCATCGATGACCTCGCCGGGAGCCACCTGAGCCGGGTCGGCGACGAGCGTCCCGACGACGTTGATACCGCGCGGCAGGCGCTGGCCGATCACGGGCTCTGGACGATGGGCGCCGACGAGACCGGTGGCGGCGGCGGGGCCGATCTCGCCACCACCCTGGTGGCGCTGGCCCGCTTGGCCGGCACCTGTCCGGCCCTGGCCTGGGCATCGGTACAGGCGCACGCCGCCGCGCTGGTGCTCTCCGGCGCGGGCAGGGCCTCGTCCGGGCTGCTCGGTGACATCCATCAGGGCGCCCCGGTGGCAGTCTGCGCGGTGGACCCCGCAGAGGGCGACGCCGTCGAGCTGACCGGCGGACGTATCACCGGAACCCTGGACCGTCTCGACCCGTCCGGGCGGGAGCCGCGCCTGGTGCTGCTTCTGGACCGGGACACCGCGGTCGCCGTCCCGCCGGACGGAGTGACCTTCGGGCCCACGGTGCGGCGCACCGGGCTGGATGGCGCCCTCACCGTCAGCTGCCGGATGGACGCCTCGGTGTCCGACGACGCGGTGGTGCGCGGTCCGCGGGTCACGCAAGCTCGCACCTTGCTGCACGTCGGGGCGGCTGCCCTGGCCGCCGGCATAGCCGAGGCGGCGGCTCAGGCTGCCTTGGCCTACAGCTCCACCCGCGAGCAGTTCGGGGCGGCGCTGACCGAGCTCCCGACCGTCCGCGCTTCCCTGTCGGCCCAGGCAGCGGCAGCCCGCGCGGTCCTCACCACGTCGATCGCGACATGCCTCGACCGGCCCGATGTCGCCGCCGCGGCGCTCACCCCGGCCTTCGACCTCGCCGTCGATGTGGCGGCGGCCTCCGTGCAGTCGCACGGAGGCTACGGATACATGGTGGAGTACGGCGTCGAGGGGCTGCTGCGCGACGCGGTGTCCCTGCGCGCGGCCGCTCGCGCGACGGAGGCGGCGCGGACGGCGGCCCACGTCCTCGTGGGAGGGGACGCATGACGACCGACGAGCGAGCCCGCCCGGCCCCGCCGCTGGCCGGTCTCAAGGTGCTGGACTTCTCCACCCTGCTACCGGGGCCCCTGGCCACGCTGCTGCTCGCCGAGGCCGGTGCGGAGGTCCTCCAGCTGGAACGGCCGCCGCGCGGCGACGAGATGCGCAGCTACCAGCCACGGCTCGGGGAAAGCTCGGCGAACTACGCGCTGCTCAACCGGGGCAAGCGCAGTGCCGCGGTCGACCTCAAGGACCCGGCTGTCCGGGAGCGACTGCTCGAGCTGGCCGCCGAGGTCGACGTCGTCATCGAGCAGTTCCGACCCGGTGTGATGGACCGGCTGAGCCTGGGCTACGAGGCTTTCCACACGGTGAACCCGGCGATCGTCTACTGCTCGCTCACCGGCCATGGGCAGAACAGCCCGGCCGCCGCCCGGGCCGGACACGACCTCAACTACCTCGCCGAATCGGGCCTGCTCGGGGCCGTCGTCGACGGTCGGGGCGACCCCCACCTGCCGCCGACCGTGATCGCAGACATCGCCGGTGGCACTTATCCGGCCGTCATGAACATTCTGCTGGCACTGTTCCGCCGCAATGCGACCGGTGAGGGCTGTCACCTCGACGTCGCGATGACGGCCAACCTCAGCACCCTGGCCTACGGCTATCTCGCCACCCATGCGGGCAGCGGCACCTGGCCGGCGCCCGGGCGCGACCTGCTCACCGGTGGCAGCCCGCGCTACCACGTCTACCGCACCTCCGACGGCCGGCACATGGCGGCCGCTCCGTTGGAGGACCGTTTCTGGCTCCGCTTCTGCGAACTCGTCGGCCTTCCGGAGGACCTCCGGGCCGACGCGGGCCGTGAGGACGAGGTGATCAACGCGGTCGCGACGCGGATCGCCGCCCGTCCCGCCGAGCACTGGCACGGCCTGTTCGAAGGCGAGGACGTGTGCTGCTGCATCGTCGCCACTCTCGAGGAGGCGGCAGGCAGCCAGACCCTGCGGACCGAATCCCCGCACCGTGTGGCGGGGGAGGGGTTCGACGTCAGTGCGCTACCCATCCCGGTGGTGGACCAGCTCCGGTCCGAGCCCACCTCCCTTTCCTACCCGCCCCTGCGAACCGGTCCGGAGGCGCTGACCTTCGACCGTGCCGCCGAACCACCCGGGAGCCCCGCATGAGAGCAGCACTCGTGGAGAACTTCGGCCCGCCGGAGTCCATGGTGACCGGCGAGCTTCCCGACCCGGTCGCCGGGCCGGGGGAGGTCCTCATCGACGTGACCGCGGCCGGCGTCAACTTCCCCGACATCCTGGTCGTGACCGGCACTTACCAGATCCTCCCCGAGTTGCCGTTCAGCCCCGGCAAGGAGATCGCAGGCACGGTTCGCGCCGTAGGTGACGGGGTCGACCGGTTCACGGTCGGGGACCGTGTACTCGCCCAGGTCGAGCACGGCGGGTACGCCGAGCTGGTGGCCGTGCCCGAGCCGCAGGTCGTGGCCCTGCCGGACGGCGTCCCGTTCGTCGACGCCGCGGCCTTCGGGTTGGGTGCCATCACCGCCTACTTCGCGCTATTGCGGCGCGCGAACCTGCGGCCGGGGGAAACCGTCCTCGTCACTGGCGCCGGTGGCGGTGTCGGCTCGGCAGGTGTGCAGATCGCGAAGGCGCTCGGGGCCACCGTCATCGCCGTCGCTCGGGACGATCAGCGGGCCGGCCTCGCCACGGAGCAGGGCGCCGATCACGTGCTCGTTGCCGGCCCGTCGATGCGCGACGATGTCATGGCCCTCACCCATGGCCGGGGGGCGAACGTTGTGCTCGAGCTGGTCGGCGGCGACGTGTTCGCCCAGTCCCTACGCTGCACAGCGTGGGAGGGACGGCTGGTTGTGATCGGCTTCGCCTCCGGCGATCTGGCGACAGTCAAAGCCGGGCACGTCCTGGTCAAGAACCTGGCCGTCCTCGGCCTGCAGGTCAGCGACTACCGCGACCGCGAGCCCGAGTCGGTTCGGGCCGCGATCGAGCACATGCTGCAGCTCTACCTCGAGGGTCGCCTCAGCGTGCCGATCGCACGGAGGTACCCGCTCGACGAGGCGGGAGCCGCGCTGGCGGCGGTCCAGGCCGGCGGCCTACCGGGCAAAGTCGTGCTCACCTGCCGACCGTCAGCCGGCACCGCCACAGGGAACTGACGTCGACGGCGGACCACATCCACTTTCACGAGGAGCACCTCCAGTGAGCGACCAGCTGATCAACACATCCCAGGCGGCCCCTCCCACGACGCACCCCGGGATCCGGCCCGACAGCCGGTTGACCCCCGAGCTCGTTCGCCAGTACGAAGACAGTGGCGCCTGGACGTCCACCACGCTGCGGTCCCTCCTGTCCTCCGCGGCGGCCGAGGTTCCCAACCGGGTCGCCGCGATCGATCGGACGAGTGGGGCCGCCGGCTCGCGCAGGCTCACCTACGCCGAACTCGACGAGCGGGCACACCGGTACGCCTGCGGCCTCTACGCGCTCGGTGTCCGCGCGGGTGACTTCGTCGCGGTGATGCTGCCGAACCAGGCCGACTTCGCGGCGCTCATCTTCGCGATCAACGAGCTCGGTGCCGTCTACAGCGGCATTCCCGTGGCCTACGGCGAGCGCGAGGTCGAGGTCATCCTGCGCCGGACGGGCGCTCGCGTGGTGGTGGTCGCGGAGACGTTCGGCAGCAGCAGCCCCCTGAGGCTGGTACAGGGCCTGCGCGGCGCGCTGCCCTCACTCCGGCACGTTGTCCTGACCGGCAGGTGGTCCGACGACGGGGTGACGCCGTTGGAGTCCCTGCTGAAGGCACCGGACGTGGACCTGCCCGACGTCGACGCCCGAGCTCTGAGCCATGTGGGCTTCACCTCCGGGACGACGGGCGAGCCGAAGGGGGTGATGAACACCCACCAGACGCTCCGGGCCGTCATGCAGAACTGGGTCGCGCACGTGGGCGGGGATTCGCTCGGCGACTCGCTGGTCAACCTGGTGGCCTCACCCGTCGGGCACCACACGGGCTTCCTGTGGGGTGTCCTGCTGACCACCTACCTGCGGGGGACGGCCGTGTACCTCGACCGGTGGGCCCCCGATCAGGCGGCACACGTGATCCGGGAGGAGCGGGTCACCGCGATGTTCTCGGCGCCGACCTTCCTCCAGGACCTCCTGCTGACCGACCTGGCCCACGACGAAACGTGCTCATTGCGGACCGTGGTGCTGGCCGGCGCGCCCGTACCGCGCACCCTGCCGAAGGTCGCCGGTGAGATGTTCGGCTGTTACGTCTGCCCGGCATGGGGCATGACGGAACTGGGCATCGGCATCTCCTGCGCGCCACATCTACCGGCCACGGCCCAGACGACCGACGGCGTGCCTGTGCCGGGCACCGCGATCAGCGTCCTGGGATCCGACGGGCAGGAAGCGTCTGCAGGAACCATCGGATCTCTCCGGATCCGCGGCGCCGGCCTGTTCCTGGGCTACCTGGACCTGCCGGAGGTGACCGCTGCGGAGATCGACGGCGACGGGTGGTTCAAAACCGGTGACACCGTACGGCTGACCGAGGAGGGCTACGTCCTTCTCGAAGGCCGGACGAAGGACATCGTGATCCGCGGCGGTGAGAACATCCCGGTCACCGCTGTGGAGAGCGTCCTGTTCCAGCACCCGGACGTCATCGAGGCCACGGTGATCGGCGTCCCCGACGCCCGCCTCGGTGAGCGCGCCTGCGCGGTCGTGGTGCCCAGCGGCGACGCGCGGCCCACCCTCGGGGAGGTATGCGACTTCCTGCTCGAGCAGGGCCTGTCGAAGCACTTCCTGCCGGAGCGTCTGGAGATCGTTGATGAGCTCCCGAAGACGCCCAGCGGGAAGATCCGCAAGGTCGAGCTGCGCGGACAGTACGGAGGATTATCATGACAACATTGTTCGTGGGCCTCGGCCGTATGGGCGCGCCGATGGCACGTCGCCACACCGCCCGGCACGAGACCGTTCTGTTCGATATCGACCATGCAGCGGCCTCGGGCCTGGCCGACGAGCTGGGCAGCCGGGCCCTGCCGTCCCTGGCGGAGGTGCCGGACGAGGTCAACACCGTCGTCCTGATGTTGCCCGACAGTGGTGTCGTGGAGTCGGTCCTGCTGACCGACGGGCTCCTCGCACGCCTGCCGACCGGCTCGCTGGTCATCGACATGGGCTCCTCCGAACCCGCCAACACCCGCCG
>WHTJ01000117.1 GCA_009377795.1 Propionibacteriales bacterium | reverse complement strand
CGATGCTGAACCCAGTCGGCCAACGCGGCCTTGGACTGGGCGAGCAGCACCACCTTCCCGTCGACTCCCCGCCGTCGCGCGTCCCGCGTTGATCTCCGTGACCCGGCGCACGCTCAGGAGCGTGTTGGATCGGGACCGGAGCATCAGCTTCTGCAAGTTGCGGACCTTCTTCAGGTCCCCTGCCTGCGATGCCGTGAAGATTCTCTGCCGCAGACGCCGTACGTCTTCCTCGGCTCGGCGCCAGTCGACCGACGCCCAGTCCAGGTTTTCGTCCTCGGGTCCGTTCACCGTCGCGGCGGCCGGGACGGTCGAGACCGCTCCGTCCGTGCCCGTCGTGGTGTCCAACTTGTCCCTCGGTTCCGTCGTCCTTGTCCAGTGAGTCCGCACAGGCTCACCTGGCCCACGTCAGCACCCTTTCGGGTCCGGGCAGAACACCCGTATCCGGACGGTTATGCGGGGCGACCGGCGGAGAGGCCGGTCATGCGCCCCGGGTTCCCGTTTCCTTTCGGTTTCCGGCATTGGCTTCTTGGGCCATCCTGTTCCCGCTGGGGAGTTGAGCCTTCCTCGCGGTCGGCCGACCGGGCCACGAAGGCCCGGACCCCAACGGGGTTTCCACGTTCCACACGAATGAGATACGACCGGGGTGGGTGCTCCCTTTACCCCGAGGCGGCGGTGTCCACCTGGACGAAGTGACCTCTGCCGGCCAGCGCCTGCCGCTTCTCAGCGGCCAGCCCATGCACCCCGCTGGAACTTCCATCGGCGAGGCTTGGGATCACGAGGCATCATCGGGAGTTCATATGACTTCACCCGTCCGGTCTTCCCCTTGCCGGTAACTCCCGGATGGAACGGGAGTCCTTGGGCTTCCCCCTGAGCTTCGCACCACGCGTTACTGGCATCGCACGTCAAGGGCGGGGACGGGTCATACGGACACGGACCCGTGACTGCACCTACGGCACCATCAGCCGCCTCACCATCCGGTCAGTCCACTCAAATTCGAGCAACTTCGTGTCGCACGGTCGCCCTCCCAGTGGCCGGCCTCGGCGCGGTCTGCCGGCGGGAACGGTCGTTGGTGGACGGTCAGCATCGGCTGCGCGAACCTCGGCCGACGCCGTTCCACCTTCTGATGCGCCCGTCGGTGATCACGTCCGGTCCGCAACGGAGAACGGTGCTTTGGAGCAACCTTCGAAGGGCGCAGCAGCGGCGATCCCGGCTGGTACACGGCCTGGTAGATGCTCTCGTGGCACAGCCACATCGACCGGTCGTCGGGGAACCGGCCCTTCAGGTGCCGGCTGATCTGTTGCGGGCTCCACCGCTGCGCCAGGAGCTCGGCGACCAGGTCGCGTAGCTCGTGATTGGTGTCGATGCGGCGCGTGTGATGGCGTGCCCGGCGGGCCGTGGCCTGACGGTGGGCGTCGAACGGCCGGTAGCTACTGCGCCCGCCGACATTGCGGCGCAGTTCGCGCGAGATCGTCGACGGAGCACGCCCAAGCCGGGCCGCGATCTTCCGGATGCTCAGGCCAGCATGATGCAGATCGGCGATCTCGATCCGTTCCTCCTGAGACAGGAACCGGGACTGATCTCCCGGACGGCAAGCCGATCGAGCGGTGGCACGAAGCCGACCACGACGCCCTTGCGGTAGGTCTTGTAGCCGCGGGCCCAGTTGCTTCCCGCCGAGCGGGAGACCCCGACCTCTCGAGCCGCGGCACGGATGCTCCACCCGCGAGCCCGGAGTTCCATGAACCGCTGGCGCTTGGCCGACTGCGGACGCCGCCCCGGCCCCTTCTTCACACGACGAGTCGATGTCAACACAACCTCCAAGAATCACGGAAGTGTTGCGACCGTCGCTAGAAACCACCAGGGTGAAATGTACGCTGCGCGCCCTTGCTCGGGGTGGCAGAACCCGTGTCGAGCGGTGCTTGCCTGACCGACGAGGACCCGGACCGCAAGATCTGCCGGGGTTTGCGTTGCCACCCATCGGCGGCGCCTAAGCCTGTTCTAGGCTCCCAGCATGAGCGACGAACTGCGCGAAGGCGACGAGGTTGTCGCACGTCGGGAACTGTCCAGCAGCGTCAACAAGAACGCCGAGGGCAAGGTCATCCGGGTCCACGGCGACAAGTCCGTGACCGTCCGGTTTGACAATGGCGTGGAACGCGAGCGCGTCTCCGCGCGAGACCTCACCAAGAAGAAGGGCTGGTTCTTTACCCGCGCCCTACGGCGCGGGTAGTACCTAAACCCTTCCGAACATGTGACGGCGTGCCGTCATGCCGTCCTTACGGCATAGTGGCCTGACGGCGTGCCGTCAAAGGTTCGGAGGTCTCGTCGTGAGAGTCAACGCTGGGAATTTGAAGGGGAGAACGCCCAAGACCACCTCGGCGGTCTATCTGGCGAGCGGGCTCGCGGGCCGGGTGCTGCTGGTTGACGCTGATCCACAGCAGTCGGCGTTGCAATGGTCGTGAGCACCGTGGATTGGCCGGGCCGGGTGACGGTGATCCCGTGGGCGACTCGTGACTTGGCCAAGCGGGTGCAGGAGATCGAGGCTGACTATGACACGTGGTAATCGACACCGCCCCGCAGCACGACGTCATCCTGCGCCAGGCGCTGATGGTCACCAACCACTAGCCCTTTCCATCTGTTACGCATGTGGAGCTCCTCACGGTTCGCCGCCCTCGCCTGTCAAGCACACAGGGCCGACAGTCACACACTAAACCCCGACCGGCAACACAATGAGGTTTTCTCAGCAAGGTGAGTAGCCGTGCTCGAAGTGGGTGAGGACGAGCGACGCATTTGCTATTCGGCCGATCTTGCCGGGGCTGAGGGTGATGTGTTGGAGGGTCCGCCGAAGGACGCCGCTACCTCGCACTCGACGTCCTCGCTCGCGCCCAGGCCGTCCCGGCACCGCAGAGGTGACCGAATCCGAACCCCAGGCCCTCACGGCCTAACCCAACCCGCGAAGGATCACACCCCGTACACGACGGCAGGGACTTGACCCTCTCGGGCGGCTTCACCACCGGCTTGTTATCCGCCATGTCGCTCGTCAACGTTCTGCGGATGCGAAGGGCGTGTCCTGCCGGCTGTGTAAGTGACGTGGCTCGACTCTGAATCGTGGAAGCGGTTCGGGAAGGGAACCACGTGATGACGAACGATTCACAGCCGGCGGCCGAGGAGCCGCTGGTCGATGATGAGCTGGCTGATCAGCTGTTGGCGAAGGCCGAGGCCGAAGGGGTCGAGCTGCTCGGCCTGGACGGGTTGCTGTCGCAGGTCACGAAGGCTGTGCTGGAACGGGCACTGGACGAGGAACTGACCGAGCATCTCGGCTATGAGAAGCACGATCCGGCCGGACGGGGCTCGGGGAATTCTCGCAATGGCACGACCTCGAAGCGGCTGCTGACCGAGGCTGGCGCGGTTGAGCTGGAGGTGCCCCGCGATCGTGGCGGTAGCTTCGAGCCGAAGATCGTCCGTAAGGGCCAGAGCAGGTTGGACGGGTTCAACGACCGGATCGTCGCGTTGTATGCGCGTGGGATGACCACTCGCGACATCCGTGCCCATCTGCGGGAGATCTACGGTGTCGAGGTCAGCCCGGATCTGATCAGCCGGGTGACCGACGGTGTGCTCGACGAACTCACAGAATGGCAATCCCGACCACTGGACGCGGTGTTTCCGGTGGTGTTCATCGACGCCCTGATGGTCAAGATACGCGACGGGGTCGTCGCGAACCGGCCGGTCTATGTGGCGATCGGGATCGACTGCGAGGGCGCGAAGCAGGTGTTGGGCATGTGGGTCGGCGCCTCCACCGGCGAGTCCGCGAAGTTCTGGATGTCCGTGCTGTCTGAGCTGCGCAACCGTGGCGTCAAGGACGTCTGCATCCTGTGCTGCGACGGACTCTCCGGGCTGCCCGACGCGGTCACCACGATCTGGCCGAACACGACGGTGCAGTTGTGCGTGGTGCATCTGATCCGGGCGTCGCTGCGGTATGCCTCCCGCAAGTACTGGCCCGCGCTCGCCAAGGACCTGAGGGTGATCTACACCGCCACCGACGAGACAGCCGCTGAGGCCGCGTTAGATGTGTTCGCCGAGGCCTGGGAGCAGCGCTACCCGGCGATCGTGCGGCTCTGGCGCACCCACTGGTCGGAGTTCGTCCCGTTCTTGGCGTTCCCACCGGAGGTGAGACGGGTGATCTACACGACGAATCTGATTGAGTCGCTCAACTCCCGGCTCCGCAAGGTCGTCCGGAACCGGGGGCAGTTCCCCTCCGAGCAGGCCGTGCTCAAGGTGCTCTACCTCGCGGTCCGCAACCTCGAGGACTACCGACGGCCGAACGTCGGAATCCGCAGCTCAGGCTGGAAGAAAGCGCTCCAATCGTTCACCATGTACTTCGAGGGGCGGATCCCCACCCCATGAAACCGCCACCGTCACTTACACAGACGGCCGGACGCCCCCGATGCGAATGTCCACTTGCTTGAGATGTTGGGTGTGGGAGTCGGGTCTGCAGGCCGGCGATGAGGATGTCGAGGCCCCGGTCGAGTTCGGTGGCTCCGTCATAGCCTGCGAGGACAGGGGCGAGGCTGCGAAGGAGGGGAAACTCTCGGATCGGGAGTCGATGCAGACCGAGGCGGAGCAGGGCGTCGGACTCGTCGGGGTTGTCGACCAGTTCTTGGAGTTCGTTGAGGATGTGGCCGTTCAGGAAGCCTAAGAAGGAGCGGTAGATGTGCAGGGCGTCGGGCGGACTGAAACCGGCGCGGGTGAGCAGTGCGAGGATCCCCTCCAGCGGCCGAAGCGTGCCCAGGGGGCGGAGAGCCAGCGGGGTGGCCAGTGGCCGTGTGACGAGGAGCGGGACGACGTGGGGATGGGCATGGGCGAGATTCCGGAAGCTGTGCGCAATGGTGCGTAGCTGATCGGTCCAGTCGCCGTTGGGGATGTCCACGTTGAGCTGGTCCAGGACTACCTCGGCCACGCCGTCCAGCAGGGCGGCCTTGTTGGGGGCGTACCTGTAGAGCGCCATCGGATCCCGGCCCAACGCCTGCCCGAGGCGCCGAATCGACAGGCCGTCAATCCCGTCTCGGTCGATGATCTCCAGTGCGGTGGCCAAGATGACCTCGCGGCTGATCCGTTCGGGTCGGCCCCGTTGGCGGGCGGCTTCGTTGGCATCCATCGGATTGGTCCTCACAGTTGAATCGCTGGGACGCCGATGTGGCTGCCGGTGGATCGATAGCAACATCGCGGCGAGCGGAATCTAGTGTAGGTCTTCACTGTAGACCTACACTGTTGACAACAGCCAGTCCGGGGTGTTGACTGATAACTAGCCGCAGGGTTTGCGTGACGACCCGGAGTGTCTGGTCTCTATCTCTCGCCCCTCGTTCGCTTTCGTCGAGACCCGCGGGCTCAGGACATCCGTCTTAGAGCGACACGCATACCTCCTTAGGAGCGATCATGACGACCACCAAACCCGACACTCGCCAAACCTCCAGGTCCAGCCTCGGTGCAGGGTCTGCACCGATGAGCGCCCGAAGCCTGGCGATTTCGCTGTTCGCGGCATTCGTCGTCGGCGGCGTGCTCGCCGCAGCGGTGCCACTGTGGGCGCTCGTACTCATCGGCCTCGTCGCCGGAGTAGGCGCGCTCTACGCCATGGACCGCGCCGGTCGCTCACGCTTCTGACAGCACGGACGAGTCGGCACGTCAACGCCCTCGAAGACAATAAGGATCACCATGACCACCACCGACCCCTCGAACATCCCACGCGAGAGCGGCGCACCACCGCGTGTCAACGACCACAACGGCGACCATGCCCCGCAGCCGACACACCGCACCGCAGACCCTGCGCCAACGGCCGACAGGCCCGCTCCAGTCAGGCGTGCTCCGGCACGGCGAAGCCGCCTCGGCAGCATGTGGGTCAGCCTGATCGGCATGAGCCTAATCCTGGTCATTCTGCTGACCTTCGTCCTGCAGAACCTCACCCGCACAGACATCAGATTCCTGTGGTTGGACGGACAGCTCCCCATCGGCGTCGCCATACTCTTCGCGAGCATTGGCGGCATCCTCCTGATCGCTATCCCCGCCACCGGACGGATATGGCAACTACGCCGGGGGATACGACACAACCACACACCATGACGGCCAAGTACCGGCCGGCCGCCGCGACTCAATCCAGCCCGGCCAGAGTGGCGCCCGCCAGGGCTATCCTCATCCAGCGCGGCCCGGACGCCTCGGGCGGGTGACGATCGACGAAGGCCTGGAACATCTGCGTGCTGGCGCCAGGGTCGAGGTCGTCGTTCTCTGACATGGACGAGATGCTGCACATTGGTTTGGTGGCATCCAGCTGGATGTCGCCTCCGCCGCCGATCCGGTTCACGATGTCGGATTCTGGTGTGATCCTGTTGGTTGTGGAGTTGACGGCTTCCGATCTCGAGCGGATCCCGCGGGAGAACCTGAGGGTGCCGCGGGATGAGTTTGTCGCGGTCTGGGCGGCCGCGGAGCGTCTGGCTGCCGATGACTGGTACGCGGTCGGGATCGCCTCGACCTGCCGATGACTGGTACGCGGTCGGGATCGCCTCGACCTGCCGATGGCTCGCTGGCGCGTCGATGCCGTCGGTCCCTGTGGGACGGCGCGAGCCGGCGTGGGCGCCCCTAACGCACCGGCAGGCTCGAGCACACCCCGAGCTGATCGAAGACGAGGCCGCAGCAGCTGATCGGCGCAGTGCTCGCCATCCGTACGGTGTTGAGGGGCGACCGGGATGGCTGGAAGGGATCACCACGACGCTGGACTGGGCGTGGAGAGGCTCGGGACGCCCACCGCTGCACATCACGAGGGCCGACGCCGGCTGAGCCACCGGCGTTCGGGTGGGCGAGGTGTGGCTCCTCGCCCACCCTCCCGCATCATTCGGTCTCCGCTACCGCGCCGGTGGTGCGCTGCATCTTGCGCATGGATGCGGTGGCCCAGCGCAGAGACGGGCCGGCGGCGTCGATCAGTACGCGCTGGGCGGTTCGCATCTCGCCGGTGTTCTTGTCGGCCCAGCTGTCGGTGACGAGGTTGCCGACGATCAGGACCCGATCCCCCTTGCCGAGTGAACCGGCAATGTGTTCGCCGAGGCTGCCGAAGGCGGTGCAGCTGTGCCGGGTCGGCTCGTCGTCGGTCCACTCCCCGGTGTCAGGGTCCCTGCGTCGCCGGTTGACCAGGACCGGGAACCGGACAACCTGCTTCCCGGACGGCGTGACCGCCACGTCGATGTCGGCGGCGATGTTTCCCTCGAAGGTAACGGTGGTCTGCAACATGATCTTGCGGTCCCTTCTGTTCGAGTGTATCCGTGGCTTCGGTTCATGGTGCGTCTGGTGCTACGCCTCACCTCCTCTCGCTGCGTTTAAACGAGCTGCCACACAGGCCACGGGTGGCTTGGAAGTTGTCGGAGGCGACGCGGACCTTCACCGGTTTGGGGGTGCAGTCGCATTCCCACAGCCGCATCCGCGACCCCGAGCCCTTGCCGCGGGAGGTGCCGCCCCGGGTGCCAATGCCAGCCGAGCACGGCCGTGGCAAGGTGGGCAGGGCGGGGATGGCGTAGGTCCGGAACTCGGGGCGGCCGTCTCCGATACGCTGCGCCAGCGCGTGCACGGCGTCCCGGATGGTCGGGTCGATCATCGCCAGGTGGTAGACCTGCCCGGCCGCAGCTGGACGGACGGTGAACCCGAGGGCGACGGCGGTGTCTTTCCACTGGTTGGAGTGGCCAGCCAGGGCTCCGGCCAAGACGTGGCCGAGTTCGTGAATCACGGTGCCGGCAAGCTGGATCCAGGACTCTTGGCCGGTGGCGGCGATCTCGACGACGTCGACGCGGCCGATACCGTTCTGCCAGGCGTCGAACACGGTGACACCGCGGTAGGTGCCGTCCCCGACCCCGTACAGCAGCTTCGTGTGCGCCAACCGCTTCGCTTGTTCGGCAGTGATGGTGTCCCGCTTCCGGGCGCGGGCGATCACGACGTCGCGGACGGCGTGCAGATAGATCTCGTGAGTGGTCCGTTGGCGGTCCTCCGGCGCCCGCATGGTTGGTTCCTCCTCGTTGGACGGTGGCCGTTGTGAGGCGGCAGCCCCTCGGGGCCTGCCGGCTCCTGCCGCCCGCCAGGCCGCCAGAGGCTCCGGGGTCAAGGGGGATCTCGGTTGTCGGACGAGGAAATAAGCGAGCGGAGCGAGCGCCGACGTCCGGGAGACGAGATCCCCCTTGAAGCTGGAGGGGGCGGTCTGGCAGCCAGGCCACCGTCCCCGGACAAGACCGCTAGCGGGCGTGGAACGGGTCCGACTGTTCGTGTTCACTAGGGCTTCCTTCACGCGGTGGCGTCGTGCGAGGGTCAGTCGTCGAGCGGGGCCAGCTCGAGTACGGGTGTGTCTTTGTCGGCATCGGCTTCCTGCTTCGACTGAGCCCCGACGCGGGCGCCGCTGTGCTGGTCGGCTCGCCAGTTCGCTAGCTCGTAGGCGCGGGCTTCATCGCGGGCGTGCTGCTCCTCGGCCGCTTGGCGCTGCTTGAGCTCACGCAGGGCGCGGCGTGCGCGTTCGACCGAGGCTGCGGTCTCGTCGGCGTTCGGGACGCGTACCTCGTCGCGCTGGTCGTCGTCCGGCCTGGTGTCTTGGGTTTCTTGCCGGATGTCCGGCGGGGCCTCCTCGGGTGCGCCCTCCAGTACGACGGGTGCGACGGCGTTCTGGTCTTGCTCACGCTGCTCATGGATGTCGGCCAGCTCGTGCTCGGCGCGGATCTCCCGGTGGTCGTCGTCCTGCTTCGCAGCGGCGTCGTGGGCTTCGAGCCACAGTTCGGCGGTGACCATGTCCTCCGGCCGGTCGTGCTCGGCTCCTCGGTTGCTCAGCTCGGCTTGGGCGCGGTCGGCGGCGGCGCGGGTCTCGGCGGTGTGCGCGTACCATTCCGCTCGGGCCTCGTCGGCCTGCTCCAGGTCCGCCGCCCGAGCGTCCAGCGCCTCAGCGAGAGCTGAGCCTTGGTCGGCTTCCAAGTCGAGGTCTGGCCGCTGCGGGTCGCCGCCGGCTTCGGCGCGGCGAAGCGCGGCGTCTTGGCGGTGTTTGTCGGTGGCTTGGCGGGTGGCGGCGAGCTCGTTGGCGACGTAGGCGGGCGCCCACGTCTTCTCCCGGTCGTAGGCGCGGATGCGTACCCGGAGCTGGCCGGTCGACATCTCGGCCTCGGCCCGCTCGGCCTCTGGTCGGCCGAGAGCGCGCCAGGCGGCCTGCCAGGAGGCGTGGGCCTCCACCTGCCCGGCCTTCGGTGCAGGTCCCAGCGCGTCGTCGGGACTGTCGTGACCGACCAGTTCCCGATGTGCGGCCGCCGTTCCGGCGCGGCCTTCCCAAACATCGCGTTCGTCCTGGTCTTGCGGCACCGGGCCGAGCGCCTCGACCGCCCATTGCGGCGCATGTTCGGCGGCCTGCCGGCCGAGTTCGTCGCGGCGTGCGTCGGCGGTCTCGGCGAGCGTGGTGAGGTAGGCCCGCCACTGCGGGTCGTCGACTGTGGGGATCCAATCGGTGAAGCGGTCACCAGCTGGTTCGAGGCTGGTGCTGGTCGTGATGCGGCTGTGCAGCACGTTGCTGATCTGCCGCGCATCATCCAGCGAACGCTCGTGCACAGCGTCGGTGAGTACTTGTTTGGGGTCGTGGCCGGCGATCTCGACCCGGCGCAGCAGGGTGTTGAGGGTGGTGGCGCCGTCCTCGGCGGCCAACCCGGCCCGTTGTTGTTCGGTGAGTGCACCGTCGGCGACGAGCTGGTCGAGCCAGCCGGCGGTGCGGTTGGCGGTGGCGATCTGGGCCGCGTCGGCGAACAGTTCAGCCGGGGTGCGCACAGACTCGGTCTCGGCCGCGCTCTGGTTGGCCTCGGCGAGCGCGGACAGCTGCGGGTCGTCGGTGTCGAACACGCCGGCGAGCACAGCCTGCGGCGACTTGTGCACCGCCTCCTTCACCGCGCCGGTTGGCGCGTCGTTCGGGACGGCGCGGGTGACGACGTGGGCGATGTTGCGGTACCGGCCGCGGCTCATCCCAACGTAGAGGGCTTCGGCGCTGGTGTTTTGGGTGATGACGGCGTGGCTGGTGTCGACCGTGACGCCCTGGGCGGCGTGCACCGTGGACGCATACCCGAGCGCGACATGGTCGCGCACGTACCCGGCGGGCAGGGTGATGCGGTCGCCGTACTGTTCGCCGTCGCGTCCGCGGCCGAGGATCGGGGCCACGACCAGCCCGCCGTCTTCGTGGGTGTCGATGACGCGAAACTGTTCCCGGTTGATCGGACCGCGCCGGTTGCCGGAGTAGCCGGCCAGTTCCCAGGCGTTCCTTCGTGCTTGCACGAGGTCACCGCGGCTGGCCCAGACCCCTTGTAGGCCGAGCGGAACAGCGTGGGTCTGGTCGACGTGGCCGAGGCGGACCAGCTCGGCGCGCAGCTGGGCGCACATGCGGGCTGCCTGCTCGTTGGAGTCCACGATCAGCAGCGACTGCCGCCCGTCGAGGGTGTCGGCCAGCCAGGCTCGCGCGGCCGCGGCCTCGGCCTGCTCGAGTGGACCGCCATCGAGGATGCGGCCGTGCTTGTGGTAGTCGCCGAGCACAGTCTGGTCCCGCTCCCGCAGCCGCAGCGACGCCGACCCCTCCCACGGTTCACCGAATCTGCGGGTCTCCGTCAGCTCGTGCCGCGGCCCGCTCTGGGCGACCAGTTCCATGCCGCCAGCGGCACCATGAGCTTCCCCCGCTTTCCCGGAGACTTTCGAACCGGGTTTGATCTTGTGTCAGACCGGAGAGGAAGTTTTCGTGGCAGCACCGAGGAAGTACCCCGATGAGCTGCGTGAG
>WHTJ01000116.1 GCA_009377795.1 Propionibacteriales bacterium | reverse complement strand
CGACGGTCTGCAGAAGGACTTCGGGGAGGACCGGGTCATCGACACCCCGCTCGCCGAGTCGGGGATCGTCGGTACGGCGGTCGGCCTGGCGATGCGCGGATATCGGCCGGTCTGCGAGATACAGTTCGACGGCTTCGTCTATCCGGCGTACGACCAGATCGTAAGCCAGGTTGCGAAACTCCACTTCCGCAGCATGGGCAGGGTGCCGATGCCGATCGTGATCCGGATCCCGTTCGGCGGTGGCATCGGCGCGGTCGAGCACCACAGCGAGAGCCCGGAGGGCTACTTCGTACACACCGCCGGGCTGAAGGTCGTGGCCTGCTCCAATCCGGTCGACGCGTACCACATGATCCAGCAGGCGATCGCCTCCGACGACCCGGTCGTGTTCTTCGAGCCGAAGCGGCGCTACCACGAGAAGGCCGACCTGGACGAGTTCGCGCAGCCGCCGCCGTTGTTCAGCTCCCGGGTGATACGCCGGGGTCGCGACGTGACCGTGCTCGCGTACGGTCCGATGGTGAAGACGTGCCTCGAGGCCGCGACCGCGGCCGCGGAGGAGGAGAAGCAGATCGAGCTGATCGACCTGCGGTCGCTGTCTCCGCTGGACATGGGCCCGGTGCTGGACTCGGTCCGAAAAACCGGTCGGGTCGTGGTCGTACACGAGGCGCCGATCACGCTCGGTCTCGGTTCGGAGCTGGCGGCGCGGATCCAGGAGCAGTGCTTCTACTCGCTGGAGGCGCCGGTGGTCCGGGTGTGCGGGTTCGACACGCCGTACCCGCCGAGCCGGGTGGAGGACGACTACCTCCCCGGCCTCGACCGGGTGCTCGACGGTGTCGACCGCGTGTTGGCGTACTGACGGCAGGAGATGGCGATGCCAGAGGTGAAGCAGTTCAAACTGCCCGACGTCGGTGAGGGTTTGACCGAGGCGGAAATCGTGTCCTGGAAGGTGAAACCGGGAGACTCCGTCGAGGTCAACCAGGTCGTCGTCGAAATCGAGACCGCGAAGTCGCTTGTCGAGCTGCCGAGTCCGTATGCGGGCACGGTCGCGGACCTGCTGGTGCCCGAAGGGGAGACGGTGCCGGTCGGTACGCCGATCATCGGCGTGCAGACCGGCGACCAGACCGCGGAGACCCCTAAGCCCGAGCCCGCCGCACCCGAGCCCGCCGGGGTCGAGACCGCCGCACCCGAGCCCGCCGGGGTCGAGACCGCGGGCGAGGAGGAGGCCGTCGAGCCCGGGATGATCGGGGGCCCGGCGCCGGGAGGTCGTACGGCCGTGCTGGTGGGCTACGGGCCGCGCACGACCGAGGCGAAACGCCGTCCGCGAAAGCACGGACCGGGCGTCGCGACTGAGCAGGCGCCGGCCGCCGGCGAGTCCGGGGACGCCGTGGTCAAGGTGCTGGCGAAGCCGCCGGTACGCAAGCTGGCCAAGGACCTCGGCGTCGACCTCACGCGGGTCACTCCGAGTGGTATCGACGGGATCATCACCCGCGCCGACGTCGAGGCGTTCGCCTCACGTGGGCCGGTGCCCGCACCGGCGCCGGTGCTTCGCGGCGAACGCGAGACCAGGGTGCCGATCAAGGGCGTCCGCAAGATGACCGCGCAGGCGATGGTCAGCAGCGCGTTCACGGCGCCCCATGTGACCGAGTGGATCACGGTCGACGCCACGCGGACCATGCGGTTCGTGAACCGGCTCCGGCGGCATCGCGAGTTTCGGGACGTCAAGGTGTCGCCGCTGCTCGTGGTCTCGCGCGCCGTGTGCCTGGCGGTTCGGCGTACGCCGGAGGTCAACGCCAGCTGGGACGAGGCCGCCCAGGAGATCGTGCTCAAGCACTACGTCAATCTGGGCATCGCGGCGGCGACCGAGCGCGGTCTCGTCGTACCAAACATCAAGGACGCCGACCAGCTCTCCCTGCGCCAGTTCACGGACGCGCTCAACGCGCTGACCGCGACCGCGCGGGACGGCAAGACACAGCCCGCCGAGATGCAGGGCGGCTCGTTCACGATCACCAACGTGGGTGTGTTCGGGGTGGACAGCGGTACGCCGATCATCAACCCGGGTGAGTCGGCGATCCTGGCCATGGGTGCGATCCGGCGGCAGCCGTGGGTGCACAACGGCCGGATCAAACCGCGCTGGGTCACCACGCTCGCGGTGTCGTTCGACCACCGGGTGGTCGACGGCCAGCAGGGTTCGCGATTCCTGGCCGACGTGGCCGAGATGGTCGAAGACCCCAGTACCGCGCTACTGCACTGAGCCTCACCTTCGCGCCGAGATTGCACTGAGTCGCACCACCCTCTCGCGCCGAGATTGCACGGCGCGAGAGGGTGGTGCGAGAGGGCGCTACATGTCCACGTTCTCGTCGAAGAACCGGCCGCCGACCTCCCGGCTACGACCGCGGAACTCCGCGACCACTCGATCGCCGCAGCGCACGGTCACGTCGCAGATCCCGTTGCGGCCCTCGCGCCAGCGTTCGACCGCCTCCGCCCGGAGCACATCGCCGACCCGTGCGGGCGCGAGGTAGGTGATGTCGCAGGAGTGCGCGACCGTACGCCGGTTGTGGCTGTTGCACGCGAACGCGAAGGCGGAGTCCGCGAGGGCTTACGTGAAGCCGCCGTGGGTGACCGCGTGCCCGTTGACCATGTCCGCACGTACCGTCATCTCGAACCCCGCACGCCCCGGCCGGACCTCGAGCAGTCGCATGCCCAGCGCCTGGCTCGCCGCGTCATCGGACCACATCAGCTCGGCACACCGCTCGGCGATCGCCTGTTCGTCGATCACGACGGCAGGTCCTTCACCAGCATCACGTTCACCTTGCCGTTGCCGTTGCCGAGCTCGAGTCGGCCGACCTCGCGGTAACCCCGCCGCGAGTGGAAGGCCAGCGACGGCTGGTTGGGAGGGACGGCGTTCACTTCGAGCGCGAGCCGCCGGTGGGTCGCGGCCTCGGCCTCGACGTCGTCGTACACAAAGCCGCCGATCCCGGCGCGTCGTTTCCCAGGATCCACCGCGATCCGATCCAGATAAAGGAATTCTCGCCCATAGTGTTGCTGGAACCAGCGATAGTTCGGCGAGTCGTACACCGCATCGGAACCGAACACCACCACGAACGCCGCGACCGCCGAAGACTCGTCCACCTC
Source organism: Propionibacteriales bacterium (assembly GCA_009377795.1). Taxonomy (GTDB): domain Bacteria; phylum Actinomycetota; class Actinomycetes; order Propionibacteriales; family Nocardioidaceae; genus WHTJ01. The sequence goes on along the minus strand of WHTJ01000116.1, from coordinate 7,841 downwards.
GACGACGTCGACCCGATGAGCATGTGCTCGCATCCAGTTGAGGCCGGACCGATCCAGGGGGCTCATCAGATGCTCCGACTCCGCATTGAGTGCCAGTACGGCGTCCGCGTCGTCCTCCGTGATCGGGCGCAAGCGCATCCGAGTGTGCCTCCTCCAGGCGGCCGTACCACGTCGATGCTCGACCTGACCGGCCGCAGGAATATCTTCGCGGCGGGCGTCGTGCAGGGCAACAGCGCCCCTCCAACCGCCGGAGGGGCGCTGCGCCACCTTCCTACCGAGCAGGCAGGTCACGGAGGCTCATAAGCCAGACTGCGCTTCCCCGTCTGCGGGGTATACGCCTCGCCGGGGGGACCGGTTGCATTCATCCCCGTACCGCCGCGGGATCCGCACACAGCAGCGCGGAAATGTGACACGATATTGCAATTCTGCACTACAGCTGTCACAACATCGCGCGTTGGAGGGACCCGATGAGCCTGTCCACCTCAGAGCTCGAATCGAAACACCGGCCGCTGCTCGACCAGGCTCTGGCGGCGACTCGCAGTCGTGACTACTTCTCCGCATACCCCGAGTCCCCGAGCCCGCGGGTCTATGGTGAGACCGCGGCCGCCGACGGAAAGACCGCATTCGAATCCTTGCTGGGCAAGGAATTTCCGCTGACCACGCCGGGTGCATCCGGAACCGTCGCGACCGAGAAGTCGCCGTTCGGGCTGCCACTGGATGTCGCCTACTCGCGAGTGGCTCCCGACGGCCTCGATGCGCTGCTCTCCGCGGCCCGCGCCGGTATGCCGGGGTGGCGGGACGCCGGTCCGCTCGCTCGCACCGCGGTCTGCATCGAGATCCTCGCCCGGCTACATGCGCGGGTGTTCGAGCTGGCGAACGCCGTGCAACACACGTCCGGGCAGGCGTTCGTCATGGCCTTCCAGGCCGGTGGCACGCACGCCCTGGATCGCGGGCTGGAGGCGCTGGCGTACGCGTACGACGAGATGACCCGGCACCCGCGAACGGCGATCTGGGAGAAGCCGGGGCGCGACTCCCCGATCCGGATGGAGAAGACGTTCACCACAGTGCCGCGGGGCGTCGCGCTGGTGGTCGGCTGCAATACCTTCCCCACCTGGAACTCCTGGCCCGGCTTCTTCGCCTCGTTGGCCACCGGGAACCCGGTCGTGGTCAAGCCGCATCCGGGTGCGGTGCTCCCGCTGGCCATCACCGTCCAAGTGGCCCGCGAGGTGCTGGAAGAGACGGGGTTCGCCCCCGACTTGGTGAGCCTGGCGGCCGAGGATCCCGCCGACCGGCTAGCCGCGACGCTGGCCACCCGGCCGGAGGTCAAGCTGGTCGACTTCACCGGGTCGAGCGCCTTCGGGGAGTGGCTCGAGCAGCATGCCACCCAGGCGGTGGTGTTCACGGAGAAGTCCGGCGTCAACACCGTCGTCGTGGATTCGACCGACTCGTTCCGTGGTCTGTGTTCCAATCTGGCGTTCTCCCTGTCGCTCTACTCCGGCCAGATGTGCACGGCACCGCAGAACGTCTACCTCCCCGCCGACGGGATCGAGACCGACGAGGAACACAAGTCGTACGACGAGGTCGGCGCCGGTATCGCGGCCGCCCTCGACAAGCTGATCGGCGACGACAAGCGGGCCGTGGAACTGCTCGGCGGGATCGTCAACGACGGCGTACTGAACCGGCTCGAGTCGTTGCCGCCGAGCGCCCGGGTGATGGTCGAGTCCCGCGAGGTACGGCATCCGGCGTTCGACGATGCCGTCGTACGCACGCCGGCGGTGCTCGGCATCGACGCGTCCGACACCGATATCTACGAACAGGAGTGCTTCGGGCCGGTGTCGTACCTGATCGCGACCTCCGGAACCGGCGAGTCGCTCCAGCGACTCCGGTCGACGGTGACCGAACACGGTGCGATGACGGCCTCGGTCTACTCGACCTCGGACGAGGTGATCGCGGCGGCGCGTTCGGCCGCGCTCGATGCCGGAGTCGCGCTCAGCGAGAACCTCACCGGGCCGGTCTATGTGAACCAGTCCGCGGCGTTCAGCGACTTCCACGGTACGGGAGCGAATCCGGCGGCCACCGCGTCGTACACCGACGCGGCCTTCGTCGCACCGCGGTTCCGGATCGTCCAGTCCCGACGACACATCTGAGCATCCCGGCCAGATCTGCAATCTCGCCGCCACTTCTCCACAACCCTCGCGCCGAGATTGCAGAAGTGTCCGGTCATACGACGGCGCCGCTGTCGTCGGCCGGCCCTTTCGAGAGATGCCCGTACGGGTCGACCTTTCGGCGCCGCTCGCTGCGATCCTCCGGCCCCGCCTTGGACCGGGACTGCAGGACGATCGCCAGCGGCGTCGCGGTGAAGACCGAGGAGTACGTGCCGACGAACAGTCCCAGGAGCAGGGCCAACGCGAAGTCGGTCAGCGAATCGCCGCCGAGGAACACGAGTGCGGCGAGGATGAACATCGCGCCGAGCCCGGTGTTGATCGTACGCGGAACTGTCTGTAGAGCCGACGAATTCGCCACCTTGTCGAACGGCTTGTTCGGCGACGCCCGCCACGACTCCCGCACCCGGTCGAACACCACCACCGAGTCGTTGACCGAGAGGCCGATGATGGTCAGCGCGGCCGCCAGGAAGTTCGAGTCGAGGGTCTTGCCCAACCAGGCGAAGATGCCGACGACCAGCAGTACGTCGTGGAGCATCGCGAGCACCGCCGCCAGGCCGAACGTCCACCGGAAGCGCACCGCCAGGTAGATCATCTGCGCGGCGAGCGCGACGCCGAGGGCGAGGAGGGCCTTGTCCCGAAGCTCGTCCCCGAGACTCGGGCCGAAGAACTCGTCGCGCTCCTTGGTGGTCTCGCCGCCGATCTCGGACAGGGCATCGCCGATCCGCACCACGTCGTTGTTCGAGATGTGCGCGTCTCGTACGGAGATGTCACCCTCGTTGGTCTCCTGGACGACGGCCAGCGGAAATCCTGCGTCGGCGATCACGGCCCGGGCATCGTCCGCGTCGACGTTCTGCGCCGTCGAGTACTGCATGAGCCGGCCACCGGTGAACTCGACCCCGAGGTTGATGCCGCGCATGACCATGCCCCCGACGGCCAGCACGACCACCGTGGCGGAGATCGCGATCCACAGCATCCGGTGCCGCATCAGGTCGGGATCGCGTTCGGTCAGCCAGCGGCGGACCCGGCCGAGGGTGGAGATTCCGGTGACCGCCACATGACTGCCGACACCGCGGAGCCTGCTGACCCACTCGGTCAGAACCCGGGCGACGATGAGCGCCGAGATCATCGACGCGACGACACCGATGGACAGGGTGACTCCGAAGCCCCGCACCGGCCCGGTGGCGAGATAGAAGAGCAGGGCGGCCGCAAGCAGGGTGGTGACGTTGGAGTCGATGATCGCCGTCCACGCCTTCTGGTACCCGGTGGTCAGGGCCTGCCGCAGCCCTCGTCCCCGATGCGCCGAGAACTCCTCGCGGGCCCGCTCGAAGACGAGCACGTTGGCGTCGATCGCCATCCCGATGGCAAGCACGAACCCGGCCAGGCCGGGAAGGGTGAGGGTGGCGCCCAGGGCGATCAGGGCGGCGTACGAGATGAGCGTGTACGTCGCCAGCGCCACCGTCGCCATCATGCCCATCAGCCGATAGACCAGGACGATGAACAGCCCGGTCAGGATGAGGCCGATAACGCCCGCCTGATAGCTCGCGTCGACCGCCCTGTCGCCGAGGGTCGGGCCCATGACACGCCGCTCGATGACCTCGACCGGTAGCGGCAGCGCGCCGCCCTCGATGAGCACGGCGAGGTCGGCGGCCTCGGACTGGGTGAAGTCGCCGGTGATGCGGGTCTGGCCGCCGCGGATCCCGACGTCGCACGCGACGCTGGTCTGGACCGCGGGTGAAGAGATGATCTCCTGGTCGAGGACGATCGCGACCCGGCGGCGGTCGTCCTGGAAGCAGGCCGCCCGCCCAGTCAGCTCGGCCCACTGCGAGCCACCGTTGCCGGCGAACTCGATGTCGACCTCCCACCTGCCGGTCTGGTCCTGGACGGCATCGGCGCCGCCGACACCCTCACCGGTCATGGCCGTCGGCGCGAGGATGAGCAGCTGGCCGTCTTCGTCGGGGATCACCGGCCGGTTGGCGTCCGGATCCGCCTTGGCCCGCGGCCGCGCCGGACCCAGCACGGAATGGAAGGTGAGCTGTGCGGTCTGCCCGATGACCCGCTCGGCCTCCCGCGGATCCTGTACGTCCGGGAGCTCCACGATGATCCGGGTGTCTCCCGAGCGGGCCAGCGTGGGCTCGGAGACTCCGAGGGAGTCGACCCGGCGGCGGATCACCTCCAGCGCTCGATCGGTCGACTCGGCGTTCGCCTCGACTCGGTCCGTGCTCTGGGCCTCCAGAACGATCTGGGTGCCGCCGCGCAGGTCCAGACCGAGGTTCGGCGTCGACGTCAGCGCGACGTACGCCGAAGAGGCCAGGATCCCGATCGCGATCAGGGAACGGATCAGCAAGGACAACGCAGACCCCCGTCGACGTTCACGACGTGACCGCCATCTCGCCGAGCACGCGCCGCGCGAGGGTCTCGTCGCCCTGTACGGCGATGGCGAGGTCCTCCGGCGGTCGCCGTCCGGCCATCAGGACGACGAAGGTCTCGGTGTCCATGGCGAGCCGTGCGGTCGGTTGCGACGGCGGCTCCGGGAGCGGTCGGCCTCGCCCGTCGTCGCCGATCACGACCGTGAAGGTCGCCTCGACCGGGCCGGTCACCTGCCACACGACCGTCGTACCGGGTTCGGGCTGAACCTTCTTGCCCAGCACGAACGGTAGGGACGAGCCGAAGGCAAACACAGTGAACCGGGCGCCAGCGGAGTCCAGGGACCCCGGCCGGTCCGAAGCCCGGCGGATGTCTTGCTCATGCACCCAGAGGTCGATCGCCCGGTTCTGGAGTAGCCGTTCCCACGTCCAGCCGATGCCGCCGGGTGTACGGCCGGCCGGGGCCTGGAGATCCGTGGGCGGTGCCTGCTCCAGCGCCGCGGTACGTCGTTCGACGGCGCCCCGGAACTCCGCCACCAACTGCTCCGGTGAGTTCTGCCTGCGTGCGTGGACTCCCAGTTCGGTGTGCAGCCGGAACGGGTCGAGGGTCCCGGACATCGGCGGCGGTTCGACCGGACGCAGTGGGTCGCCGGCCAGCTCGGCCTCGAGCGCGGCGAGGTGCGCGGCGATGTCATGTACGGTCCATCCGGGACAGTCGGTCGGCTTGGACCAGTCGTCGTCTCCGAGGTCGGCGAACAGTGCGGACAGGTTCCGTGCGCACTCGCGCCACACGTCGACATACATCGCGCTGTCGTTCACTTGGCCGAGTCTAGGGTCTGGGCCGGCGGTTCCCCGACGGCGCTACGGATGGAGGGACGGGACTCTTGCCGGGCGCCTCAGTACTGCTGCTCGCGGCTCTCCTCGACGGTGTGCTTCGTTCTCGAGCGCTGGGCGTTCATGACCAACGCGAGGATGATTCCGATGACGCCGACGATCAGCAGGATCCAACCCATCATGTCGAGGTTCACCGCCACATCGCCGATCTCGAGGTCGTACGGCTCGGTGACCGCCCAGACCAGGATGGCCCCGGCCACGACGAGCCCGATGCTTAAGCCGATGCCCATGAGTGCTCCTCAATTTCTACAGGCGACCCCAGGCCGCCAGCCGCACGCTAGCTGGAAGAACTTGCCTCACGATGCCATACCCACATACGGGTCTCGTCAAGCGTCCATGCCGTGGCGCGGCCAGCCGAATACGCGACGCGTACGCGGCCGGCCGAATTCGCGACGCGTCCCAGTCGGCGTACCGCCAGACGCATCCCAGTCGGCGTACCGCTGATCAGAACGCCTCCTCCGGGAGTTCCATGACCGACAGGTCGGTGCCCTCCGCGATCGCGCGCTCCGCGGCCAGCCGGGGAAGTACGTTGCGGGCGAAGAACTGGGCGGCGACCACCTTGCCCTCGTAGAAGGCCCGATCCTTCGCGGACGTCTCGCCGTCCAGCCGTTCCAACGCCACCTCCGCCTGGCGGAGCAGCAGCCAGGAGCAGATCAGGTCGCCGAGCGACATCAACAGCCGCGAGGTGTTGAGACCGATCTTGTACACGTTGCGCGGGTCGCCCCCCTCGGACTGCGGGTTGGCGGACATCAGAGTGCCGACGAGATGACCCACCATCGCCTGGGCGTCCTCGAGGCCCTTGCTCAGCAGGTCACGCTCGATCTTGAGCCGGCCGTTGCCGGTCTCGTTGCTCACGAACTGCTGGATTTCGCTGGCCAGGTGGCCAAGGGCTTGCCCCTGGTCCTTGACGATCTTGCGGAAGAAGAGGTCCATGCCCTGGATGGCCGTGGTGCCTTCGTACAGCGTGTCGATCTTCGCGTCGCGGACGTACTGCTCGATCGGATAGTCCTGCAGGAATCCCGACCCGCCGAATGTCTGCAGGGACTCGGTGCCGAGCAGCACCCAGGAGCGTTCGGCCCCGTAGCCCTTCACGATGGGCAGCAGCAGGTCGTTTATCCGCTCCGCGAGCTCGTCGGTCTCACCGTTGTACGCGGCGAGCTCCACCCGGTCCTGGTAGGTCGCCGTGTAGATCACGAGGGCCCGTAACGCCTCGGCGAACGACTTCTGCGTGAGCAGCGAGCGGCGGACGTCGGGGTGATGGGCGATCGTGACTCTGGGCGCGGTCTTGTCCGCCGCCTCCGTGAGGTCGGGACCTTGCACCCGTTCCTTGGCGTACTCCAGCGCGTTGAGGTAGCCGGTGGACAACGTCGCGATCGCCTTGGTGCCGACCATCATCCGGGCGTACTCGATCACCTGGAACATCTGCGCGATGCCGTCGTGCACCTCACCGAGCAGCCAGCCCTTGGCCGGCTCCCCTTCTCCGACGGCAGAGTCGCCGAAGGTGAGCTCGCAGGTCGTTGACACCTTGATGCCCATTTTCTTTTCTACGTTGGTGGTGTAGACGCCGTTGCGCTTGCCGGTCAGCTCACCCGTCTCGAGGTCGAAGTGATACTTGGGTACGACGAACAGGCTCAGTCCCTTGGTGCCCGGACCGCCCGCGCCGTCGACGCCGACGGGGCGGGCGAGCACCAGATGGACGATGTTCTCCGCCATGTCGTGCTCGCCGGAGGTGATGAACCGCTTCACACCCTCGATGTGCCAGGTGCCGTCCTGCTGTGCGTACGCCTTCGTGCGGCCGGCGCCCACGTCGGACCCGGCGTCCGGTTCGGTCAGCACCATGGTCGCGCCCCACTTGCGCTCGACCATGTGCTTGGCGATCAGCTTGTCGCGTTCGGTTCCGTTGCGCCACACCACGTGGCTGAAGCCGGGTCCGGCCGCATAGATGTGCACCGCGGGGTTGGCCCCCAACGTCAGCTCGGCGGCGCTCCATCGCAGTGACGGCGGCGTGGGTTGCCCACCCAGCTCGCTCGGCAGCTCGAGCCGGAACCACTCGGCGTCCATGTAGGCCTGGTAGCTCTTCTTGAAACCCTCGGGGATCTTCACCGTGTGGGTCTCCGGATCGAAGGCCGGCGGCTCACGGTCGCCCTCCTCGAACGACGCGGCGAGCTCGTTGCGCGCCAGCCGGTCGATCTCGCCGAGGACACTGCGCGCCGTGTCGGCGTCCATGTCGGCGTACGGGCCCTGGCCCAGGATCTCGTCGCGACCGAACACCTCGAACAGGTTGAACTCGATGTCGCGGACGTTGCTCTTGTAGTGGCCCATGGACCCACCCCTCCGCCTCGTGGCGCGCACGCGCCGTTACTTACTAGTCAGTAACTTCAATTATTGCGTAGGGTCACGGCGCGCACAAGCAGCCCGT
>WHTJ01000022.1 GCA_009377795.1 Propionibacteriales bacterium | reverse complement strand
CTCGACGACATAGCCAAGCTAACCGAACTACTCAGACCCCGCAAAGCAGCTGCACCATAGCCCCCCACCAGCAACCAGCCACCACCCCGGCAGACAAGGAGTCACCATGTCGGAAGCTCGCTCCACCAAAGGGGAACGAATGAGCGTTACGCAGCGCCTGTGCCAGAAGATCGACGCGGTCTCGTTCGACTCGTTGCCGGCGACGGTGGTGGACACCGCGCGTGGCGCGGTGATGGATGGTGTCGCGAACATGCTGGCCGGTTCCCAGGAACCACTCGCTAGCACGTTATTGAGTCACCTTTCACGCTTCCCCGCTGCTCCAGGCGCGACCGTGGTCGGACACAGTCTTCGGCTCGACCCCTTCCAGGCGGCGTTCGCGAACGGCACCTTCTGCCACTCCATGGACTTCGAGCTGATGTGGTACCCCCCTAACCACCCCACCAGCCCGACGCTCGCAGCCATCCTCGCTCTGAGCGAGCTGCGCGAGGTCTCGGGTCGGGATGCCATAGCGGCACTCGTTGCCGGCTTCGAAATCCAGGGGCAGCTCAACCAGGCGATCGTTGATACGGGCGTCCGCTGGCCCGGCGGACTGCACCCGCCGGGCCTGCTGGGTCCTTTCGGCGCTGCTGTCGCCAGCACCAAGCTGGTCGAGCTCAGCGTCCACCAGACCCAGAACGCGCTGGGCATCGCCGCCTCCCGGGCCGGCGGCCTGATGGCGAACACGGGCACGATGACGAAGTCGAGCCACTGCGGACACAGCGCTCGAGTTGGACTCGAGAGTGCGCTCCTCGCCGAGGTTGGCTACACCGCATCGGATGACATCTTCGAGGCCACACACGGCTTCAACGACGTCTATTTCGGGGGGCGCCTCGACCTCGAACCGGTCGTGGAAGCCTTCGGGGCTCCGTTTCGGATGGTGGATCCCGGCATGTCCGTCAAGAAGTATCCCGCTCAGTATCCGACGCACTGGAGTATCGATGCGGCGCTGCGGATCCGCTCGACCGGTGAATTCGACCCAGCGGACATCGCTCAGGTGACCGTGGAGGTGGGGGCTGACAACGAGTCCGCCCGCGTGGAGCGTCCGACGACCGGCCTGGCCGGTAAGTTCAGCGTCAGTTACACGGTCGCGGCCGCGTTGCTGGACGGGGTGATCGACATCGACACGTTCCGCGACGAACGCCTCCACTCCCCCGACATGCAACGGACCCTGGAGAAGGTCGTCATCATCAAGAATCCCGCGGTGCGTGCCATGGACTTCGCCGAAGCATGGTCCCGCGTGACCGTCACCCTCACCGATGGCAGCCAGCACACGGCACGAGTGGATCGGCCGCTGGGCATCTGGGACAATCCGCTGCCCTGGGATCTCTGGGTCGAGAAATACCAGCGTTGCGCGACTCGCGCGGTCGATGCCGACCGGGCGAAGGAGATCCTGGCAAGGATCGAGCGGCTCGAGGAACTATCGGACCTGGGCAGGGAGCTGACGCCCCTGCTCTCGACGCAATGATCAGCCCAGGGCCCGGGCCCGGCGTCCTGGTCTGCGACGTAGGCCCACGGGATGGTCTCCAGAACGAAGACCGCATACTGACCGCCGCACAACGAGCGGATCTGATCAACGAGCTGGCCGACGCCGGTTGTCCACGCATCGAGGCCGTGAGCTTCGTGAACCCGAAGAGGGTTCCTCAGATGGCACATGCTGAAGAGGTGATGGAGCGGATCGTCAGGAGCCCGAGCACCACCTACAGCGGTCTTGTGCTCAACATCCGCGGCGCTGAGAGGGCAGTGGACTGCGGCATCGACCGCATCAACTTCGCCTTCGCCGTGACCGAGACCTTCAACCAGCGAAACCAGGGAAGCACGGTCCAGGAAAGCCTCGCGGCGTTCGAGCAGATCGCAGAGCTGGCACGGGACGCGGACATCCCATGCACGGCGACCCTGGGGGCGTCGTTCGGCTGCCCATTCGAGGGACCCGTACCGGCGGCGCGAGTAGCGAAGCTGGCAGCTGCCCTGGCCAACTGCGGAGCGGACGAACTCGTTATCTCCGACACGATCGGGGTCGGCGTACCGACGCAGGTGTCGGCTCTGACCAATGCCGTGCGAGACGTCGCAGAGAACATGACCATCGGATGCCACTTCCACAACACCCGGAACACCGGCATTGCGAACGCGGCCACTGCGCTGGCAGAGGGCGTTCGGTTGCTGGACGCCTCGGTCGGAGGTGCGGGCGGATGTCCCTTCGCGCCGAAGGCGACGGGCAACATCTGCACCGAGGACCTCGTCTACATGCTGCACGGGATGGGATACGAGACCGGCATCGACCTACCGAACCTCCTACGCGTCGCGGAGTGGCTGGAGTCCGAGCTCGGTCATCAGCTTCCCGGCATGGTCAAGCAGGCTGGATTGAACTGGCACCCCGCTTCGGCCGAGGCCAAGGACGCATAAGCGGCCACACCCTGCCGGCAAGATCCTCCACACCCGGCCCGAGCCGGGTTTCCTGGAGAACGTCCCTACTCGGGACCACAACCCGAACGTCCCACTAGAGGAGCCTCATGCGAGCGACCCTGATCTATGGCGCCGGCGACATCCGCGTCGAGAACGTCCCCGACCCCGCTATCGAGCGGCCGACGGACGCGATCGTGCGCGTGGTCCGCACCTGCGTCTGCGGCAGCGACCTGCACCCCTACCACTCCATGCCCACCACCGACACCGGCGTGCCCATGGGGCATGAGTTCGTCGGCGTCGTGGAGGAGACCGGTGCCGACGTCTCCAAGGTGAAGGCCGGAGACTTCGTCGTCGGCCCGTTCGCCTACTCCGACGGGACCTGCCAGTTCTGCCGCGATGGCCTGCACACCTCCGCATGCACGGTGGGTTCTTCTCCGCCGCGCAGGCCGAAGGTCTGCGCGTCCCGCTCGCCGACGGCACCCTGGTCAAGGCCCCGGTCGGCGAAGACTCCGAGCTGCTGCCCGCACTGCTCGCCCTGTCCGACGTGCTCGGCACCGGTTACCACGCCGCGGTCAAGGGCGGGGTCAACGAGCGCACCGCCGTCACCGTGATCGGTGACGGCGCGGTAGGCCTGCTCGCCGTCCTATCGGCCAAGCGGCTCGGTGCGCAGCAGATCATCCTGATGGGCCGGCATAAGGCCCGTACCGACCTCGGCCGCGCGTTCGGCGCCACCGACGTCGTCGCCGAACGCGGCGAGGAAGGAATCGCCCAGGTGCGCGAGCTGACCGGCGGCCACGGCACGCACGTCGTGATCGAGGCGGTTGGCCACATGCCCGCCTACGAACAGGCCTATGGTGTGGTCCGCCCCGGTGGCGTGATCAGCCGGGTCGGCGTCCCGCAGTACGAAGAGGCGCCGATCGGCTTCGGCAGCCTCTTCGGCGGCAACATCACGCTCACCGGCGGACCCGCCCCGGCCCGTGCCTACATCGAGGAGTTGCTACCCGACGTCCTTGACGGCAGGATCCAGCCGGGTGAGGTGTTCGACCGCACCGTCGACCTCGACGGCGTGCCCGACGGCTACCGCGCCATGGACGACCGCGAGGCCCTCAAGGTCCTCGTTCACCCGTGACCGGCCGGAGTAGGCGCCACGTGTGCACTCCCGGCGCGAGGGACAGCCCCTTCGCGCCGAGAGTGCAGAAACGGCTCCCGGTTAGCGCCGGGCGTGCGACCCGGCGAAGTCCGCTGCCCCGGCGCCGCCCCCATCGGAGGACTTGGTGCCGTTGACGCCGGACTTCGACATCGCGTACGTCAGTGCCGTGTGCGCGATCGCGTCGGACATCTGGTCGACGGCGTCGAGGCTGACGTTGTCGATGGTGTCGCACGCCTGGTGGTAGCACGGGTCGTAGGCGATGCCCGCGGTACCGCCGTACACCTCCGCCTGCTCCTCGGTCTTGATCCCCTCGGCGCCGGTGAACAAGCCACCTGCGGGGATCCCGACGTTGATGAACGCCTGGTAGTCGGACCGGCCGTCGAACGCGGTCGGCGCCGACTCCAGCCCCTGCGAGCCGAAGAAGTCGGTGAACGTGTCCTCGATGTGGGCGCTGCCGCTCGGGCCCCTGATACCGAATGCGCTGCCGTCGCCGTCGTAGACGAACCGCACGAAGTTCGGCGAGCCCACCATGTCGAAGTTGAGGTAGAGCGCGATGTCCTTGCGCTCGGCCTTCGGCAACGTGCCGACGTAGAAATCGGAGCCGATCAGCCCGGACTCCTCCGCCCCCCAGAACGCGAACCGCACCCGGTTGCGCGGCTCGATGCCGAGCTCGGCCATCTGCAGCGCGGTCTCGAGGATCGCCCCGGTGCCGGACCCGTTGTCGTTGATGCCCGGCCCCTCGAGCACGGAGTCGAGGTGGCCGCCCACCACGACGGTGCGGTCGGCGCGACCCGTGGTCGTGTCGGCGAGGACGTTCACCGTGGGCACGTCCTCATCGACGGTCACGTCGGTCACGACATGACCGGTGACCTCACCGGTCGCGAGCAACCCGGCGATCTCATCGCCGGCGGCGAAGGTGGCGCCGACGGCAGGGATGCCCACCTGTGGCGGGCTCAGGGTTCCGCTCAGCAGGTCCGTGCGCCCCGTCTGGCCCTCGTTGAAGATGATCGCGGCGGACGCGCCGGCGGCCTCGGCGTTGTCGGCCTTGAGCCGGAACGTGCAGGTTCCGCGCTGCATCAGAGCGATCGCACCCGCCGGGAAACCTTCGAAGTCGGCGCTCTCGCAGCCGCTGGTCGACGTGTTGTCGGCCGCGCCCGAAGGCAGAACGAGGTCGACCGGGGCGATCGGCGCGGTCGCCTCACCGGAGCCGGAGTACTCCATCACGACGAAATCCTCGCCGTCGACGTACGGCTCGGACGCGCCGTCCGGGGTGACATCGAGGACGCTGGGCCCCACCTGGCGGAACCGGTCGTAGAGGAAGTCCTGCTTGCGGACCGCGTAACCGGCGTCGGTCAGCTTGTCCGCGACGTAATCGGCCGACGCGTCGTAGCCGGGGCTCCCGCCGGCGCGGGTGCCGTCGTTCGCGTCCGCGATCGCCTGGAATTCCTCGAGGTGCTGCATCACACCGTCGGTGGTCACTGCGTCACGAAGGGCGCTGGTGTCGGTGGGGGCCGGGGGCGCCGCGACCGACGGTGCGGCGACGGCGGCGGCCAGCAGTCCGGCCGCGCCGAGAGTGATGAGGGTGGATGGTCTGCGCACGAAGGATCGCCTCGCTCAGTCCGGTCCCCGAGCGGCCCCCCTTGCAGAGCCGGGATTACCGCCATCCTGCCCGCGAGCAGGCACGTTGTGAAGGACCTGCGCAAGCCTGTTTCGACTTCGTGACCCTTAGGCGGACCCAGCACCGAGCGGGCCGCCGATGTTCGGAATCGAGGGCACACTGGAACGACCCGGATCATCCGAACATCCGCTTCCACACACACGCCATGGGGCTGACCGACACGTTCACCTACCGGACACCTGGTTCGGCCAACGCTCAACGTCCGACGCCGACACCCGTCGGTGGTCAATCGTTTCCATAATTCATGGCTGAGGCCTGACGAGCCCTGTCTGATAGGCGATGACGACCAGTTGCGCGCGGTCGCGGGCGCCCAGTTTCCCCATCGCGTGGCTGACGTGGGTGCGGGCGGTGGCCGGGCTGAGGAACAGCTCGGCGCCGATCTCGTCGTTGTTCAGGCCCTGTCCGACCAGGGCTAGCACTTCACGCTCGCGCTGGGTCAGTACGGCCAGTCGGTCCGCCCCTTCCTGTGTGGCGATCCGATTGGCGGTGAACTGAGCGATGAGGCGCCGGGTGATCCGCGGTGCGAGCAACGCGTCTCCGGCGGCGACTACACGGATGGCATGCAGCAACTCGGACGGTCCCGCGTCTTTGAGCAGGAAGCCGCTTGCACCGGCTTGCAGTGCCTCGAAGACGTACGCATCGGTTTCGTACGTGGTCAGGATCAGCACTCGGACCTGTTGAAGTCCAGACGTCTTGGCGATCTGGCTGGTTGCCTTGATCCCGTCCAGTCCCGGCATGCGGATGTCCATGAGCACGACGTCGGGCCGGGTGGCTCGGGCCCGTTCCACAGCCTCGGCGCCGTTGGTGGCTTCTCCCACCACCCTGATGTCGTCTTCGACGTCGAGCAGGACCTTGAAGCCGGATCGTACAAGACCCTCATCGTCGGCGAGCAGAACCTTGATCGGAGCGCTACCAGTCGAAGACGCGGCTGCCGAGTTCATGGGTGCACGGTTCCCGTCGGCGCCAGGGGCAGTCGTGCCTTGACTTCGAACCCGCGCCCCGGCCGCGATCTGGCGGTCAGTTCTCCGCCCAGTAGCTGGCAGCGTTCGCGCATTCCGCGGATCCCGCGGCCCGGCTCGGCCGAGTTGCCGGTGCCGTCGCTGGTCGGATGCCTGGCCGGTACGTGCGGGCCCGCGGCGTCATCACCAGGGGTGTCCCTGGGTCCCTCGTCGATCACGCGCACCTCCAAGACGTCGATTCCGTAGTCGAGGGCGACCGTCACACGGGTCGGGCCGACGTGGCGGATCACGTTGGTGATCGACTCCTGCAAGATCCGGTAGGCCGCGCTGTCCACCGCGCTCGGCAGTGGCGCCGGCGGCGACATTGTCTCGAGCTTGATGTCGAGTCCGGCGTCGCGCGCCTTCGCCGTGAGTTCGTCGACCTGCTCCAGGCCCGGGTGCGGCGCTCGCCCGTCGTCGGAATCCCGAAGCACCCCGAGGATGGCCCGCATCTCCCGCAGGGCCTGGGAGCTCGTCTGCTCGATGGTTACCAGCGTCTCGCGCGCCCGTTCCGGCCGCTTGTCGAGCACGTGCGCGGTGACACCGGACTGGACGTTGATGATCGCTATGGCGTGAGCGACAGTGTCGTGGACCTCGCGGGCGATCCGGAGCCGCTCGGCGTCAACTCGCGAACGCGCTTCCTCCTCCCGAGTCCGTTCCGCCCGTTCAGCACGCTCCTGAGCTTCGGCCGCGATGAACCGTCGAGACCGGACCGACTCGCCAAGGGCAGCGCTCATGACCGACGCCCCGATCCGGAAGAAGACCCACCCGATGGCGGCGCGCGGTTCGATGTCGGCCGCGGCGACCAGCCAGCCGATGGTCAGCACCGTGATTCCCACGCCGGCTGTCACCAGCGACCGGCGCCCATCGCCATAGGCGGTCAGCGTGTACAGGGCGACGAAGAGCCCGAGCCAGCCGGGCCCATCCGGGAAGTCGACGCTGTAGTACACCAGGCTGGCGAGCGCGGCCGTGACGAATACCGGCACCGGCCACCGGCGGCGGACGGCCAGCACCAGTCCACTCGCGATCAACAGGACGTATCCCAGGTATCCGAGGTCGGTGAGGGGCCGCGACGCCACCTCGGCGGATTCAGCGGCCGACTGGACGCCCTGCACCTGCATCACGGTGATGAAGAGCGCGAGCAACACGTCCTGCGCCAGGACAGGCAGGCGGAACGCCGCCACGCGGTGTTGCATGTGGCGATCATAGGGTTCGCGCGCGCGGAAGGGCTCCAGCAAGAGGCGCGACCCCCTACGACGAGGAGCGCTATCGGACACGGGTTGTCTACGCAGATCTGCGTAGACAACTGCCATCCGCTGTCGGACGCCGCGACCGCCTCGTCGGCGCGACGATCGCTTCCGTGAACCAGCTACGGAGGCCTCCATGACCGACGTGTCCACGTTCAACGATTCCCATGACTCACCCAATGCCCCGCGGGCGGGCCCGCTGGGCAGGCTCGCAGAGCTGGCTTCAGCATCACGAGCACCTCGTGATTCCACCAACCTCAAGGAGTTGTCACATGCGTAAAACATTCGCCGTACTGGCGATCCTGCTGATGCTCGCGGTCGTGACTCAGTTCTTCCTGGCGGCCAGCGGCGCGTTCGACACCGCACCCAAGGACGAGTCCTTCCAAGCGCACCGCGCCTTGGGGTACGGGATCCTCCTCTTCGCGGTCGTGCTGACTCTGATCGCAGCAGTGGCCCGCATGCCGGGTCGGCTCATCGGGATGACCGGCCTGGTCGCCGGGCTGACCCTTGTCCAAGGTGTGATCCGGGCAATCGCCAGTGCGTTCGGCGAGACGGGTGACAGCACGACGACGGCCGGCCAGCTCGTCTTCGGCCTGCACGCGATCAACGGTCTGATCATCATGGCCGTGGCCGGGATGATTGTCCGGCAGGCGCGAGAGCTGTCGAGGTCCGCGGCAACCACTCGCCGGGCCGGCACGGACGGCGAGGACGCCAGGGCGTCCGGACCAGCAGCGGGACGCGCTCGATCGACATCATGACAACGGGTCAGTGGATCATCCTGGACCATGTCGTCGCCCTGTTGAGCGTCGTCGCATGGTTCGCGACCGGCGTCACACTGGCCGTCCGGCGCACCCGGCTCGCGATCGGCCTCCTGGTGGCGGCCGTCCTGGTGACCCTCGCCCGGGTGGCCACGGTGGCGACGCTGGCCGGTCGGGGCTGGTGGTTCGTGCAGGAGAAGGTGCTGCTGGGGCTGCCGTTGCTCGGAGCCGCCGGGCTGGCCGCCGTACTCATCGCCGGCCCGCCGTTGCTCGCAGCGCGGCGGAAGCCAAGCCATGTGCAGGCGAGCAGCGTCGTAGCGGTGCTCACCGCCGCTTACGCGGCACTGGCCGGTCTCGTGGTGACCTTCCTGGCCGGGTACCCCCTGACCTGGTCCACCGTGCTGATCGCCATCTCGCTGGTTTGCGCTGGCGCGCTGCTGACCGCGCGAGCGCTCGCGACACCGGCCGAGAACACCGCTAGTCAACCCGGGTTCTCGCGCCGCCGGTTCATCGGCTTGGTCGGTGGAGCGGTCGTGGTGAGTACAGGGAGTACCGGCGTCGGCCTGTTGTTCATGCCTGCTGAGTCCGTCACCACCGGAGGCGGCCCGGGACGCTCGCCTGGCTCGCGAGCGACCGTGTCAGTGGCCGATCTACGGGGCGCCGGCGCACCGGCACCGGGCGGCACCAGGCGGCAGTATGCACTCACCGCTCAGACGGCCACCGTCCAACTCCCGTCCGGACGTGAAATCGACGCATGGACCTACGACGGCCAGGTACCGGGTCCGGCGATCACCGCGACCGAGGGTGATCTGATCGAGGTGAGGCTGCGCAACACCGACATCGAGGACGGGGTGACCCTGCACTGGCACGGCTACGACGTGCCGTGCGGCGAGGACGGCGCGCCGGGCGTGACACAGGACGTGGTGGCACCCGGTGAGGAGTTCGTCTACCAGTTCCGCGCCGACCAGGTGGGGACCTACTGGTACCACACCCACCAGGCCTCCCACCGTGGCGTCCGCCTAGGGCTGTACGGGATCCTCGTCGTGACACCACGCGACAGACAGCAGGTGCAGAAGGACGCCGCCGCAGAGCAGCTGGACCTGACCCTGCCCGTGCACACATTCGACGGCACCGTGGTGATCGCCGATCAGGACGGGCGCACCGAGCACACCGTGACAGCCGGTACGCCGGTGCGGCTGCGGTTGATCAACACCGACTCAGATCCACACCGGTTCGCACTGGCCGGGACGCCCTCCCGGGTGACGGCCGTCGACGGCCGGGATCTCAACCGACCCGGCGAGGTGCGTGATGTCGGACTGCGCCTGCCCGCGGGCGGACGGTACGACCTGGTCTTCGTCATGCCAGACACGCCGGTGGCACTCGTTCTCGACAACGAACGCGACGGTGGCATGCGGCTCCGGCCGGATGACTACGCCGGTGAGGAGCCGGCCGTCGAGGACACCTCTAGCTGGCCGGAGCTCGACCTTCTGCACTACGGAGCGCCGGCCGCTGTGCCGTTCGATGCCGGCAACGCCGACCGGCACTTCACGATGGTCCTGGACCGTGGCGTGGCCATGGTCGACGGTGGGCCGACGTACGCGCAGACGGTCAACGGTCGGGGGCACCCGTCGATCCCGGATCAGCTCGTCACCGAAGGCGATCTGGTCAAGTTCACCGTGGTCAACCTGAGCCTCGAAACGCACCCCTGGCACCTGCACGGACATCCCATGCTGATCCTGTCCAGGGACGGGACGCCCTCGTCCGGCAGCCCGCTGTGGGTAGACACGTTCGATCTTCGCCCAGGACAGGTGTGGGAGGTGGCATTCGAGGCCACGAATCCCGGGATCTGGATGAACCATTGCCACAATCTGCCGCACGCACATCAGGGAATGATGCTGCGGCTCTGCTACGACAGTGTCACGACGCCATTCGACGGCTCGCATGCCGTCCACGCGGTCGAAACGGCCAGGAGTCCAAGCCATGGCCACTGATCCACCGTGCTCTGATCGGCATCTTGCTCCCTGCCCGGACGGTCCCAAGTCAAATCTCGTTGCCCAGGTGCACCGCCACAGCCGCACCGTCATCGACGCCGAACTGCAGCGGCTGGCCCGCCGAGTCCCCTCCTTGCGCCGGACCGATCTGGCCGTCATCGAAGCAGCCCTGGAGGACCTCGCCGATTCCTTGATCCTTGCCCGGCTGCGCAACGCGTCGCAGGACACCGCACCGTTGCTGAGGCGCCTGTTCGACATCCAGAGGGTGGACTCGTGATGCGTTCCCATCGATCCGCCACTCCAGCCATTGACTCCCGCACCCAACCGCCGACCAGAGCCTGCGCCGGGTGGCGCGTGACACTCGCTCGCCAGTTGATGTGCGACGACGGTCCGGCTGGGTCTCAGCTCGGAAACATCCCGCTGGTGGCGTTGACCCACGTGCCGGTGATCGCACCGGCACCGTCGCTGGCGAGGAACGCTGCGGTCTGCGCGATGTGAGTCGTGACCGGCGACTTCTTGGTCATCCGCATTGAGTCCAGGTTGGCGATGATGCCGTCGACCATCGCTTGCGACACCTCGGTGCCGAGGACCTCGCCGAGCTTTTCGGCGGTCAGGCTGTCGGTCAGGCCAGCGGTCCAGATGCCGACCACGCGCACACCGCTCGGCCCGACCTCCTGGGCGAGGTCGCGGACCAGGGCGTCTAGGGCGCCGTCAGCGGCACCGGTGCCTCCCATCATCGGGCCGCTGCCGCGGCCAGAGGCGCTGTTCAGCTCCACGATCACCCCGGAACCCTGGCCGACCATATGCCGGGCCGTGGCCCGAGCGGTGTGGAACGAGCCGGTCGCGCCGTCAACGACCGGCCGCACGAAGTCGGCGGCCGGCATCTCCAGCAGCGGCGCGCCTTGGACGTCGCCCCGATGGGCGACGTTGAAGCTGATGTCGAGGTGTCCGGTCTCCTCGACGGTTCGTCCGACGAACGCAGTGACCGCGTCCTCGTCGAGCACGTCGACGACGCCGTACCCGGCCGCGCCAGTGTTCTCGACCGCCGTCTTCAGGGAATCCTCGGTGCGCCCGGCGAGGTAGACGGTCGCACCCTCCTCGACGAACCTCGCGGCGGTCGCCGTGCCGATCGAGCCGGAGCCGCCCCAGATGACGGCCACCTTGTCCTGCAGGATCTTGCTGGTCATGACGCCCTCCCAGGGCTCTCGGTGCGCGCCCAGTGCGCGCGATGTGCCACTAGGACGTACGGCGTCGTGGCCACTCATCGGGTCGACCGGAATTTTTCAGATCGAATCAGCGGATCACCAGCGGCAGCCCGAAGGCCGCCAACAGGTGTGGTTCGAACGTGGTGATCTCGGCAATCTTGCCGTCCCGCACGCGCAGGACGTCGAGAGTCTGGGCGCGGAAGATCGTGGTCCCGGGCCGGCGTACATAGCCCGCGAAGGCGGGCATTCGGTTGGCCATCGTGGGCAGATGCTTCCACTCGCCGAAGTACGCAGGCGAGCCTGGCTCGTAGCTTTGTCGCAGGAAGCCGACCATGGCCTCGCGCGAGGTGAACCAGAATGGGTTCGGCGGCATGGTCAGCACAATGTCGCTGGTCAGCAGGTCCGTGATGGCGTCGAGGTCGCTGCTCTGGGAGGCCGCGAGGTAGGCGTCGATCACCTTGCGCTCCTCGGCGGTCGGCCCTTCGGTCCGCCACTGCGACCGGTCCTCGGGCAGGTGCCGGCGCAGGCTGGGCCGGGCGCGCTGCAGGGTGCTGTTGACCGAGGCGACGCTCATGTCCATCGCGACGGCGGTGTCGGCCGCCGACCAGCCGAGTACGTCGCGGAACACGAACACGGCCCGCTGCTGAGGGGTGAGGTGCTGGATCGCGGTCAGGAAGACCAGCTCGACGGTCTCCCGGGCCACCGTCTCCGCTTCCGGATGCACCGGGTCGAGCAGGCTGTCAGGGAACGGCTGCAACCACTCGAGGAAGTCCGGCGACGGCCCGTCGCCGTGGTCGATGCCCGGCACCGGAGCGTAGGTGCGCGGCCGCCGCTCGACGCGGCGCAGGAAGTCCAGGCAGGTGTTGGTGGCGATCTTGTAGAGCCACGCCCGCAGGCTGGCGTCGTCCTCGAGCTGATCCTTGCTGCGCCAGGCGCGCAGCAAGGTGTCCTGCACCAGGTCCTCGGCCTCGTCGAAGCTCCCCGTCAGGCGGTAGCAGTGGACCCGCAGCTCGCCGCGGTGCGCCTCGGCCCGGGCGGCGAACTCGTCGGTCGCAGTCTCCACAGGCCGGAGACTACGTTACCCGCCCTCTAAGGTGACTCGCCGGCCGTCCGCCTGACGTTGCCAGGTCGTACGCTGCCCACCACGACTGCGAACGTGGCCGAACGGAGGACTGCATGCGCAGGATCGTTGTGTCGATGTGGATCACCCTCGACGGATACGTAGCCGGGCCGCAAGACGAGATGGACTGGTTGGCGCCCGATGAGCGGATGATGGAATACGAGACCTCTCTGGTGGCCGACGCTGAGGCGTTGCTGCTTGGTCGGATCACCCACGGGGACTTCGCGGGCGCCTGGCCCAGGATCGCCCGGGACGACTCGGAGACACCCGAAACCCGTGCCTACGCCCAGCGCGTGGACGACATGCCCAAGATCGTCGTATCACGATCTTGGGAGACCGCTGGATGGAGTAACACCTCGCGCGTCGAGTCCCTCGACGCAGACACCGTGACGAGACTCAAGAACGACGGCGACGGGGATCTGGTCATCTACGGCAGCCTCGGAGTGATCACCGCTCTGCAGGAGCTGGACATGATCGACGAGTACCACCTGCTCATGCACCCGACGGCCATCGGCGAGGGAAAGGCCCTGTTCCAGTCGCCCACCCGGTTGCACCTCCGCTCTGCCGAGCCGTTCCCCTCGGGAGTAGTGCTGATGTGCTACGCACCGGCCAAGAGCGGGGCAACATGAGGCCTTGCTGCACACGTAGATGCAGAACGTGTCGGATTCTGTTGTCATCGAGACGTCTTCCTTATCAGGGACACTCCTGCCGTGGTCAGAGTTCCTTGTGAGCGTTGAAAATGTGCATGGACGTGTATGGACGTACCGGATGAGGCGCACCCGTTGACTCGTAGTCAGACCCGGACGCCATGCCGTCCGCTGGCGGTGTCGGGGTGTCTTGGCGAGCTCAGTTGTAGTGCGCCGCGATGATGACGTATGCCAGACAGCTGGCGCTGAAAGCGATGGTGCAGATACCTACCGCAAGCAGCCAAACCCTTATTACGGCTAGAGCGGATCTGGCTGACATGCTCCGGCTGACCGTAATCTCTAATGCGCCGATGGCAGACCCTAAGAATGTCAGGACCGGCGCTACAGCCACGATCAGATAGAACTTGAACACATAGAACGCGACATGGACGAACCCGAGTACGACTGTGAGCAGCACCTGCAGCGACTCGTATTTGTAGGGGCGGCGAAGTTCCACCTGCACGACGGTTACCCTCCCGCGGCGCCTCTCTCGTATGCCTCGCATCTGCGCGCCGGAGCCGGGAGGCCATAACCGGCGCGCAGATGCGGGCTACGCGGTCGGCGGGCGTCCGGGGTCGATGCCCGCACCGCGTGGCGGGAGAGTGAGCACGGTGGAAGCTCGTTCTCCCTGTGGGGTGGCTACGGCCGGCCGACGGGGGGGTCGTCGGGCCGGTGGTCGTCAGCTGCGTCAGCGCCGCCTGCGGTGTCGGGCCTGTGCTGGTCTGCGATGTCGGCACCGGGGGCAGGGGTGTCGGGTTGCTGGTCCTGCGCTGCGTCTCCTTGGTTGGCCACATCCTCGGCGGGGGTGCCGTCGGTCGCCTCTTCGGCGACGCTGGTGCCGAAGGCCTTGCCATCCTCCTGCGGTTCGCCGCTGGTGGAGCGCTCGGAGACGCTGCCGCCGTCAACTCCAGGGTCGGCGGGCCGCCCTGAGCGATCGTCGCCCTGCTCCGGGGTGTCCGTGTCGTCGGCGGGGGCGTCCACCACGGTGGCGGGTGCCCGATCGGGTAGGCCGGGTACGTCGACCACTCCCGCGGCGTGGGCGCCGCCCACGCCGACGGCGACAGTCGCCGTTCCCAGGACGGCCTTTCCGGCCAGGGTGGCGACGAACGCGCTCAGCGCTTTGAGCATTCTGCGACTCCTCGGGGTCTGTCGTATCGGCTGGTCGGCGACCACAGGCGAGAGTTCGCCGTTGCCTGGGGCCAGTCCGGTCTCGAAGATGGCCGCCAGCTCAGGCCGCACCACCGTCGGCAGCGTCGTGGGCATCGAGTGGAGCGCGGTGACGAACACCGACAGTTCCTGCAGGTCGGGCCGCTCCCCGCTCAGCCGACCAGCAAGCAACTGCTCGACTATGCGGTCGTCAAGCAACTCGTCGGTCAGGTGACCGTCGAGTTCGTCGTAGTGCCGGTAAGTAGCCATCTCGCTCTCTTAAACGTCGACCGGGCGTTCCAGGGGTACGCCCTGGTCGAGAACCCGTTTCACCGCCACGAGACCACGCCGCTGTAGCGCCTTGACCGCGCCAGGGCTCTTCGCGAGCAGCTCCGCGATCTGGTCGATCGTCAGATCGGCGACAATGCGCAGCAACAGCACGTCCCGCTGATCCGGTGTGAGCTGCCCCAGCAGGCCGGTGACCCACTCGCCACCGAGGTTGGCCAAGGCCTCGGTCTCAACATCACCACCCGACATCTCGATGGAGTCCGTGATGTCCTCGGGCACCGTCTCGACCCGTCTGGCCCGTCGCCTCCGCTCATCCACCAGCCGGTTTCGCGCGATGGTGAACAGCCACGACCGGAACGCCGCCTCATCACCGTGGAACTTCGGCAACGACCGGAACACCGCCACGAACACGTCGTTGGTCAACTCATCCGGCTCGACTGCACCGTGGGCCCGCACATACCCGCGCACACGTGGCGCATACGTACGGAAGACCTGCTCGAACGCCCAGCCAGAACTGGTCTGGGCGGCTGCGAGCATGGCCGCGAAGAAGTGCCCCTCGTCCTGGGGCGTCACACTCCCTTGTTCCCGCATCACCCGCTCAACTCTGGCCCGCTCCACTGCCCCTACCTACGTAATCGCAGAAACGCCATCCAGGGTTACGGCACCCACCCGGCCACTCGCATCCGCACGAGAGCGCCCGTGCTCGAAGTCCGGGGGGAATCGCAGCACACCTGATCCTGCGCGCGCCGGCGACGTACGGCAGTGGATCGCGAGCATGACGGATCGCTGCTCGCGGCCCTCGATGTGCCCCCGGGCCGCGATGGAGGTCTACACCGACGTTCCCTCGGAGCAGACCCGCCAGGCCCTTAAGAAGGTGGGCGACAGCCTGGAAGGCCTCAGCTGATGGCTGTCAAAGGTCGGTCCCCCGAGTCGAGGATTGCCCGGAGCGTTCTCAGACCACTACCTCAGCCACATGCTGATGCCTGCGGCGCCGCCACCCGAGCAGGGCCCCGGCCGTCAACAGGCTCACGGCCCAGAGTCCGGCTTCCTCCTTCACCCAACCAGCAGACTCAGGCACCAGACTTCCAACGCCATTCTCGATGAGCATGAGCACACCCAACCCCACGACGATGCCAGCAACCCCGCCGAGTATTGGCTTCCAGATCGGGCGACCCCCAACCGCCGCGACACCGGCAGCGACATACGCAACCACGGTGGCGACCAACCCCACGAAGAAGAGGGGCGCTTCCAGCGGGCTCTCATCCAGCCCGCCAGCCACCCCGATTGCCACGGCCTTCAAGCCCCAAGCCGCGACCGCGCCGACCGCCGCCGCAACCGCCACATCCAGAGCCTTCATTGCTTCCCCTTAAGCTCAGGTCCAGGTCGGAGACAGGCTGGCACATCGCAGGACGTCGTGAGCCCCTTTCGGCAAATCCGCGTCACACCCGAATCTGCGAAACCGTGGCGGCGCGTACGGATGATGCCCGCTGCTGTACTCGGCGTCAGACAGCCATCTCCGAGGGCGGGAAATGCCCTCTGACCTGGGGTGGAGCTGACGGGACTCGAACCCGTGACCTTCTCGTTGCGAAGGTGGCGTGGTGACGCTTTGACCTGGCTTGTCCCTGCTTTCTGAGTGCAGATTGCCGCTCAGGGAGGCCGCGTTCCTACGTGTTCCAACGCATGCTCGTCTCCCAAATGTCTCCCACCTCGCTCATGAGACGTGGGACGTGCCGGCCCCTTCGTCCACACTGCTGGCCGTGCACCGATCTGGACGATCGCACGCGTAACGGCGCTCCCGTAAAGCACAACCCCTCCCCGGACCGGACCGTCAGGGCACCTTCCTCTCGTTGCGAAGGAGCTGACTGCCACCGGTATGGACAGTTGGCCCTGTGGCCGGATGAGTGGTAGGCCGAGGCGGACGCGATCAGGGCCGAGACCCTCTTCCAGCGGCTCGCGCACCGCTACGATCGCCCCGCCGCCGAGATTGCGTCCGAGGTTCTGGAGACGACCACCACCCAGTCTCGACGCTCGGGTTGAGCCGACGATCATCGGTTTGGCAGGCGAGGGACCCACCTGGCGCGCGGTCAGCCGGGCATGCGATCACTGGCGGCCGTGACCAACGAGAGTGTGAGCGCCAGAGCGTAGATGGTGAACAGGTAGAGGAAGAACAGAGCGACGCGGACGAAGGTGCGGCCGCCCTTTCCGGTCCGTCCGATGTGGCGCAGGGCGAGGTGGCCGATCACGATCGCCACGGGCCAGGAGATTGGGCCGAGTAGGGCGACCACCCCGGTGGCTATCGCCAGCTTACTTATCTCGGCTGGCGGTGCTGTGTTTCGCGAAGAGCTAGCCGGACGTGGGTTCGCTTTCGGCGGCGTGGCCACCGGCGCGGTGCGCCGGCTGGACACGTTCTTGGTGGCCGGACGCGCTGGGTTGAGGAGTTCATCCCTGGCGCGGATGATTTCCTCGAACGTCTGCGCGTCTCCACCGGTGTCCGGGTGCCTGCCCTGCCTGGCCTTGCGGCGGAACGCCTGGATCACTTGCTGGCGGCCCGCTCCCCTGGGCACACCCAGAATGTCGTGCGGGTCGCGTCGGCTGTGCCGAGTGGCCTCAACGGTCATGGCTGATTTCCTCCGCCGCGGATGTGTGAACGTCATCGCCGAAATAGCTCTTCGATAGCCGGGTGCGGAGTTTGGACCAGCGGGGCCGGGGTGCTGGGATGCCGTTCTCGTCAAGCTCAGGCTCGGGGTCGTGCAGGACCCGGCGCTCTGGCTGGGTGAGTGCGTGCGCGTCGTCTTGGCTCAGCGGGACGTGTGTCTCGGAGTACCCACCGTCGGGGCCGCGGATGATGCGGCCGGTTTCGAGTCCGTGCAGCAGTTTGTCGCGATCTTCGCGTAGCAGGCCGAGGCAGATCCGCTTCGTGATCGCATACGCGAGCGGTGGAAGGAGGATGACTGCGACTTGCAGGAACCGGGTCACGAAGTTCACCGAAACATGGAATGTGGTGGCGAGGATGTCGTTGCCGCCAGCGATCCAGAGCAGGAGGTAGAAGACGATAAATGCAGCCCCGAGCCCGGTGCGGGCGGGCACTGTGCGCGGCCGGTCGAGGATGTGCTGGTCGCGGGTGTCGCCGGTGATCTTCTGCTCGATCCAGGGATAGATCGCCAGCGCGGTGACGAGGACCCCGGGCAGCAGTATGACCGGGACGAGCACGCTCAACGCCAACTCGTATCCGAAGACATGAATATCCACGGGCGGCATCAGCCGTTGTGCGCCGTCGAGGAACCCGACGTACCAGTCCGGTTGGCTGCCGGCGCTGGCCTGTGACGGGTCGGCGGGACCCCACAGCCACACCGGGTTGATCTGCAGGGTAGCCGCCATCAGCACGATAAGGCCGGCCACGATCAGCGCCAGCCCGCTGGCCCTGGCGATGTGCACCGGGAATGGGGAGCCGACGACGGTCCGGTTGGTCTTGCCCGCACCACCCCACTGGGTGCGGCCGTGGCGCCGGGCCAGAACCAGATGCACGATGAGCAGCACGATAATCAGCGCTGGTATGACGAATACGTGGACGACGTGGAGGCGGCCGATGATGTCCTCGCCGGGATACTCGCCGCCGAAGATGAACGAGGACAGGGACGTCCCGACGATCGGGATGGAACGCATGCCGCCCTCGACAACTCGTAGACCCGTCCCCGACAGCAGGTCGTCCGGCAACGCGTGGCCGGTGTAGCCGCCGACGATACCCAGCACGAGCAGGCCGAGCCCGATCAGCCAGTTGCGCTGGCGGGGCTTGCGGAACGCGCCGGTGAAGAACACCTGTAGCAGGTGTATTGACATGGCGGCGATGAACACGTGCGTCGCCCAGTAGTGGACCTGACGCGTCAGCAGTCCACCGCGAGTCTCGAAGGAGATGTCGAGGGTGGACGCGTACGCCTCGGAGACCACCACACCCTGCATGAGCGCGTAAGCACCGTCGTACTCAACCGGTGCCATCGACGGTTCGAACCACACTGTCAGGAAGACACCGGACACGATGATCACAACGAAGCTGAACAACGCGATGTAGCCCAGCCACAACGACCAATGGTTGGGAAACGCCCGGCGCGGGATGCGCCTGACCCAGCCACTCGCCGCCATCCGCCGCTCGACGAACTCGACGACCCGTCCGCCCCGCCTCGGGACCCGGTTGCCGCGCCGATTCGTCGGAGTTTCAACGGTGGTGGTCATGCTTCCCCTCCCGGTAGCTCGACCTCTACCCGAAAGACACCGCGGCTCGCTCAGATGTGACATCGGGTGGCCGGATGAGTGAGGGACGTCACTTTCTCGGCCAGCGCGTCGAGCAGACGGGCCGATCGTGGGGTCCGACGCGCGTTACGCGCCGGGCCTCGCGGAACTCGTCAGGGTTGTTCGAGATGTGCTCCATCTCGACGAAGTCGATGTTCGGGTGCTCGGCACCGGCGGCCTCCAGTGAACCGCGGATGGTGACCTCGGCGATGTTAGCGAGGGTGTTGACCGCCACGGAGCGGCCGTCCAGATGCTCCGGGCTCTTGATCGGACTGTCCGCGGTGACCAGGACCTGGGAGAAGTCCGTCTCGGGTCGTCGGTGGCGAAGGTGCCGGCGCTGACCATATGCGCTACTGGCGGCCGGCCCGGCACGGCATCACGCCGGGCGATCCCAGTGCCAAGGACCACATGCCTCCCATCCTGACCGGTTTCACCTTTCACGAAGGACGGCACACCCACTCAACGTGGCTGGTGGAGTCTGGCATACCAGAGGTCGCGCGCAAGGCACGGCTCGGCCACAAGGTGCCCGGCATCGCACGAGTGTACGAACACGTCACACCAGAGATGGAGCAAGCGATCAGCGATGCCCTGGAGGCCCGATGGAGGAGTTTCTGTAATCGCTAAACGGGCGCAGAACGGACCAAGCTGGTTGACTGGGTGCCAGCGCTGAAGGGCGCGGTGGACGCCGCGACCTCCTCGGAGACCCGATGGGCGACAAAGCCGTCTCCCATGTCTCCCACGGGCCCGAAAGCCGGCTCAGCCCAAGCTCGGCCAATTCGGCCGCTGACCTGGGCGTTCGCCGGGTGGAGCTGAGGGGACTCGAACCCCTGACCTTCTCGTTGCGAACGAGACGCGCTACCAGCTGCGCCACAGCCCCAGATTCGCGTTGCACAAGGACCGGTTCAGGACCTCCGCGATGAACGGGGATGAACTCTAACACGCACCCCAACAGCGGTACTCAGCCACCGACGGCGTGCTGCTCCTCCGCCGGTGAGTCTGCCGGCTCGCCGGCTTCGGCGGCCTCCTGCGCCTCTGCCCGCTCGACGAGCGCGGCGTCCTCCTCGGTGCGCCCCGACGTCCAAGTGCCGGGCTCGCCGAGGTCGATCGTACGGATGGTCCGGTGGGCCTTGGGCTTCGAGACGTACGTCGGCAGGGTCACCGGAACCGGGTCCCACAGCGTGCCGCCGTCGGTGGTATCCACCGGCACCGCGACCTGCGGCAGCTCGTCGCGGTCGAGGACCACGGTCGGCTCGTCGTCCACGCCGACGGCCGAATCCGATCCCGCCGAGGCCTCGCGTTCGGACTCATCGCGGACCGCGGCCGTATCCCAGTACGCGTCGCTCGCCCGGCGGGCCTGACTGTGGCAGAGCCACAAGAAGCCTAGGGTCAGAGCAGCCGGAACCCCCGGCGCCCACCACTGCACCGCCGGCAGGGCCGAGACACCGGCCACCAGTGCGGTCAGCGCAAGGAGCAGTGCCAAGACCCGGCGACGCCGAAAGGCGGCCGCCCGCGCGGCCGCCCTCTGTGCTCGATCGCCCTGCTCAACTGGGGGCTCGACGGGGGGTTCGGCAGGGGGCTCGGCCGGGCGGCCACCGACCCTGACCGCCGAAGGCTCGCCGGACGGTCTGACCGTCGGCTTGACCGTGGTGATGGTGCCGCGGGACTGGGCCGAGCTCTTCCGGCCGAGCACGCGCATGGCTGCCGAGAACCGGTCGACCGACCGCTTCCGGGTCGCCTCGTCGTACCGCTTGAGCGCGAACGGCACGAGGTACGCCGCCCAGCAGACGACGATCGCGACGTACACCAGTCCGGACCAGCCCACGGGTATGACCGTAAAGCCGATCCCAGGCGGCGCGGCGCACCGAGGCCGGTGTGTCGCAATACAACTCGTGTGACTGATGTGAATGGAGATCTCAACGCCGACGCTGGCTCCAGCGGGCGAGCAATCCCTCGGGCACGTCCTCGACGGTCACCGCGTACAGATGGTGGTCCCGCCATGCGCCGTTGATGTGCAGATACCGTGGCGCCATCCCGATCAGGGTGAATCCCAGCTTCTCCGCGACCCGGACGGAGGCGGTGTTCTCCGGACGTACGGCGATCTCCAGCCGATGCAGGCCCAGTCTCCGGAAGCAGTGGTCGCCCAGCAGAGCCACCGCGGTCGGCACGATCTCCCGGCCCGCGTGCGCCTCGTCGATCCAGTAGCTCACCTGACCGAAGCAGGCCGAGCCCCACACGATGTTGTGCACGCCGACCTGGCCGACCATCGCGCCGTCGTACGTCGACACGTACGGCAGCGCGCGTCCGGCGCGCGCACTGGACCGCAGCTGCCGCACCATCCGGCCGTAGCTGCTCGCCGTTTCCTCGCCTCCGGGCGGGAGCGTGGCATCCCACTCGTGCAGCCAGCTCCGGTTGCGCGCGCGCAGCCGTCGCCACGCTCGCCCGTCCCGGAGGCGAATCGGGCGGACACCAATCCTGCCCTCGGCGACCGTGACGGCCCATCCCGGCTTCAGGACCCGGTTCCCTTCTGAGGTCTCGGATGATCGCCCCCGCCGATCTGGTCTATCGCATGCAACAGCACCGGTTCCAGCACCGCAAGGCCGTCGCGCACGCCTCCGGGGGATCCGGGCAGGTTGATCACGAGGGTCAGCCCGGCGACTCCGCAGACCGCGCGGGACAGTGCCGCGGTGGGGATGCCCTTGCCGACGCCGTACGCCCGGATCGCCTCCGCGATGCCCGGCACCTCATGGTCGATCACCCGCCGGGTCATCTCCGGCGTCAGGTCCAGCGGGGTCAGCCCGGTGCCACCGGTGGTGAGTACGACGTCGAAGCCGTCGCGAACGGCGTCCCGCAGGGTCTCCGCCACCGGCTCGCCGTCCGCGATCACCACCGGTCCCTCGACCCGGCATCCCAGCCCGGCGAGCGACTCCGCGATCAGCGGACCGGCGTCGTCGGAGTACACGCCCGCCGCCGCGCGGTTCGACACCGTCACCACCAGCGCACGCGGCGCGGCGTCCGGACTCATCGCCGCCACGATCCGCTGCGCCCTCCGCTCTTGCTCTCGACCCGTATGTCGGTGATCACCGCGGACCGGTCGACACCCTTGACCATGTCCACCACCGTGAGGGCGGCGACCGACACCGCGGTCAGGGCCTCCATCTCGACGCCGGTTCGATCGGTCGTGCGCACCGCCGCGTCGATCCGCACCCCCGCGTCCTGCACCTCGAGGTCGACGGTGACGCCGCTGATCGCCAGCGGGTGGCACAGCGGCACGAGGTCCGGTGTCCGCTTCGCCGCCATGATCCCGGCGATCCGCGCGGTGGCGAGCGCATCGCCCTTCGGCATCTCGTCCTCGCGGAGCAGCCGCACCACCTCCGGCGACACCTGCACCATGCCGGAGGCGGTGGCCGTGCGCGCGGTCACGTCCTTCTCGGACACGTCCACCATGCGCGCCGCCCCGCTCTCGTCGACGTGACTCAGGCCGCGGCGGCGACCCTCCTGCTCGGTCATCTCAGAAGTCCCGGTCGAGGACGATCACGTCGGCGTGCGAGCCGGCGGGGACCTCTACGACGTGGTCCGGTGCGACGATCAGCGCGTTGGCGGCCGCGAGATCGCCGATCAGGTGCGAGCCGTCGCCGCCCACCGGACTGACATGCGCGCCGCGCGGATCGACGGCGAACTGGGCCCGGATGTACTGCTGCTTGCCCGGAACCGACCGGATCAGCTTGCCGGAGATCGCGCGGACCATCGGCCGGCGGTACGGCATTCGCCCCATCAGCCGCCGGATGGCCGGGAGTACGAAGACCTCGAAGGAGACGTACGCCGAGACCGGGTTGCCCGGCAGGGTGAAGATCGGGGTGTCGTCCTCGCCGACCGTACCGAACCCCTGAGGCTTCCCCGGCTTCATCGCGACGTCGTAGAAGTCGACGCCGCCGGACTTGCTCAGGACCTCCTTGACCACGTCGTAGTCGCCCTTGCTGACCCCGCCGCTGGTGACCACGACGTCCGCCCGCACCAGCTGGTCAGAGAGCGCGGCCCTGAACTCGTGAGGATCGTCGGAAACGATGCCGACGCGGTACGAGACCGCGCCCGCCCGGCGCGCGGCCGCCGCGAGCGCGTGGCTGTTCGAGTCGTACACCGAGTCGAATCCGAGCGCGGTCCCCGGTTCGCGAAGCTCGGAACCGGTGGATATCACGACCACGCGCGGCCGGGGGCGGGCCCGGACCTGCGCGCGCCCCACGGCCGCGAGCAGTCCGATCTCCCTCGGACCGAGGACGGTTCCCTCCTCGAACAGCCGCTGCCCGGCCCGGATGTCCTCGCCCACCCGGCGTACGTGCAGACCGGGCGGAGCCGCCCGGTGGATGGCCACCTCCGCGATCCCGCGGTTCGTCCATTCCAGCGGCACGATCGCGTCCGCGCCCGCTGGCACCGGGGCGCCGGTCATGATCCGCAGCGCGGACCCCGCGGACAGGGCGAACGCCTCCGACTGCCCCGCGGCCGACTCCCCCACCACGGGAAGCCAGACCGGATAGGACTCCGTCGCCTCGGCGACCTCCTCGCTGCGTACGGCGTAGCCGTCCATCGCCGAGTTGTCGAAACCCGGCAGGTCGATCGGCGAGACCACCTCTTCGCAGATCGGGAGATCGAGCGCCTCCAGCAGCGGCTGGTCGTAAGGCTGCAGCGGATACACCGTGTCCAGGATCCGCTGCAGGTGGTCGTCGACCGACACCAGTTCGCGCGCCATGCGCCAAACCCTAACCCGTGCGCGCGGCCTAGTCGCCGCCCGCGTCGTCAGCCGACCGGTCCGACCACCGTGCCGTCCTCGACCGTTCCCGGAGATCCG
This sequence comes from Propionibacteriales bacterium, assembly GCA_009377795.1. Taxonomy (GTDB): domain Bacteria; phylum Actinomycetota; class Actinomycetes; order Propionibacteriales; family Nocardioidaceae; genus WHTJ01. The sequence continues at coordinate 27,509 of WHTJ01000022.1, read as the reverse complement.
TCTGCCCCCACCACGGCCGAACCGACGACCCGTATGTGGCGGCCGAAGGTCCAGTCCCCGTGCACCGTCAGGCTGTCGCAGCCGACCAGCGAGGGCGGACCATACGGGAACCGGGCGTCGAAGTCGTGCACGACCTTGTACGCCGAGCCGAGACTGACCAGCGGCGCGTCGTGCCGGCCGTCGACCAGGCGTACCTGCGCGTCGCGGGTGAGCTCGTACGCGTCCGACCTGAGCACCAATAGGTCGCTCGTGGTCTTGACCGGCAGGAAACGCGACCGGTCGACCTCGATCGCCGCGGCATGGTCGAACACCTCGACCGCCGCACCCATCGCGGTCTCGATCTGGATCACCTCCGGCGAGTCCGGCCTGGTCGGGTCGACGGTCTTCACGTTGCGGATGACCGGCAGCCCGAGGACCCCGCCCGTGGCGTCCAGCGTGTCCGCGAGCGCACCGAGATCGAGCCACAGGTTGTTGCTGTTGAAATAGCGATGCCGCCCGATGTCGGCGAAGGCGTCGCCGTCCTCGGGCAGGGTCTGCGCCGACTCGCGCAGCACGAGCCGGCCGTCGGACCGGCGTACCGCGAGGTGCCCGCCCTTGCGGTCGGCGGGCGTACGCCGGCAGGACTCGGACGCGAACGGTACCGCGAGCCCGGCGAACCACGCGGCCAAGCGCGGATCGGGACGCGCACCGAGGTTGTCCGCGTTGGACACGAACGCGTATCGGTAGCCGGCCTCGATCAGGTTCCGGAGTACGCCGGACACCTCGAGTGCGGTGTAGAGATCGCCGTGGCCGGGCGGGCACCACTCCAAGGACGGGTCGGCCGGCCAGCTCACCGGGGTGAGGTCGTCGGATCGCAGCTTGGGTTCGCGGTTCTGCAGGAAGTCCAGGGGCAGGTCTCCGACCGCGAGGCCGTCGTACTTCTTCAGCGCGGCGAGCGTGTCGTCCCTCGTACGGAAGCTGTTCATGAAGAGCAGCGGCAGGCTCGCGTCGTACTCCTCGCGCAACGCCAGAACCTGTTCGGCGATGATGTCGAGGAAGCTCCGCCCGGACCGGACCTCCAGCAGCGACTTGGCGCGGTCCATGCCCATCGACGTGCCCAGACCGCCGTTGAGCTTGATGACGACCGTCCTCGCCAGCGCGTCTCGTGCCGCACCCGGATCGGGATCGAGGTCGGCCAGCCGCGGCAGCTCCGCGATCGGCTCGATGCCGGCCTCGGGAATCATCCCGGTCTCGCCGGACTCCAACACCCGGTAGTAGTGCGAGAACACGTCGATGGCACGAGGGTGCACACCCGCTTCGGTCATCACCTGCTGCGCTCGCTGAAGTCCCTCGACGCTCATACGGCGCATCGTACGGCCTCGGGGTGTTGCGCATCCGGCGTGCCCGGCCCGGCTCGGGCGACTGGGCCGTGGCATAGCGTTGACGTGTGGTTCACGACGACGTATCCGCCGAGAAGGGCGCGCTTCGCCGTCGGCTGTTGTCGGCTCGCGAGGCCCTCACCGGCCCCGAGATCTCGGAATCCGGCCGGGCGCTGACCGCGCTAGTACTCGACCAGCCCGAGCTGTCCGGAGTGCGGCGGGTGGGGCTCTACGTCTCGGTGGGCGCCGAACCGCCGACCGGGTCGCTGCTGGACTCGTTTCATGAACGTGGCGTCGAGGTCCTTCTTCCTGTCCTGGCGGAGAATCGCCGGCTGGACTGGGCTCTGTACGCCGGACGGTCGACGCTGGCACCGGCTCGATTCGGGCTTCTCGAGCCCACCGGTGCCCGAGAAGGAATCGATGCGGTGTGTCATGCGGACGCGGTCCTGTGTCCCGGCCTCGCCGTCGACGCGACCGGAACGCGGCTCGGGCGCGGCGGCGGATATTACGACGGCGTGCTGGACCGGATCGGTGGGCGGGTGTGGACGTGCGTGCTGCTGTACGCCTCGGAGGTACTGGACGTCGTACCGGCGACGTCCCGCGACCGGCGGGTCCATGCGGCGGCGACCCCGACCGGGATGACCCGGTTCGAGACGCCGACTACTCCTCGCCGGTGAGGTGGAACGACCGCAGCCGGAACCCGGCGAACCAGGTCGCCAGCACGAGCACCACGACCGCGACCACGATCGCATACACCACGCTCAGCCTCGGGTCGAGGCGGCTGCTGGCCGCGATCTCGTCGGTGATCGCGGAGGCCCATTGGGCGACGCTCACCCAGCGCACCCCGCTGAGCAGGCCACCGAGCAGGCCCTCCCAGATCAGCACGTAGATCAGTCCCCAGACCACCGCATGCCGGGTGGCGATGGACAGCATCAGGAAGATCGCGCTGTAGACCACGCCGGCGGTCAGGGCGCCGACGCCCGAGCCCAGCCAGAGCTCGGTGTACGACGGATCCAGAATCAGGCCGGGCGCCAGCATCGTCAGTGCACCGAAGACCAGCGAACAGGTCACGGCGACCGCCAGCTTGCTGATCACGATGACATACCGCGATATCGGCTTCGCCAGGAGATAGACGATCGACCCGTCGTCGATCTCCGGGGCGATCACACCGGTTCCCGCGATCAACGCGACCAACGGCACGATGAGCACCAGGCCGATCTCGAACAACACCACACTCGCGTCCGAGGTCGACTCCCCGGCCAGAACGCGCACCAATACGGCCACCGCGAGCAGCACGAGCGCGAGCACGCACAGCAGGATCGCCCGGCGCCTGCCGAACATGCTGCGGAAGGCGAGTCGCACAACGGTCGCGTTCATCGTTCCGTGCACCACCCCTGTGGGTTCGCGGTCATGACGAGATCAGGTAGGAGAAGACGCTCTCGAGGGACTCGTCGGTCGCCGAGACCTCGAGGAGCCGGATGTCGTTCTCCCGGGTCAGCCGCGGCAGCACCCAGCTGAACCGGCCGAAGTCGACCGCCTCGACGTCGATCCCGTCTCCGTTGGAGCGCAGCGATACCGCGCGCGCGGACTCGTCGGCGATCAGGGCGGCGGCCAGCCGGCGGTCGTCGGACGACCGGATCACGTACCGGTTCGGCCGGTCGGTCATCAGCCGGCGGATGGCCCCGAAGTCGCCGGACGCGGCGTGGCGTCCGGCGACCACGACCTCGATGTGCCGGGCGACCTGCTCGACCTCCTCCAGGATGTGCGAGCTGAACAGCACGGTCCGTCCCTGCTGGCCCATCTCCCGCAGCAGCTCCATCAGGTGCATCCGCTGACGGGGGTCCATGCCGTTGAACGGCTCGTCCAGGAGCAACACCGCCGGGTCGTGCACGAGGGCTTGCGCCATCTTGATGCGTTGGCGCATTCCCTTGGAGTACGTCGAAATCCTCCGGTCCTGGGCCTCGTGCATCTCCACAGTCGCGATCGCATGCGCCGCAGCCTGTCCCGGCGACGACAGACCGTGCAGCTCCGCCATCGCGACCACGAACTGACGCCCGGTCAGGTGCTCGAAGACCGCCTCGCGTTCCGGTACGAGCCCGATCTGCCGGTAGAGCCCGTCGTTGCGCCAGATGGGCTGCCCGTCCAGCGTCACCGACCCGGCGGACGGCGCCAGGAATCCCGACATCATCGCGATCAGCGTGGACTTGCCGGCACCGTTCGGCCCGAGCAGGCCGGTGACGCCCGGGCCGATGGTCATGGAGACGCCGTTGACCGCCACGACGTGGCCGTACCATCGGGAGACCTGCTGCAGCTCGAGCTCGCTCATACCGCGGCCAGCCTCCGGTAACGCCACATCAGCAACCCGATCGAACCCAGTACCACCGCGCAGGCGACCGCCAGGTAGCCGACTCCCACACCCGCACCGATCGGCATGGGCGGACCGGCCCACGGCACGTCGAAGGCCCACGCCTGGAAGCCGTTGACCAGGGTGTACGGCGAGAACGCACCCGCCACCTGCGCGATGCCCGGGTTGCCGGTCCCGGCGGCGATGCCCTGGAAAGACGACACGACGGTGTAGCTGAGCACGAGGGCGACGATGATCGCGGCGATCGCCAGCCCGCGGCGTACCGTGGTCGCGGCGATCACCGCGGAGAACGCCGCGAGCACGAGCGCCAGCACGACGGCGCCCACCACCCCCCTGAGGAAGTCGCCGGTTTCCCGACCGATCGGCATGTCGGCCAGCAGTCCCCCGACGTACAACAGCAACAGTGGCAGGAAGATCAGGATGAAGACCGCGGTGGCCAGGGAGGCGAACCGGATCAGCACGAACGTCACCCGGCGGATCGGGCGCGCGAAGTAGAGGGTCAGCGTCCGGTAGCGGACGTCCCTGGAGAACAACGTCGGCGCCTGCGAGGCCACGAACACCGAGATCAGCAGCAGGGTGGTCAGCTGGTAGGTGCTGTAATCCAGCGGCTGGGTCTCGAGGTCGGCCTGGACGACGACTCCCACGATGATCGCGGCCGGAAGGAGCATCGCTCCCAGCAGGAGGAACGGCAGCACCTTCGACCTGGCGGACCGGCCCAGCCCGTATGCATGCCGGGTGCCGACGACGAACAGCGACCACGCGACCGCGCCCTCGCCGAGCCGGCGACCGCCGTACGGCCGGTAGCCGATGTCGTGGATGACCCCGTCCGGACGCTCAGGCTGGAGGGACATGACCGGCCACCTCCTCCCGGAAGACGTCCTCGATCCGGTGGTGGCCCTGCTCGAGCCGCACCAGGCCGAGCCCCAGGTCGACCGTAGTGTCACGGATCAGGTCGAACACCGACTCGTCGTTGAACCGCACCGCGACTCCGCGACCGTCGGGCCAGACGTACAACCCGGCCTGGTGCAACGCATGGCCGAGCCGATCCCGCACCTCCATGTCGTTGGCCTCCGGCGGGCCCTGAACCTCGACATGGAGTACGCCGGTCCGTACCAGGAACTCCGCCGTCGACGACGCCCGCAGCAGCCGCCCGGAGTCGAGGATGATGACGTAGTCGCTGATCCGCTCCAGCTCACCGAGGAGGTGCGAGGTCACGAGCACGGCGATGCCGAACTCGCTGCCGATCCGGCGGATCAGGTCGAGCATCTCGTCCCGTGCCTGCGGGTCGAGACCGTTCGTCGGCTCGTCGAGGAAGACCAGCAGCGGATCATGCACGAGCGCCTGCGCCAGCTTGACCCGTTGCCGCATCCCGGTGGAGTACCCGCCGATCGGCCGGTACCTCTCCTCGTACAGCCCGACGTGCCGCAGAACGTCCGCGGCCCGCTCCCGCGCCGATGCCAGGGGCAGGCCGGACATGCGTGCCATATGCACGACCAGCTCCGAAGCGGACACGTCCGGCGGCAGGCAGTCGTGCTCGGGCATGTATCCGACCCGGGCCCGGATCTCACTGCCTTGGTTCGCGATGTTGAACCCGAGTACGCTCGCCGACCCGCCGTTCGGCGGCAGCAGACCGAGCAGGATCTTGATCAGCGTGGACTTGCCGGCGCCGTTGGCGCCGACGAGGCCGGTGATCCCCGAGGCGACGCTGACGGACAGCCGGTCCAGCGCGGTCACCCGCGGATAGGTCTTCGTCAGCTCCAACGTCGTGATCACCGACACGCGGCCCAAGATATCCGCCCCGCCAGTTCGCCGGCTCGCCGCAGCCCGGGAGACGGCATCGCCCGGCGGAGCGTTCCGCCACCATCAGCCGGCCGGGACGAGGCGCAGCTCGTCGACCGCGGTCTCCCGCACCGCCTCCGGACTGAACGCCCACGGTGTGGTCTCGCCCTCGCGCCACAGCTCGGACTGATCGGAATAGCGCGCGTTGAACACGTGGCCGGAGGCGCCGGTGAGATTGATCCAATGAGACTCGTCCAGGTCGTCCAGCGAGACCACCATCCGCATCGAGGGCACCCAGTTCACGTCGTACCCCTCGGTGGCATCCCACCCGGTGGCGTTCACCATCGAGTCGCCACCACCCACCCCGAACGGGCCGCGGTTGAACAACCACTCGATCGGCCCGATTCCGGACCTCCCGAGTGACTGGTGTACCAGCTCCAGCCGGTGCAGATGGCCCCACGACCAGAGCTCCGGATCGCGCGCCTGCAACCGGGTGATCTCGTGCCGGGCCTCCTGCATCGCCTCGATCAGGATGTCGTCCCGCGTCTCGACGAACCCGGTGCGCGCGTCATCCCACCACTGGGCGTGCGGCCGGTTCAGCAGCTTCCGCACCACATCGAACCAGCGGTCGCCGCCATCCGGCCACACCTCCTCCGGGAGCTGGTCGTGGAACGTCTTCTCCAGAACGTTCGTCCATACCACGTTGAAAAACGCGGCTCCGGCAGAGCCGGAGGACTGGTTCATGTCCCAGTCCTCGAGCACCTGCTGGCCTTCGCGCACGTATGCGGCGTCGATGTTCAGATCCAGCAGATAGGGGACGAGTGTCTCCGCGTTGCCGTTCTGTGCGTCCAGCTGGATCTGGGTCATGTCCTCGGGCGTGAGCGACAGGTCGTCGCGGATCAGCTCGGCGATCCGCTGGCTGCGGTACCCGCGCGCGAACGCGCTGCCCAGGTAGTACGGATAGTCCTTGCCGATGACCGCCTGGTTCGCCGTGACGACGTATCCCTCCGGGGGATCCAGTACGTTCGGCAGCGCGTCGAACGGCACCGGCTGGTCGGCCCATTCGTACGCCGGATCCCAGCCCGGAACCGGCCAGTCCCCGTTGCCGCTACGCCGGATCGGGATCCGCCCCGGCGCCTGGTAGCCGATCCGGCCGTCGACGTCGGCATACACCAGGTTCTGAGCCGGTACGTCGAAATACCGCGCGGCCCGGCGGAACTCGTCCCAGGACCGCGCGGTGTTCATCATGAACAGCGCGTCCGCCGTCCGCCCCGGCTCCAGCGCCGTCCATCGCAACGCGATCGCGGCGTCGCCCCTCAGCCCGCGTCGTCCACCCGACACCCGCTCCGTCGCGACGTCCTCGCCAAGCTCGGCCACATCGCTCAGCTCGTCGTTCACGTCGGAGATCAGCGGGCCGTGGCGAGTCGAGCGCACAGTGATCCTGACGTCTTCTCCCCCGGCGACTCGGATCCGCTCCCGGCGCTGCCGCACGGGGCGGAACCGGCCCTTGTAGCGGTACGAGTCGCCGCGGACGTCCTCGACGTACAGGTCCGCGACGTCGGCGCCGAGGTTGGTGAACCCCCACGCGATCGTGTCGTTGTGTCCGATCACCACGCCGGGGAGCCCGGAGAAGGTGAAGCCGGAGACGTCGAACGGGCAGTCCGCGTCGACCGTCGTACAGTGCAGGCCCATCTGGTACCAGATCCCCGGAATCGACGGCGCCAGATGCGGGTCGTTGGCCAGCAGCGGCAGCCCGGTGCTCGTGCGCTCGCCGGACACCGCCCAGGCATTGGAGCCGAGCCCGCTACCCGTACCCAGGAGCGACGGCAGCCGGTTCGACACCGCGGCCACCCCACGCAACGCGGACACCACAGCGGGCGACAGCACCGCCCGCCTCGGCTGCCGGGTCGTGTTCTGCGTGGCCTCCTGCTCGAACACGCCGTCGACCACAGCCCCCGAGGTCACGATCGGCGGATGGCGTCCGAACGGGTAGTCGGGGTACAGCCTGGCGACCTGCTCGGGTTCGAGCGTCTGGGTCGCGAGTACGCGATCGATCTCGTCCTCCATGTCGGAGCGCAGGTCCCACGCCATGGCCTTGAGCCAGGCCAGCGAGTCCACCGGCGTCCACTCCTCGGGCGAGTAGTCGAGCCCGCCCAGGCCGAGTACGACGTACTCCAGGCTGAGCTGTGACGGCCCGCGATCCCCGATGTAGGCGTTCACGCCGTCCGCGTAGGCCTCGAGGTAGCGGCGGGTGTCCGCGTCGAGCATCGCGATTTCCCGCTCGGCGACCTCGCGCCAGCCGAGGGTCCGGACGAAGGAGTCGGTCTCCACGGCCTCCTCGCCGAACAGCTCGGCGGTGCGGCCCGCCGTGACATGCCGCCGGAAGTCCATCTCGAAGAACCGGTCCTGGGCATGCACGAACCCCTGTGCGTAGAACAGGTCCTCGGAGTTGTCGGCGTAGATCTGCGGTACGCCCCGCTCGTCGCGATAGACCGTGACCTCCGACTCCAGCCCGGGAACGGTGATCTCCCCCTCGGTCTGCGGGAAGGACCGGCGTACGGCCCAGGTCGCGGCCACCAGAGCCAGCACCAGTACGGCCACGAGCACGATCGCCACGATGGAGGCGGTCCGGCGGAGGCGAGACACCCCGCCATTGTGCCGGGCTGGCTTTCGGCCCGTACAATTGGCAGTCGTTGGGATAGAGTGCTAATCCTGCCGTACCTGAGGAGATGTGTCGGTGCCCACCTACCAGTACGCGTGCACGGTCTGCCACGAGCAGCTCGAGGTGCGCCAGAGCTTCACCGACGACCCGCTGACGCAATGCCCGTCGTGCGACGGCAAGCTGCGCAAGAAGTTCAGCGCCGTCGGTGTCGTGTTCAAGGGCTCCGGCTTCTACAAGACCGACAGCCGCACGGCGGCCAACGGCACGAGCCGTGACTCGAGCAAGGCGCCCGCCAAGGAGAGCGCGAGCTCGGACTCCTCCTCCTCCTCGGACTCCTCCTCCTCGGATTCCGGATCGGGCTCAGGCTCGGGCTCGTCCGGCTCGTCCGGCGGTGACTCGGCGGGCGGCTCCAAGAGCGACGCGGGTACGACGACATCCGGCAGCTCCTCCTCCGAGAAGTCGAAGGCGCCCACCCCCGCCTAATCCCCCACATCGTGTGGCGCGTTTTGGCTGCTGAATCGGGCCTGGCCGAACCAGAACACGCCACGCGACGGTCCGGCCGACCGGGGCTGTGGACAACCGCCGACGCTCGGCCCGGAAGATTGTCACCCTGGGTCCATGTCCGACTCCTCCACCCAGGTGCTGGCCTCCGCCGCGACCGCGGCTCGCCGCGCGGTGAGCGCCCACCGGCGGCTGCTCGCGGCCGGTCTGGCCGCCGGAGCCGTCGCGTTCGCCCTCGATGTGCTCGCTCCGCATCCGCCCGCAACCGTCCCGGTGGTGGTCGCCGCAGGTGATCTCGAGGGCGGCCGACCGCTCGCTCGCGAAGACATCGAGATCAGGCGGCTCCCCTCCGATGCCGTGCCGACGGGCACGATCCGCGACCGGACGGCGGTCGTGGGCCGGGTGCTCACGGCTCCGGTACGCGCCGGCGAACCGCTGACCGACGTCCGGGTCGTCGGACCCGGCCTGGTCGAGGGCTACGGCCGGGGCATGGTGGCGGTGCCCGTACGGATCGCCGACGCCGAGTCCGTCGGCCTGGTGCGGGTGGGCGACCGGATCGACGTGCTCGCGCCGGACCCCCGTGGTGTCCGCGGGGCCGGCGTCGTGGTGTCCTCCGCGCCGGTGGTGGCCGTGCCGGCCCGCGACCCCGACCTGGCCTCGGGTACGTCGGGCGCACTCGTCGTACTCGCCGTGACCGCCGAGCAGGCGACTTCGCTGTCTCAGGCCATGATTCGGGGCCCGTTGTCCGTGGCGCTCCGGGGGTAAAGCACATTAGGGTCGAAACCGGGCAACCATTCCGAGGACTGGAGGGAACGTGCTCAAGGGATTCAAAGACTTCCTGATGAAGGGAAATCTCGTCGAGCTCGCCGTCGCGTTGATCATGGCGCTGGCGTTCGCCGAGGTGGTCAACGCCACCGTCGGTATGATCATGGACCTGATCGGAAAGGCGGGCGGTACGCCGAACTTCTCCGAATACGAGCCGGGCGGCATCAGCGTCGGCGTCTTCCTCACTGCCTTGGTGTCGTTCCTGATCGTCGCCGCGGTGGTCTACTTCCTGATCATCGTTCCTTACACCAGGCTGAAGGAACGGATGGCCGAGGAGGAAGGGGCGGAGCCATCGCCGGAGGCCGCGCTACTGGCGGAGATTCGCGACCTGCTCGCGGTACGCAACCAGAGCGGTTCCGCGCCGGGCAGCTGAGGTAGGCCGGGGCACGGTAAGCCGTCGCCTCAAGACACCCGCACCGCGATCTTGTCGAGCCACGACGAGGCGAATTTCGGGTGTACCGGCGACCAGCCGCCCTGCTCCATCAGGCGACGGGAGGAGACCCGGTGGGACCGCGCAAGCGGCTCCCACCGATCCCCCGCGAACCTGACCACCATCCTCGGCATGAACCCGACCTGGTGTCCGGTCGCCTGCCCGAACGTCGACACGAACTCCTTGCGCAGTACGGGTTCGGCACCCACGTTGTAGACGCCGCTCGGGGTGTACAACGCGGCCACGATCGCGGTGCCGACGTCGTCGGGGTGGACCACGTGGGTCCACCCGGCCGGATCGCCGAGTCCGATGGCATGCCCGGCACGCGCCCGGTCGAGCCGCCAGCGGGTCCAGGGGTCGTCGCCGACGACCTCACCGAACCGCAACACGACCGCCGTACGGTGGCCGCAGACGAAGGATGCCGCGTTGGTCTCGGCCTCGGCTATCGGCTCGGTGGCGCGGGTGACCGACAGCGGACTGGACTCGTCGAGCCAATCGTCGCCGCCGTCGGTGTACGCGAACGATGCGGACTCCTGGATGATCCGGCGTACGCCGGCCTGCTTCGCGGCACTCACGACCAGGTGCGTGCCATGGGTGTGCAGCCGGTCGTTGACCTTCCACGCACCCGGGCGCATGCCGGCCATGCCCACCGGAATGTGGGTGGCGAGATTGCAGACCACCTCATACCCTTCGAACGCCGCCCGCAGGCTCTCGGAGTCGAACAGGCTGGCCACCGTGGCCCGCACTCCCAACTCCTTCAACTGCTCGGCCTTGGCCTCCGAACGGGTCAGGCCGCCGACGTCGTGACCGGCCTTGAACAGCGCACGGAGCGCCGACGTGCCCAGCACTCCGGTAGCACCGACGACGAATACACGCACCCCGTCTGCCTCCCGGCCTCGCGTGCATCACAGCTCCCCGATGAACTGCACCACCCGATCGCACGATCACAACTTGATAACGACATCGAAAACATTACGCCCTTTGGGGGTCACCGCCAACAGCAGGCCGAGAACAACCGTGCGCGGTTGGCGGTTCGCTCGGCGTGGGCCAGACTGCCTCCCATGCGCAGTGAACTGTTCGCCCAGGAGCATCACGAGACCACCACCACCGAGCGCTTCACGCTGCAGAACCCCTGGCTGCTGAAGGTGGTTCTCGGGCCGGACGTACTGGCCGCGAAGGGCGCCATGGTCGCCTACCAGGGGCAGGCGTCGTTCACGCACGAGGGTTCCGGCAGCCTCGGAAAGTTCATGAAGCGCGCGATGACGAGCGAGGACACCCCGCTGATGCGGGTGTCGGGTCAAGGCGAGGTCTTCTTCGCCGACAGCGCATACAACGTCTTCGTGATGCGGCTGGAGAACGACGCCATCAGCATCAACGGACGCTCGCTTCTGGCGTTCGACGCCCACCTGCACTGGGACGTCCACCGCACCAAGGGCGCCGGGATCATGACCGGAGGACTCTTCAACACCCTGATTCAAGGCGAGGGCCACGTCGCGATGACGGCACACGGCAAGCCCATGATCCTGGACTGCTCCGTACAGCCGACGTACGTCGACACCCAGGCGGCCGTGTGTTGGTCGGCCAACCTCACCCCGAACATCGTCTCCAGTATGAAGATGAGGTCGATGTTGCGCGGCGGCAGCGGCGAGGCGCTTCAGTACGCCTTCCACGGACCGGGATTCGTCGTCGTACAGCCATCCGAGGGCCCGCCCATGCCCGACGAGTCGGAAGACAGCGAAGGCCGGCTCAGCTCTCTCTTCGACGGCTGATTCCGCGTCGCCAAGGATTCAACCTCTTGTTTCCGTGCGCTGCACAGCCATCCGCGGTTACCCTAGAAACTCGGACCACGGTCAAGGTCACGGGGGTCCTATGAGCGGCAGAACGACCAGCCCGGACAATGCGCAGCAAGCCCGGCAAAGCAGGAGTCGCCGGGGACGCGGGCGTGCCGCATTGCGGCTGGGCGCCGTTGCCTTCGTGTCGCCATTGATGCTGGGATTCGCCACGCCGCCCGAGATGGTCGAGTTGTCCGAGTCGCCGCTCGACACCGGGGTCGAGACCTCCGGTATCACCTCGGGTCTCGCCGTGCCGTACGGCCAGCAGGTCGTACCCACGCTCCCCTGGAAGGACACCAGGCTCGCGGCCCAAGGCGAGCGCGGCCGGGTCGCCCCGCTGAGCGGCACCGGTGTGGGAGACATCCCGTCGGCCGCGCTGCGCGCCTACCGCAACGCCGCGCTGGTGCTGTCGAAGAGCCATCCGGCGTGCAACCTGGACTGGACCCTGCTGGCGGCGATCGGGCGGGTCGAGTCGGACCACGGACGCTTCGCCGGAGCGGTCGTCGATCGCACCGGCGTGTCCCACCCGCACATCATCGGCGTGCCCCTGGACGGCCGCGGGTCGGTGGCCGCCATCCGGGACACCGACGGCGGGCACCTGGACGGCGACCGAGCCTGGGACCGCGCCGTCGGCCCGATGCAGTTCATCCCGTCGACGTGGGACATCGCCGGGGTTGACGGCGACAGCGACGGCGTTCGGAATCCGCACGACCTGGACGACGCCGCACTCGCCTCGGCCGTCTACCTGTGTGCCTCCGGCGGCGACCTGAGTGATCCCGCGGACCTGCGGCGAGCCGTCTACAGCTACAACCACTCGATGGCGTACGTCCGGTTGGTGCTCCAGCTCGCACGCGCGTACGCCGACGGCGACTTCGAGATCGCACCCACGACCGCCGAGCTCACCCGCATCGGAAGGCTCGACGCCACCCCGCTCCAGCTTCGGGGCGCGGATGGCCGGTCGGCCAAGCAGCGGGCGGACCAGAAGTCACGTGGCGAGCAACCACCGCAAATCCAGGGCACCGGACCGCGGCAACCTGCGGCGACGAAGCCCGGCCCGACACCACCTGGGCCGACGCCGCCCACTGATCCCCCGGACAGCCCGACGCCCACGCCACCACCGGACGGCGGGACTTCACCACCCGACGACGGGCAGTCGCCACCCGACGACGGCGGGACTTCACCACCCGACGACGGCGGGTCTTCACCACCCGACGACGGGCAGTCGCCACCACCCGACGACGGGCAGTCGCCACCACCGGAGGACGAGCCGGCGCCGGAGCCGATCAGCGGAGTGCTGACGCGAGAGGCCGACGGGAGCTGGCGCCTCGGGGACTGGATCCTGAACCTGGGGTCCCCCGAGTACATGGCGGAACCGCACGGCGACTACGACAGCGATGGCACCGCGGAAAGCGTCACTGCCGAGCTGGAAGGGCTCGCGGGTCAAGAGGTAGACATGACCGCAACCAAGGACGACGGCGTGGCGACCGTCTACACCATCAAAGGTCTCGCCTACCGCTGACCGCCCCGACCAGCTTGCCGAGCAGCTCGCGCAGCTCCTGCTCGCCGTCCGGCCCCAGCCGCTGCTCGATGCCAGCACGCATCCCGCGGGCCGCGTTCTGAGCCCGGCTCAGGCGACGCCCGCCCTTCGGGGTCAGGGTGAGGTCGTACGCCCGCCGATCACGCGGATTGCGGGTGCGCTTGATCAGGCCGGCGTCCTCCATCTCGTCCACGAACGGCACCACCGCGGGAGGACTGATCCCCAGGCAGACCGCGAGGTGCTGCTGGGAGCACGGCTGCTCGCTGCTCAGGATCGAGAGCGCGCCGAAATGACGGGGCGCCATATCCAGCGGCCCGAGCGCATCGGTCGCCTGGGTACGCATCCGGCCGTGGGCACGAGAGACGAGGTAGCCGGCACGGTCGGCGAGCGACTCGACGAGCGGGTCGTCATCCTCGGCGACCAGTGAGCGAAGCAGCTGCTTCAAGCGCCTCTGCTCGGCTCGGGTGAGGCTCTGTGTCAGCTGACTGTCCGCGGCGTCGAGTGCCGGCTGGAGTCGGTCGAGCAGGTCGAGCCCGTCCTTGGTGGGAAACAGTGCGTATCGACGGCGATCGTGCGGATCGCGGCGCCGTTCGACCAGGCCGCGCTCCTCCAGGCCGTCCACCAGCTTGACCACGAGCGTGCGGTTGACGTGCGCGACGGCCGAAAGCTCCTCCTGGGAGAGCGGGCCGCCGTCCTTGAGCATCGACAGCACGGCGAGGTGGCGTACGTGGTGTGGCTCGGGGATCGCCTGCCGAGCGCACTCGACGGCGCGGACGTACGCGCGCCGCACAAGGATCCCGGTACTCGGCAATGGAGCCGTCCGCCCGCGCCCAGGTGGGTCCGCAACTCCCATAAGAGGTAACGATACATCGAATTAACCATTAACTGGGTTGACGATCGTCGGCGGCTTTGCTTACCGTGGCACGGCACCCACTGCACGCTGGTACCCACGAGGGTTTCTCGGGGTCGGGTCGGGGATCTCCCGGACGATTTCACCGTGCGCGTCCGGCGATGCTTGGGGACCGAGGGCACTGTTCTTTAGGGGAGAAAGCTCATGACCCGATCGGCCGCCAACCTGATCTGCGGGCGTCGTACCAAGTATCTCGTGCTGTTGTTCTGGGTCGCGGTCATCGCGATCGCGGGACCCCTGGCCGGCAAGCTCACCGAGGCGGAGGAGAACGACAACTCCGCGTGGCTGCCGGAGGGCGCCGAGTCGACACAAGTACTGGAACTGGAGGAGAGCTTCCGGGACACCGATGAGGTGCCGGCGATCGTGGTCTACGAACGTCCGGACGGCATCACCGACGCCGACCGGGCCACGGCAGCGGAACACGCGGCCACGCTCACGGACCTCGACCACATCGGGGAAGTGCAAGGCCCGATACCGTCCGAGGACGGCGAGGCGCTCGAGCTGGTCGTCCCCATCAACATGGGTGAAGGCGGCTGGGAGACCCTCGGGGAGGTCGTCGGCCAAGACGGCGGGATCCGTGACGTGGTCGGCTCCGGCGAGGACGGCCCCTCGGTCAATGTCACGGGGCCAGGCGGTGTCGCGGCGGACTTCGCCGAGGTCTTCGACGGCATCGACGGGCGACTGCTCCTCGCCGCCGCCTCCGTGGTCATCGTGATCCTGCTGCTGACCTATCGCAGCCCGCTGTTGTGGGCATTGCCGGTGATATCGGCGATGGTGGCACTGACGACCGCGCAAGCCGTGGTCTACCTGTTCGCCGACAGCGGGACGATCACGGTCAACGCGCAGAGCGTGGGCATCATGACGGTCCTTATCTTCGGTGCCGGCGCGGACTATGCCCTGCTGCTCGTCGCGCGTTATCGGGAGGAGCTGCGCCGGCACCAGGATCGCCACGAGGCGATGTCGTTCGCCTTGCACCGGGCTGGGCCCGCGATCATCGCCTCCGGCCTCACCGTGCTGGTCGGCATGTTCTGCCTGGTGTTCGCGGAGCTCAACTCCACGTCCGGAATGGGCCCGGTGCTCTCGATCGGCATCGCGGTCGGGCTGCTGGCCATGCTCACGCTGTTGCCCGCTCTGCTCGTGATTGTCGGCCGCTGGATCTTCTGGCCGGTCCGCCCGACGTTCGGTTCGGTGGACCACACCACGGAGGGGATCTGGGCACGCATCGGTGCACGTATCTCCCGACGGCCACGCCTGGTGTGGGTGGTCACGTCGCTCGCGCTTGGTGCGCTGGCTTTGGGCATCGTCCGGCTGGATGCCAACGGATTGACGAACGAGGAAGCGTTCACCAATACGCCCGACTCCATCGTGGGTCAGGACATTTTCGCCGAGCACTTCGGGGCGGGTGGCGAGCAGCCGGTCGTCGTCATCAGCAACGCCGACGGCGCCGATGAGGTGCAGTCCGCCTTCGCCGAGACGCCGGGCATCTCCAACGTCGAACCAGCCGGGGAGGCCGACGGCCTCGTCATGATGACGGGAACCCTCGAGGCCGCACCCGACAGCTCGGCCGCGCAAGAAACGGTGTCGGACGCGCGGGACGCCGTCCACGCCGTGCCCGAGGCGGACGCCCAAGTCGGCGGCGACAGCGCGATCCTCCTCGACACTTTGAACGCGGCCGAGTCGGACAACCAGCTGATCATCCCGATCGTGCTGATCGTGGTGTTCTTCATCCTCGCCGTACTCCTGCGAGCGCTGCTGGCGCCGCTGCTGCTCATCGCCACCGTCGTGCTGTCCTTCGCCGCGGCACTGGGCATCAGCGCGCTGGTGTTCGAGTACATCCTCGGCTTCGAGGGCGCGGACGCCGGCTTCCCGCTGTTCGTATTCGTGTTCCTCGTCGCACTGGGCATCGACTACAACATCTTCCTGATGACCAGAGTGCGGGAGGAGGCGCACAAGTACGGCACCCGGCGCGGTGCGCTGATCGGCCTGGCATCGACCGGCGGCGTCATCACGGCAGCCGGCCTGGTGCTCGCCGGCACGTTCGCCGCACTCGCCGTGATGCCGATGGTCTTCATGGCCGAGATCGGCTTCGCGGTTGCGCTCGGCGTACTGCTCGACACGATCATCGTGCGCGCCATACTCGTCACCGCGCTAAACCTCGACATCGGCGCCAAGATGTGGTGGCCGAGCGGCCTGTCGAAGAAGCCGGACGTCACCCCCGACGACTTGGTCGAAGGGGAACCTGCGCTGGTGAGATGAGCTGGCGGTACGCTGGCTGGCGGCCCCGGCCCCAGTAGCTCAGGGGATAGAGCGTCCGCCTCCTAAGCGGTAGGTCGCAGGTTCGAATCCTGCCTGGGGCGCACACCGCCGACCAGCGAAAACAGCTCCGCTGGCCTGCGAGACGCTGACCCTTCGGGGCGTCGACGCGTCCCACCGTGTCTCACAGACTCTCTTCCTCGATCGCGAGCTGCGGGCCAGTCACGGGCCAGATGGTCACATGCGGTGATGATGGGCCCAGGGGCCGAGGCCTTAACGTGCTACGTCAAAGTCTTGTTGATGGCTGCGAACAGGACCTTCCACAGATTCGCTCGCTCTGGCTTAGGTCTGTGGCTCTGTCGACGCGAGTCCATCTGATGTAGGCCGTGACGTCCCAACCAAGGTCGTGCCCAGCCACAGAGATCTCACCCCAAGGAAGCCGAGTCAGTTTGTCCCCGGTGACTGGTTGGTGCGGTTCGATGAGTCCTGGATCGTGTCCCGGCTTGGCGATCGGGATCTTGGCCACCGCTGTGTGCTTCCGTCACCACAGTGCCGACCTAATCAGCCGCCAGCATCCAGCGCGCGGGCGCTGATCGCCATCGCCAACTCGACCCGCTCCTGTCGCAGGATTCGGCTCAGCTCGGGCGGTGGTGCCCCACGGGTGAGCAGGTTGTCCGTGTGGGCCAGTACACGAGCGGGGTCGGGCACGAAGCGTGGGTAGAGGGTTCTGGCGAACGCTATGGCGAACTCTCTTTCCTGGGTCGCCCACACATTTTGCAGTTCGACGAAGTAGCGATCGGCGTATGCAGCGAGCAATGGTTCCTGGGTTGGTTGCGGCAGTCCGGCCATGGCGGCCCGGCGTTCGGCCAATGAGCGCGTCTCATCCATCGCCAGCTGCCAGCCGTTCTCCTTGGCACCGACATGTGGGCGCGCCGCCTGTACGGTCAGCCCTCTGCAGTGACCGTCCCAGCTCGGGTCCACGTCAGCTGTCATAGCGAGCAGATGATCGTCACAACGGCCGAGGACAGCCAGCCGGCTGAGGTGGCGCCATCGCAGGTCTGGGTCGACGACCACCTGCGGCCAAGGCGAGCACCCGTGAACGAGCGGAGCGGCCAGCTCAGCGTGCTCGGACGGCAGTGTCGCCAGCACCATCCGCAGCCATACCAGCTGGCGATCGCTGCCCGGCTCGGAATCGTCCAATGCTGCCTGGGCGGCTCTGAAGAGACGCCCCAAAACGTGCTCGGCGTCGGCGGGGTCGCCGTAGTGCTGGACGGCGTGGATGGCCCGCCCCCACAACAGCTCGATGATGCCGCTGTCCTGTTCGGCACCGGCGTGATCGATGACGCAGCTCACGAATCGACGGGCCGCCAGCCGGGCGCCTCGCACGTCGTCCCAGAGTGCGCCCCAAGCGACGGCTCGGGCCATAGGGTCGTCGAGCCGCGACAGGCTCCGCATCAGCGTATGGCGCGACTGCACATCCAGGCGGACCTTCGCGTACGTGGAGCCGCTCACGTTGGGGATGACGGCGTCAGGATCATCGGCCAGCCCCCCGGCCCCGTGAGTTATCCGCACTGGATCCGCTCCGGCGAGGTCCACCGATCGGACACCGCACTGGGACAGGCCATCCTCGCTTAGGCGGTATGTCCCGACATCGACGCTGAACCGGCGGACACCACCGGACCCGCCCGCCTGCGTGACCTCGACTCCGCCCGAATCTGCCCGCCCCTCGATGGTGCTGACTCCTGCCCGGCGAATCCACGAATCGGCCCAGGCGGCCACATCGACGTCAGCGACGCCGTCCAGCGCGCCCACGAAGTCCGCGGAATCGGCGTTCCCCCACGCATATCCGTCGAGGTATGCGCGGAGGCCCGCACGGAACCGATCCTTGCCGAGATCCGCGGCCAGCTGGCGCAGCAGGGCGGCTCCCTTCCGGTATGTGATCGGGCTGAAGCCGAGTCTCGCCACGTCGGTATCAACGACTTCGAGGGCGACTGGTTTGCTGTCCGGAAGCTCATCCGCATGCCGCGCCGCAACCATGGCGTCATGGACGAACCAGATCCAGGCCCCCGCGAAGCGAGTGGCGTCGGCCTGTGCCGTGGCGGCGGCCCAGACGGCGAAGCTCTCACTGAGCCAGAGGTCGTCCCACCAGCGCATCGTCACCAGGTTGCCGAACCACATGTGGGCCAACTCGTGCAGGAGTATCTCCGACCGGCGGCGACGGGACTCGTCGGTGACCCGAGAGGTGAACAGAAGTCGTTCGTTCGCCGTCACCGCACCCGGATGCTCCATCGCGCCGAAGCCGTACTCCGGAGCGAAGACCAGGTCGAGCTTGCCGAACGGATACGGCCGACCGAACAGCTTGCCGAAGTAGTCCAACCCACCGTCGATGATCTCGACGATCTCGTCGGCGTCGCGCTCGAGCGCATCGACGAGAGATGGTCGTGCCGACAGTGTGATCGGCACGTACCCGCGCTCGAACGCGATCTGGCGAAAAGGTCCTGCCGCGACCGACGTGAGGTACGTCGACATCGGACGGCTCCGGCCGAACACCCAGCGCGTCCGACCGGGTGGTCCAACGGTCTTGCCGACGACCGGCGTGTTGGTGACGACATGCCACGAGTCAGGTGCTTCGACGGTGAACTCGAAGCGGGCCTTGAGGTCGGGTTGATCGAAGCACGGATAGACACGGTGAGCGTCGAACGGCTGGAACTTCGTGTGCAGATATGTCTGGCCGTCCACAGGATCTCGGAATCGGTGTATGCCGACCCCGGACCGTCCGTGGGCTGCCCGGCCGAGGACGCGTACCTCGTTGGCGCCCTCGTCGACCGGGACGACGATCCGCGTGCCGTCGAACGCAGAAGGACCCAGCCGACGCCCGTTGCACTCGATCCGCACCGGCGTTCCGGCGTAGTCCAGGAAGGTGTCACGGCGTGACCCGTACGCCTGAAACCGGATCACCGTGTCCGAGCTGTACTCCACATCGTCAGGAAGGTCCAACGTGACCTGGTAGGTCAGGTCAGAAACCTGGGCAGCGCGCTCGGCGGCCTCTTCCCGAGTAAGGATTCCGGGCCACGCCGGCGGGTGGACGGATTCCCCTTCAGTCATCGAGCGGCCCCTGCGTACCGGCGATAGTGGAGCGACGAGCGTTCGGTCGACGCGTCGACGCGCGTCCTCGCGTCGGTCACCGCGTCGGCGACGAGATGGTGATCCGGCGAGTACACGCAGACCGGATCCGTCCGCGACGCGTCACCGGTGAGCTCGAAGGCCTGACAACGGCATCCGCCGAAGTCGACGTCGCGGCGATCGCAGCTTCGGCACGGTTCCGGCATCCAGTCCTGCCCGCGATACGCGTTGAACGCGGGTGAGTCGTGCCAGATCCGACTCAGTTCGGTGTCGCGAACCGACGGGAAGTTCAGCGTCGTGATGGTGCTGGCCACCGGGCACGGATATGCGGTCCCGTCCGGAGCAACGGTGAGGGACCTCGCGGCCCAGCCGCCCATGCACGGCTTGGGGAAGCGCTCGTGGTAGTCGGGCAGGATCCAGATCAGCTCCATCCGGCCACGCAGCTCCTCACTGCGCCGGCGATAGATCACCTCCGCCGACTCCAGTTGCTCCCTCGTCGGCAGCAGGTCGCGCCTGTTGCGGAGGGCCCAGCCGTAGTACTGGGTGTTGGCCAGTTCGAGCCGCTCGGCACCCCATTCGGCGGCCAGGTCGATGATCTCGGCCAGCCGGTCGAGATTGAGCCTGTGTAGCACCGCATTCATGCTGAGCGGGAGCCCACACTGCCGGATCGCCTCGGCGGCGCGACGCTTACGGTCGAACGCCGGCGCCTTGGCCACGAGCTCAGTCATCTTCGGGTCGTCGCCCTGGACGCTGAGCTGGACGCTGTTGAGGCCGGCAGCGGCCAACTCCTCACCGCGAGCAACCGTGAAACCGACGCCGCTGGTGATCAGGTTGGTGAACAGTCCGAGCCGCCGGGCGTGCTCTACCAGTTCGACGACGTCGGGCCGTGCCAGCGGCTCCCCTCCCGACAGGTGGACCTGGACGACACCGAGCGCGGCCGCCTCGTCCAGCACACGGTGCCAGTCCTCGGTAGTCAACTCCGCGGAGCGCTCGACCAGGTCGAGCGGGTTGGAGCAGTAGACACATTGCAGCGGGCAGCGGTGCGTCAGCTCCGCCAACAACCCGTACGGTGGCTGACTGTTCACGTCACGACCCACCCGTGCACGACCGCGTCGTCGAGAAAGGCGGTGACATCGTCGGCGAGGCCGGAAAGCTCGAACTCGGTCTCCAAGTCGGCAACGACCTCGGCCACCGTCGCCGTACCGTCGCAGCGGGTCAGTATGGCCGCGCCCGAGTCGTTCAGCCGCACGACCCGTTCGGGCAGCAACAGAAGGTGGGCCTGACGCACCGAGTCATACCGCAACATCGCCTTCGACACCAGCCGCGGCCGCGACCCGAGTGGGACGGCGCCGGTCACGCGGTGTCCTTTCGATACGCCTGCTCGACAGAGTCCAGCAATGTCCACAGCACATCGCACTTGAACTCCAGCGCCTCGACGCACCGCTGCTGATCCTCAGGAGTCTGCGCCGACGACAACACGAGCCCCAGCATGTGTTCGATGTCCTTGGGTTGCTGCTCGAGCCGGGCGCGGAAGTACTCCAGGCCGGCCGGCTCGATCCACGGATAGTGACGCTGCATATCGTCGATCCGTCTCGCGATCAGGTCGGGAGCGAACAGCTCGGTCATCGCCGATGCCACCGCCTCCAGCCACGGGCGCGTCCGGCAGAAGTTGACGTAGGCGTCGACGGCGAAGCGGGCACCGGGTACGACCGACCGACACCCGAGCAGTTCGTCCCGCGAGGCCCCCACCGCTTCGCCGAGGCGCAACCACGACTCGATGCCACCTTCCCCGTCGGCTCGCCCGTCATGGTCGACGATTCTGGTCATCCACTGACGCCGGTCCTCACGGGAGGGCAGCTTGGAAAGGATGTACGCGTCCTTGATCGGCAGGTTGACCTGGTAATAGAACCGGTTGATCACCCAGCCTCTTAGTTCCTCCCGTGACAGTTCACCAGCGTGCATTCGCTGATTGAACGGGTGGAGGTGGTGGTATCGGCTTTCACCTACCTCCCGCAGCCGCGCCTCGAACTCCGATGCCGACAACTGTCGCATTCACAACTCCACTCTCAGCCCGGCCCGACCGATCAAGATCCCGAGTTCCGCCAGCCGGCGAAGCTCGGGGGACGAGTCGTCGAGGATCGGATTCGTGTTGTTGATATGGGTGTAGATCTTGTACCGCGCCGGAAGCATTGCCAGCCGTTCGGCACTACCACCCGGTCCGTCGATCGCAAGGTGCCCCATCTCGCTTCCCCGGCGACGACCCGATCCTGTGTGGATCATCTCGGTGTCACGCCAGAAGGTGCCGTCGACGATCACACAATCCGCCTTTTCGAGTTCGGCCTGGACGGCATCATCCCAGTGGGCCAATGCGGGTGCGTACACGGCGGTCACGCCCGTCCGCGCGTCCTCCAGCCGGTAACCGACCACCGAACCGGAGTCATGACGCTGCGATACAGCATATCGCGGGTGTTTGGTGCCTGCCGCGAATGCGGTCGCGGTCAGCGTGTCGTCGAGCGCCATCGGCGCTCCGAGTACCGCCTCACGCCACGTAACGTCCGCGTAGTCCCGGAGCAGACGACGGACCGGAAACTCCTCGGCGAGCATGGCCAACACGGCAGCGGTGCCGAACACGGTGTACGCCGAGCCCTCGCGCATCACCAGCAGGCCAATCGTGTGGTCCAACTCCGCATCTGTCAGCAACACACCCGAAAGGGGCGTCTCTCGCGTTCCTGGCCCAGGATGGAGCGCGGGCTCCGCCGCGATCTGATGATGGACGTCGGGCGTCGCGTTGAGAAGAAACCACCGGTCGCCGTCACCGGACACTGCAACGCTCGCGTGAAGAGTCGCGCGGCCCGGATTCTCCCGGGCCGCGCGACAGCCTACGCACGCGCAATTCCACTGAGGATAGCCGCCACCAGCGGCAGCACCGAGGCAATGCACGTACATCGGTCAGGTCTACCTGCACATAAGCAGGTCTACCGTTGCCTACCGCTGGTACAGGTAGCCAGTGGCCTCCGCGCACACTTCGATAACCTCATACGCCGGCGTTTGCCACTCCATGTCATTACCTCCTTCTCGGCGAATTCCAGAACCGCCGTAGAGACCGACCGTCGAGCTTTCACCTACTCGTAGAAGGTGTTCGACACCAGCCCCACGAGACTATCGCAGATGACGTACCCGATGAAACACCTGGTGACCAGAGCCGTTGAACAGGAAGCCCCTGCCGAACCGGTGGATACGCACTGGAATCCAGACTTCCCGCAGGTCAGCGGCCATTTCCGCCTGGACCGGCTGTTGTCCAGCGGGATTCGCGCTCCCAGTCCCGAAGACGGCCTGCACGTTCCGGGCCAGTAGGCCGCTGATCTGCGGGGCCTCGTACAGTGCCTGGAGGATGCTCCCAGGAACCCGACGACATGAGTCCATCATGCACGTGCGAGCACTTGGTTGTGGGGAGTTTGAGCCATTCGAAGCGGCCGAGTACGAGACTACGATCCGCCTAACTCGAAGGAGGCCAGGCCAAGTACGGGCTAAAGCACGGAGCAGATGGAGGTCACTCCGGGCCACAGCGGGGCGGGGCTGGGAGTCTGCACAATCGCCCGTTCGCCTGCGGACGACACACCTGTTTCCTTAGCGTGAACGGGTGGGGAGCGATAGAAGGATTGGCGCGGCTGCCAGCGGCCGGGGCGGCAGCCTGCTCGAGGCCGAGCTCCAAGAGAGCCAGGTACAGCACATTGAGCGTGCCGAGGCTGGTACTACCCAGGGGGCGCTTCGCTGCACCATCGACGAGGAGTCGCATGTTCCGGATTAGTCCCCGATCCGCCTGGCGGCAGAGCCCGTTCCGGGCCGAAAATAGGGGGTGGGCGCCCGCTGACGCCGTTGCTCCTTGACGCTGTCGAGGTCGTGGATTAGTCGGGCGCTGGGAGCCGCCGACGGGGCCCTTCCTTGTCGCTTCGAGCACGCGGATCAGCCTCCGCACATCTGCCCTGGCTCCCGCGGGCGCTCCATTTTGTTGTGCTCAAAACCCACACGATCCGGTGATCGGTGAACCCCGCGTCGGCTCCTCGGCTGGCCGCATTCGCGAAGCACTGCCTCGGCAGAGCGTCTGCCCCTTGCGCCACCCCACCCACCCAGTGCCGCGGGTATTTTCGGATCAGCCGTAGAGGATCGTCGGGCGCCACGGCCAGCTCGGTCATCAGGGCTTGGGTGTCGCCAACGATCTCCAGAATGCGATCGCTGATGTTGGTACCGACCTTCTTGATCTCTTCAAGGCTGTTGATCTGCTCGTTTGCTGCATCCATGGCCGTGCGGACGACACCGAGGTCGTTCTCGTCCACGGCGTTGGCGGCAGCTTCGAGCAATGTCCGGAGCGGCGAGCGACGCCAGTTGTTCAGATCGGCCTCCACATTGCGAAGAGCATGGAGGAACACGAGCGCGAGATACCCGCGCAAATCATTCGGAACCGTCCGGTTCTCATCGCCTCCGCCGAAGATCACCCATCGATACTTGACCGAACCTGCGACGTCATCCGTCCCCGTATCCTGTGGGGCGAACCGATAGGTGAGACGGGCACGCATTGGCCAATCGGCAACGAGAACCTCGCCGAGGGCCGCCAATGCAACAGCATCGTCATCGAACTCAACTATGTCGACAGAGATCTCTATAACCTCGCCTGCAGCCATCGGATCCCAGTCGTCGCTACCATCCGACAAGCCGTCCCAGAAGTCCCCACGGTCGAGGTAGCGGTCAAGGCTCGACAGTGCTGGATCCAGCACGAGGCGGATGGCCTCCAGCAGGTTGGTCTTCCCGGCACGGTTTTCACCAACGATCACAGCACCAGGCTGAAGATGCAGATCCACGTCAGCGAGGTTGCGGAAGTTCTTGACTCTGACTCGATCAATGCGCAAGTCCACGCTCCATGGCTACATCGCCGGGCACCATTTGCCTTCGTGGCATCCGACCATCGAGTTCTGTCGACTCCGGAGCGTACGGGCGCACTCCTTCACCCCCTAAGCGTCGGTAGCCAGGGTACGCGCGACCTAGCCGCGTCGCAGCCTTTTGGGAGAACCTGCGGGAGGTTCAGCCGATCTCCTGTCATCTAGAAGCGCCTGTTCGATGAGCCGGTTGTTGCGGTCCTGCCGACCGTCGATGCACTTCGCGTACCGCCTCAACAGGACCTCGACGCTATTTCCGGCGCGCTCTGCCACGTCAGTCGGATCGACGCCAGCGTTTAGCCAGGTGGAGAGTGCTGCGTGCCGTAGGTCGTAAGGCCGTTGTGCCAGAGGGGATGCGTATTGAGCCGGTGTGAGGGCAAGCCGCCGAGCTTCGCGCCATGCCCGGTAGATGGTTACGCCGCCCAGCAGCGCGCCTCGTTCATTGGCGAACAGGCGACTGTCAGCTGCGGTGCCGAACTCGTCGAGATGCTGTCGGATTATACCAACGAGCGTCGGCGGAATGGGCACCTCGCGTACGGCAGTCTGTTCCCGTTGCTTCAAGCCTCGCTGATCGTGGTAGGTGCCATCGTCGGTCCACTGACTCCCGCTCATCGGACGAGTCTCGGTCAGTGTCAGGAGACCCCACCCCTTGTCTGGAATGTAGCAGTCGGTCAGCCGAAGCCCCACGGCCTCGGCGGGTCGCAGACCGGCGTAGTACAGCGTGGCGAAGAAGGCGACCAGTCGACGCCCCCGCGCACGCCTCCAACTCCCCACATAGGTCAACGCCGTGAACAGCTCCCGAGCCTGTCGCGGGCTCGCGACGACCCGCCGATCCACGGATACGTCCTTGGCAACCCGCTTGCGTTTTTCCTGCGACAGTGGATTCTCCGATAGCTCGCCGATCTCGACGGCGTACTCCAATGCGGTGTTTAGGGTCCGCCGCCGATGTGCGACCGTCTCACTCCCAGCCGCCGTGCCGTCTAGCTTCGTAGCGAGAATGTCGACAAGACGGCGCCTCACCTGCGGAGCGGCAACCTCGCTCACCTGCAGCGTGCCCTTGGAGAGTAGGCGAATCGTCTGCCTGTAGTTCACAGGCGGTTGGCGTTCGGCGTTGCTCGGCATCAGCGCCCAGACCATCGCCCGCCTAACCTGTGTACGACTCAGGTCGACGGCTTCACCGTCAAGCATGGCGCTGGTCGCAATCGCGAGGTCTTCAACGATGCCAGCCCGCGTCTTGGCAGCCGCTCGTGGCCAGCGCAGACCGACGTACTGTCGAGCAAAGTCGTACCAGCGGAGCCCTTGTGCTTCTGGTTCGAGCATCGATTCGGGTAGGCCGCTGTCAGTGTCGAACAGCTCCCCGCGCTTCGCGGCCTTCAGCAGGTCAGCGCGAAAGTCATCGGCCAGTGCTCGGCTTAGGAAGGACTTGGATTTCTCACGGCGCGCAACCACCCACCGCAGCTCGTATGGGCGCCGCCGCCCCTTGCGGTTTCGAATCCTCCAGATCACCACATCGTGGCTAAGCATGTAGCAGTCCTCCTGTTCAGGCGACGTGCCGCTCGTAGGCGGCGAGCCACGTGTCGAGGTCGCCGCGGCGGATGCGGACCTTGCCGTTCGGCAGCTTGACCGACTTCGGCCCGCGGCCGGTGTGCAGCCACCGGTAGAACGTCGATCGCGGGATATCGAGTTCGGTGATGACCTCGGCGATGGACAGCATCTGGGTGGGGGTCATGATGGTGTTGCTCCTCCGGTCGTGGGATCGGTTGGGGTGCGGTCCCGGTGTGGCGTTTGACGGTGCTCGCCGGGGCCGCTTGTTGTGTCCGCGTTATCCGCGGTATCCGCAGAACCGGTGTCGCCGGGTGGTTTTGCGGATTGTGCGGATTCTGCGGAGTGATGTTGGGGGTGGACTTGATAGCGGGGTGAGGGCGGCCGGCCAGCTCGCCCTGTGCGTTCCTGCTGTGTTTGTCGGATGTGGCCGTGTTGTTCGAGGAGGGTGAGGGCGGGGTCGAGGTCGCCGACCTTCTTGAATCGGCCGCGGTCGAGAGCACTGAACAGTTCGCGGCGGGTGAACTCGGCTCGTCGGGTGCGGGTGATCCAGTCGAGGATGTGTTGGGCGTCGTCGATGAGTGGGTCGGCGCCCATGTAGTCGAAGACGGCGAGGGCGTGGTTGAGGTAGTAGCGCCCGATCCGGATGGCGGCGCTCACGGCGTTAGCTGTGATGGGGTGGCCCCAGCCGGCACGGAGGTGGGCGGCGAGGTGGAGCAGGCCGGCGATGCGGATGGTGGCGCCGACGAACTTGGAGCCCCAGTCGGCGATGTGCCCGAGGTCCCCGGTTACAGGGTGGAGTCGCGGTTCGATCTCGGCCTGCAGGTCGAGGACCAGCTGGTTGGCTTCGGGGGTGAGGGGCAGGACTGCGGGGTCGGTCCACTCTGCGAGTGAGCACACCATCGCCTGCAGGTTGGTGTCGTACGACTCGGCCACCTCCCGCGGGACGGGTGGCGGGTCGACCTTGCGCCGGCCGACGGTGTTCTCCGGCAGCGAGTACAGGATCCGGGCCAGGAGGCCGCGGCCGCGGGCGCCGGGGATGCGGGCGAGGTCGATCAGCACATCGGGTTGCGGTGCGATACCAAGGGTGAGGGTGGGTCGTTCGACATGTTCGGCCGCGCGGCCTTTGCGGTCCACCCGCAGGGGCCGGTTCGCCGAATGGCCTTTGAGGAACACGTCCAGGTTGGGTTCGGCCGAGTACCGGCTGCCGGTGATTGTGCCCAGGATGCCGCCCTCATCGGAGAGGACCGCGAGCTGGCCACCGTGGTCGGCGAGCAGGGAGGCGGCCGTCTCGGGGGTGATGTCCTCAGCGATCAACCGCGGCACCACGGGCACCTCGATGGCCTCGGCTGAGCTTCCCCCGCTTTCCCGGAGACTTTCGAACCGGGTTTGATCTTGTGTCAGACCGGAGAGGAAGTTTTCGTGGCAGCACCGAGGAAGTACCCCGATGAGCTGCGTGAG
>WHTJ01000115.1:6146-11313 GCA_009377795.1 Propionibacteriales bacterium | reverse complement strand
TCGGACCCCGCAAGAGGTCCACGACGACTACCTGAACCGGCAGGAAGCAGCCTAGAGCAGGTAATCACAGCTGCTGATCGACTGTCCGGAAACTGCGGGGCCGACCAATCGACACGATCCGCCGCCAGTTCGGCGTCGGCTGGAACACCGTCATGCGTGCCGTGGTCGCGGCCGCCGAGCAGGTCGCCGCGATCCGTCCCACACGAGTCGGGATCGATGAGACCGTCATGGTCACCGGCAAGCTCACCACCCGCCGGCGAGCGTTCTTGGCCGCACTTGTGTGCCTGGACACCTCCCTGGTCGTCGCCGTCGCCCAGGGCCGGGATCGTTCCTCTGCGGTGCGTCTCCTGGTCGACCACGCCCCTGATGCCGAGGTCGTGGCCTGCGACCTGTTCTCCGGGTTCAAGTCCGCCGCCGACACCCTCGAAGGTGCGGTCGTGGTCGCCGACGGCTTCCACCTGATCCGCCTGGCCCTGCAGGCGCTCGACGAGGTCCGACGACGTCGCCAGCAACACATCCACGGCCACCGCGGCCACAAGGACGACCCACTGCTCCGCCTCCGCCGGGTGCTGCGCGTCGGCCAGGAACGGCCCGGCCAGCAGACCGTGGAACGCATCTTCGACCGGCTGCGTGAGGCCGACACCGACGACGAGGTCGCCGAGGTCACCCGCCTGGCCCGCACCATCGACACCTGGCAGGACGAGGTCCTGGCGTTCTTCGACACCCGCGCCGAACGCACCCACCGAGTCCGCCAACGTCAAGATCGAGTCGGTCCGTCGGGTCGCCCGCGGCTTCCGCAACACCGGCAACTACCGAGCCCGCATCCTGCTCCACGCCGGGCAGCCACGTAGGGTCCCGACCACCACGAGGATCAGGTCCTACAACTTCGCTACCGCGGCGTAACCCACCTCAATGGGGAAGACCCGGCTTGGCGCGTCCCGCATGGCACCCCTCGTACCTGCCGCAGGCGCCGGTCAGGCTCCTCGTGTTGGGATGTGAAGCTGAGCGACCCAGCCCAGGTACATCAGTGCGGTGAAGGTGGCTCTCGCGGTGCCGTTCAGCTCGGGTCCACGACGCCAGTGTCGAGATTTTCGGACGTACGCGACGGGACCTGCCAGGGGCAGCTACCGTCCCTCAGCAGCAGTACGGACGCGGAAGAGGGTCTGCCCGAACTCGACGAACGTCTCGTTCTCTACGACGACCTCCGTGATGACTCCCTCGACACCGGCGGGAACGGCCGTGAAGACCTTCATCGCCTCGATCAGACCCACGGTCGTGCTGACGTCGACCAGGGAACCGACCTCGACGTACGGCGGCTTTTCGGCCTTCGGTCGGCGGTAGAAGATCCCCACCGACGAAGCCGTGATTGGAAGATCCTCGTCGGTCCCGGCGATCGGGTCGGCAGCGGACGATGCAGGAGCCGCTTCTGCAGGCGTACTGGCCGACGAGGCGGCGGACGCCTCGGACGGCGGCCCGGGGCCGGCGGCATCCGGCGCCGCTGCGACGGGCGGGGATGCCACGGGCGGCGACGACGTCGCGTCGGCCGACAGGAACAGTTCGACCTCGCCCGCCTTCACGTGTAGCACCTTCAGATCCGACTCCAC
Source organism: Propionibacteriales bacterium (assembly GCA_009377795.1). Taxonomy (GTDB): domain Bacteria; phylum Actinomycetota; class Actinomycetes; order Propionibacteriales; family Nocardioidaceae; genus WHTJ01. The sequence goes on along the minus strand of WHTJ01000115.1, from coordinate 9,709 downwards.
GAAGTAGGCCGCCAGCTCTCTCAGATCACCAGCCGTCAATTCCGTCACGTCGAGCGTCCTGTCACCGGGTCGTGCGTGATCCTTTGCCAGGTCCCGTTCGGGTCCGTCGGAGAGCCGTCGCCTGGCGATTGGCTCATCCACCGCCCGCCTCGGAGCCGGTCGTCGATCCAGCTCGGGGCACGTACTCGGCGTTCCGTTCGACGAGCTCACCGACCTCCCGTGCGATGGGTTCCCGCAGTTCCTCCTGTATGTGTGCCACGGTCCCGAGGCAGCGCCCGATAAGCGCGAAGCTCTTCGCGAGCCGCCAGTCCAACCCCATGTCAGAGCTGATGGCTGCGATGGCTCCCGTCACGTTGACGGGCCGGAGCGCACCGTGTGTCTCCGCGAGTGCGCGGGAGATCTCACCGATAAGCTCGCAGTGGACGCCGGACACCCCGCATTCGTCGGCCAACGCCAGAAGACGGTCGGCTCGGGGATCTCCACCGTGGTGGAAGCCGTGGCCGACACCGTGCACTCGGTCGCGACGTGCCAGCCGGTCGCGCACAAGCGAGGTCGCCAGCTCTGGAAGCGGGACGTCGGGGTGGGCCGCCAGACCCTCCTGCAGCATCTCCGCGCACAGCTCGGATGTGCCGAGGTGGCGACTGCCGGCCGACAACAACGATGCCGCAACCGCGCCCTGCAGGGACTCTGGTGCCGAATGGTAGGTGAGTCGCGCAGCGATGGCCGGCCCGACCAGCCCGTGTTCGATGAGCACGATCAGGAGCGCGTCGATCATCCTCCGGTGCGGCTCGGTCGGCAGGGATCCGAAGAGCATGAGCCCCACCATGTCGGCGAAGGAGACCTGCCCGAGCAGGTCCTCGACGAGGTCACTTCCACAGACCTCGATGCTCTCAGCATCAGCGTGGCACAACGATGTCTTCATGCATCCTCCGTTGGTCACAGGCGACGTTCCATGTTGTTCATCTCGTCTCACATCCCTGCGGCGGTGAGGCCGGGGAGGGAGAGGGAGAAGTGCCCGTCACCACGGGCACGGTCGAGCTTCTTGAGCAGGTCGAGCAGCGACCCGTCACAGGCCCGGTACTCCTCGTAGGTACGTGGGTAGCCGTCACGGCTCGCGCTGTAGTCCAACGTCCCGTCCCGCATGCCGGTCAGGACCCGGACGAGCAGCTCCTCGTCGCTGAAATCACCGCCGAACTCGGCACGCACCGTCTCCAACGGCACGTCCTCCGGAGGAGGCTCGACCAGCTCGACCGCACGCTGACGCGACAGGACGGTCTCACGCACCACCGGATCCATCTCGACCGTCGCTTCCTCCCCGAACTGCCCCATCGCGTACCGGATGACCTCATCCGACACCGCCCGGTACCGCTCCCCCGTCAGGACGTTCAACGCCGCCTGCGTCCCCACGAACTGCGCGAACGGGGTGATCATGATCGGGTACCCCAGCTCCCGGCGCACGGCGACCGTCTCGTCGAGGACCTCCTGCATCCGATGCCGCGCACCCACCTGACCGAGGTGGTACCCGAAGTTCGAGACCATCCCACCCGGCAACTGGTGGCCGTACAGCGACTCATCGAACTCAGCCGGCCTCCCGACCGGCAGACCCTCACGCTCCGCCACCAGCGCGAAGTGCTCACTCACACGCTCCAGCCGCTCCAGGTCGACATCGACCTCGAAGCCACGCCTGCGCAGGTTCCTCACCACCGTGAACACCGACGGCTGAGACGACCCGTTCGCCAACGGAGGCACCGCCGTGTGGATGTAACGGATACCGAACTCGGCCGCCATCAACGCCACGTACGGCGCCATACCGTTGTTCGAGTGCGCGTGGAACTCGATCGGGATCCCACCCGCGTTCTCCACGATCACCGGCATGAACTCCGCCGCCGTCTCCGGCGTCAACAACCCACCCACATCCTTGAAACACAACCGGTACGGCCGCAACGCCGCCGCCTGACGCGTCCGCTCCGCGTAGTAGTCCACCGTGTGCCTCGGCGACACCGAGTACACGATGTTGACGACCGAGCGGAAACCGTGATCCGACAGCATCTGCAGGACGGGTGCGAGCCGGGGGAAGTTGTTCCAGTAGTCGGACACCCTGGTCGTGCGTATCCCGTAGCCACCCAGGAGTCGGAGCAGCAACGACTCCAGGGACGACGGCATGGCGACGAACAGCGATCTCGGGCCGCCGTGCAGCCGCAGGTCCGTGTTCCGAGCCAGCTGGGTGCCGAGCCGGATCCAGTCCCACGGGTCCTCGTGCAGCTCCTTGAGCGCACGCGGGAAGGTGGTCTGCGGGACGGTGAACTCCATCCCATCGAACCCAGCGGTATCGAGGTCGGGCATCGCTGGAAGCATGTGAGCGGTCGTCATCTTGATAGCCCACAGGCTCTGGTGGCCGTCGCGCAACGTCGTATCGACGATCCCGATGGCCGTCATGGCTGCTCCTCTTCGTCCGTGCGGTCGGTGGGTCCGGCGTGGTCTCACATCCCTGTGGCGGTGAGGCCGGGGAGGGAGAGGGAGAGGGAGAGGGAGAGGGAGAGGGAGAGGGAGAAGTGCCCGTCACCACGGGCACGGTCGAGCTTCTTGAGCAGGTCGAGCAGCGACCCGTCACAGGCCCGGTACTCCTCGTAGGTACGTGGGTAGCCGTCACGGCTCGCGCTGTAGTCCAACGTCCCGTCCCGCATGCCGGTCAGGACCCGGACGAGCAGCTCCTCGTCGCTGAAATCACCGCCGAACTCGGCACGCACCGTCTCCAACGGCACGTCCTCCGGAGGAGGCTCGACCAGCTCGACCGCACGCTGACGCGACAGGACGGTCTCACGCACCACCGGATCCATCTCGACCGTCGCTTCCTCCCCGAACTGCCCCATCGCGTACCGGATGACCTCATCCGACACCGCCCGGTACCGCTCCCCCGTCAGGACGTTCAACGCCGCCTGCGTCCCCACGAACTGCGCGAACGGGGTGATCATGATCGGGTACCCCAGCTCCCGGCGCACGGCGACCGTCTCGTCGAGGACCTCCTGCATCCGATGCCGCGCACCCACCTGACCGAGGTGGTACCCGAAGTTCGAGACCATCCCACCCGGCAACTGGTGGCCGTACAGCGACTCATCGAACTCAGCCGGCCTCCCGACCGGCAGACCCTCACGCTCCGCCACCAGCGCGAAGTGCTCACTCACACGCTCCAGCCGCTCCAGGTCGACATCGACCTCGAAGCCACGCCTGCGCAGGTTCCTCACCACCGTGAACACCGACGGCTGAGACGACCCGTTCGCCAACGGAGGCACCGCCGTGTGGATGTAACGGATACCGAACTCGGCCGCCATCAACGCCACGTACGGCGCCATACCGTTGTTCGAGTGCGCGTGGAACTCGATCGGGATCCCACCCGCGTTCTCCACGATCACCGGCATGAACTCCGCCGCCGTCTCCGGCGTCAACAACCCACCCACATCCTTGAAACACAACCGGTACGGCCGCAACGCCGCCGCCTGACGCGTCCGCTCCGCGTAGTAGTCCACCGTGTGCCTCGGCGACACCGAGTACACGATGTTGACGAC
>WHTJ01000115.1:0-6046 GCA_009377795.1 Propionibacteriales bacterium | reverse complement strand
CACATCCTTGAAACACAACCGGTACGGCCGCAACGCCGCCGCCTGACGCGTCCGCTCCGCGTAGTAGTCCACCGTGTGCCTCGGCGACACCGAGTACACGATGTTGACGACGACTTCCATGTCGCACTCGCCCATGAACCGGATCAAGGCTCCCAGGCGCTCCATGTTGTTCCACGGGTCCGAGGTCCGCGTGGTCGTGATGCCTCGCTGTACCAGCATCCGCGCGAAGAGCCGCTGGACGCTGCGAGGCACGGGGTAGAAGGCCGAGTCGGGGTTGCCGTGCAACCGGAGCGGTGTCCCGGAGGCCAGTGGCGCGCCGAGGTTGATCCAGTCCCACGGGTCCTCGTGCAGCTCCTTGGAGAGGCGGACGAACGTGTTCTGCGGGACCGTGAACTCCATCCCGTCGAACCCGGCTGACCCCAGGTCTCCCATGGCTGGCAGCATCGCGCCAGTGGGCATGCTGCACGCCCACAGGCTCTGTTGTCCGTCGCGCAACGTCGTATCGACGATCCCGATGCGATCCACCTGTGACGCCTCCGTTGGCTCCGTCCTCGCGTCGCTCACCAGTAACCGAGGTTCCCAGGCGCCGAGGTACCGCTCGGGTCCAGGGCCCCCTTCACCCGCTCGAGGAGCGACACGAACCCGGGATCAGCTCCGACGTACTGTTCGCGCTTCACCCACGGCGGGGCCTTCCACAGCGTTCCCCCGTGCGAGATGAACAGCGACACGACCGCGTGAAGGAACGCTCTGCCACGTGCCGTGTCGGCCTCGTCGGCCAGATCGAACTCGGACCAGTGCGCCACCTTCACCGTCCGCGACCCGCCGATGCAGTTCAGGATGAGCGAGCTCAACTGGCGGTGCTCGGCGCACACCTTCCGGTAGGCCCGGCAGGTGTCAGCGACGGCCCCCAGAGGTAGGTAGGCGTAGGCGTCGGCGTGTCCCCAGCTGGGGCCGTACCAGCCGTCGCGATCCCACGAGTCACGTGGCGGTGTCTTGAGCGCTTCCGCGACATCGGCCGGCGTCAGCTGCCGTACCTGCGCCGACGACCCGAGGTGCTCGGCGAAGACGTCCGAGACGGCGGATCGGTAGCCGTCCAGGATCGCAGCCGTGGGAGCGGACAACTTGATCCTGACCTGCTGGCTCGAGCTCGGCCACGTTCCGATGCCGGGGAGGAAGGCGCCCTCGTCGCTGACGATGACCTCGATGTCATCGAGGATCTCGAGCGACCACAGCCGCTCCACCAGCCGACTGGAGTCCGCCGTGTACGGGCCGTCGATGTCGACGACGATCAAGTCCTCGACGGCGGGGCGTGGCGAGATCTGGATCCCCATCTTCGTGACGATCCCGGTCGAGCCGTGCCAGCCGAGGAACAGACCGACGAGGTCGGGCATGCTGTGACGCGAGTGCCACGAGCCCGTGAGGGCGGCCGATCCGACGCGGGCGACCTCTCCCGTCGGGAGGACGACCTCGAGGGAGTTCACCAGCCCCGCCTGGTTCCCCATCCGCAGTGGGACGTGCCCCCAGCCTTCAATCAGCGCGTTCGCGACGATGCGAGCCCGGCTTGAGGGCGCACGTGGGTAGCCGGTCCAGTACCCGACGGCTGCGAGCGCCTGCTCGAGGGCCGCCACGGTGACCCCTGCCTCGACGACGGCGTACGCGTCGCGCTCGTTCACCTCGACGATCGCGTCCATGCGAGAGACGTCGATGACGACGGTGTCATCGACCTTGGGCAGGTGGAGGCCCCAGTTGTTCATACCGCCAGCGACGGGGTGCACCGAGGTCCCGTGCGCCGCACAGGTGCGGACGATGGCGGCCACCTCGTTGGTCGATGCCGGCCAGGTCACGACCGCGGGGCACCTTCCGTCCACGTCCGTGAAGTCGCGGGTGTAGACCTCGAGGACGGCGTCGTCCTGCGTGGCGAAGTCGTCACCCACGATCTGACGCATCCGGGTCAACAGGTCCATGCTCAGCCTTCTACTGCGGTGTTGGACGAACCGGCCGATCGGGTCCCGTGCGCCCCTGGAACCTCACTGCGAGATGCTCGGCAACCAGGTCACCAGCCCGGGGAAGATGAAGAGCAACACGATGGTGAGGACATCCAAGGGCAGGTACCAGAGGACCCCGCGGAACGCCTGGTCGACGCTGATGTCCTCGGAGATGCCGGCGACGACGAACGCGTTCAGGCCGAACGGCGGTGTGATGATGGCGATCTCCGTCATCTTCACCACGATAATCCCGAACCAGATGCCGCTGTAACCGAGCTGGATTACCACCGGGTAGATGATCGGTACCGAGATCAGCAGCATCGAGATCGGGTCGAGGAACATCCCCAGCGGGATCATCATCAGGAGCAGGACGCTGATGAGCGCCAGCGGCGCGACGTCCAACCCGACCGCCCAGCTCGCGAACTCCCGCGGCAGACCCGCGGACACGAGGAAGTAGGAGAAAACGCCGGCGCCGATCACGAGCATGAAGGCCATGCTGTTGAGCGACACGGCCTCCAGCAGTGAGAGACGCAGGCGCGGCAGGAAGCCGGAACCCAACCGCCTCACCTCGAGGAGCGTGAACAGCAACGCCATCAGCGCGCCGGCAGCAGCAGCCTCGACCACGGTCAGGAAGCCGGCGTAGATGCCGCCCATGACCGTGAAGAACAGCGCCGCGATCTTGAGCATCGAGGCGATCGGCGCCCCTGGCAACGTCGTGAACTCGCCGTGCACGTCCTCGAGGATCTCCGGGCGTGCGTCGCGCGGTGCCGCCACATGCCGGAAGTCCTGTGGCCGGAACTTGGCGCGTCCAGTGATGGCGGCCGCGTACCCGACGGCCGAGATGATGCCGGGGATGATGCCCGCCAGCAGCATCCTCCCCACCGATTCGCCGCTGACGACCCCGTAGAGGACCAAGGTAATGCTGGGTGGGATCAGGACACCTAGCGTGCCCGCCGCACCGACGACCCCGGCGGCGACCGTGGTGCTGTAGCCGTGGCGTCGCATCTGCTCGATCGCGATGCGACCCACGCTGACCACCGTGGCCACGCTCGAACCGCACACGGCAGCGAAGCCGGCACACGCACCGACGGTCGCGACGGCCAGTCCACCGGGGATCCTGCGGGTCACCCGCTCCGCCATCCTGAACAGGTCCTGCGGCACCGTCCCGATCTGGATCAGGATCCCCATGGCGAGGAAGTAGGTGATCACGATCAGCGTGTAGCGCGCCGTCACCTCGTAGGGACGCCGCCCGACCACCGCATTGACGGTGCCGGAGCCATCGACCAACAGCAGCCCGATCGCCCCGGCCACGAGCAGGCCGATCGCGACGGGGACCCGCACGACGAGGAAGAGGAAGAGGATTCCGATGGCGATCAGCGCCGCGACGTCGGGATCCACGTGTGTGATACCTCAGGTTGGGAGCCGGGAACGGAGAGCGACCGGGAGCCGGCACGAACCGTCGTGCCGACCGAGGTGGTCTAACCGATCGGCTCTCGAACGGTCAGTCCGCCGTGGCCACGGGCCGCACGGGCCGCATCCCAGGCTCGGATAGCGACCTCGAGGGAGAGCCACAGGAAGGCCCACGCGACGACGATCCTCGCCGGCCAGAGGGAGAACTCGTAGAGGCCGGCCCGGACCTCCCGGGTGGCGTAGGAGTGAAGGGCGACGGAGTTCGCCGCCCGTGCCGCCCAGAGGAGGAACGGGATCGTCACGATCAGGCCAGCCGCTTCCACGGCCGCACCGACGCGATCCGACATCCGTTGCGTGACGGTGTCGAGCGCGACGTGTCCGCCGATCTGCATCGTGTACGGCAACGCGAGCATGGTGATGACCGCGAGACCGATCTCGCTGAGCTCGAACACGCCCGGGGCCGGCCGCCCTGTCAGGTTCCTGGAGGCGAAGTCGATGGTCGTCGCGATCAGCAGCAGGATGAGCAGCAGTACTGCGAGCAGGGCCATGACCCGCGAGATCGTCTGAACCAGGCCTCGCAGGCGCCGAGGTACACGCACGCGTGTGCCGATATCCATCTCCCACGCCCGTTCCACCACCCTCGCGCTACTGGCGTGCGAGGTACTGCTCGTGGCACGCGACCAGGTCGGGAACCAAGCCCTTCGACTCCGCGAGCTCGGTGTTCGCCTCGAGCCGCTCGAGGAAGGCATCGCGCCACGCGCGGACCTCGTCCTCGGACATGCCCTTGCGCGTGACGACCTCGTCGACCCACCGGTCGACCAACCCGTCGAGGACACGATCGCTCCAGGCCTCGACCTCGTCCTCGGCGATCAACGTGACCGTGCCGCCTGCGTCGAGGAACTGCTCGCAGGACTCGGCTGCGCCCTCCACGTAGAGCTCGGGTCCGGTCTCGTAGATCAGCTCCTCCGTCACCTCGTCGAAGGTCTCCTGGACCTCCGGAGGCAGCGACTCCCACGTGGAGTTGTTCATCCAGAACCCCCAACCCGTGTAGACCCCGACGCCGCTGTGGGTGATGTGGGGAGCGACCTCGTAGATGGCGTTGGCAGCCGCGGCCTCCATGACCCAGACACCGGAACCATCCAGCACGCCGCGCTGGATGGACTCGTAGACCTCGAGCGGGTCGGCGGCCACCGGCTCGACACCGATATCGCGGAACGCCTCGGCGACGTCGCCCACGACACGGAGTCGGAGGCCCGCGAGGTCCGCGAGCGTCTCCGTCGGCTCGGTCGTCATGGTCACCGCCGATGGGGAGAAGCCGAAGAAGATCGGCCGCATGTCGATGGCGTGGAGGTCCTCACGGAACAGTTCGTCCTCCTGGTACATCTCCCAGAGCGTCCACGCGATGGCGTACTCACTGTCCGTCTGGAAGGGCAGACCGGCGACCTCGAAGAGGGGTGCCTCGTACGGGTTGTACGGGTGCATCCAGAAGCCGGCGTCGGCGCGACCGTCCTGGATGGCGGGGAGCGTCTCGAAGGCGGTGACGAGCGAGTTGTCGTTGAACTGCTCGACCGTGACACGGCCGTCCGTGCGAGCCTCGACCTCCTCGAAGAGCCAGTTCTCCAGCTGATCGGACGTCGCACCGCTGACGATCGCGCTCGCGTACGTGAGGTCGATCTCCTCGTCGGACGACGGCGCGCCGTCGTCCTCCTCCGCCGCGAACGGCTCGTCCGTGCCCTCGCCTCCCGCGCAGGCGGCGAGGAGGAGCGCTCCCACCATCCCCATCGCGATCGATTGGGATCCTCGCCAGTTACGTGAAGATCGCTTCATGCCTTCTCTCCCTGGACACGCGCCATAGCGGCATACGCGTCCATGGGGACGCCAGGAACGCCTGAGCGCGAGTGCGTGTTGCAACGTGATCGCGGGTGATCCTTGGTCCGCCCGCGAACTACCGGCCACTGTCGACTCCGTCTGGAACGGACCTCGACAGGTGCAGAGCCGCCTCCCAACGGCTCACCTGTAGTCCTACACCTCGGGACTCTCGGAAGTCAAGCACCTTAACTAAGTCGGAGCATGGTTTCCGATGCAAAGGCAGCTCGGGAGCACGCGCGGAGCACGGCACCGAGCGCGGCGCGCCCGATGGTCGAGTCGACCGTTTCGGTCCTGCGCGCCCTGCGAGCAATGGGCGTCGTGGCCGACGCCGCCTCACCTTCCCCCGAAGTCGGCGCAGGCTGGTTCAGCCGACCGGGTACCAGGCCGAACGGCGACAGTTCGCTGAGGCTCGCCGTGCGGCGTCCATCGACCTCCCACGCATCGCAACCAGGTGTGGGAGCTGGACTTCTCCGAGTACGAGACCCTCGGCGGCGGGACGTGGCGGCTCGCGGGGTGCGCGGACTAGCTCGCCCAAGCACGAGCTCGGCTGGCGGATCTCACCCACACAGAACCAGCACGACGCGATCGTCGCGGTCGATCAGGCCATCGGCGATGTCGAGGTGCTCCTCGGCTAGTGGTCATGGCCCCTGGCGGGGCCACCTCGGATGGCTGAAAATGTTGCGGTGGCCTGGTCGACGTCGGCTCTGCTTGGTGTCGAGAGCCCGTGGCTAGTGTGACGTGGGGACCTCAGGCACCACGGACTGCTGCTGCGAGCGCGAACC
>WHTJ01000114.1 GCA_009377795.1 Propionibacteriales bacterium | reverse complement strand
GAACGTATCCCGATGCAGTAGGCGTACAACGTCAGCGCGACCATCATCTTCGGGTCGTGCGCCGCCCGTCCCCACCCATCGGCGCGGTAGCCGGCGTGGAACGCAGACAGGTCCATCTGCTCGACCGCATCCAGCACGAACCAGGCCAGATGGTCCTCCTCGAGCCACTCCGTCAACGACGGCGGCATCAAGAACACCCGATCACGCTCGACAGCCAAGAAGTTGTAACCCACGCCCGCCTCCAGAATCCCTTACCTCACAAGGGAATCTGGCCGGACACGACCAGACAGCCCCGTAGACGCGCCGAGCGTTCGTGCAACACGCTCAACCTCAACTCAAATACCTGACCGGGAATCGAGGCTAACCGCGCCCGGGTTATGCGCAGCGTCCGGCCGTCACCACCGCCCCCACCAGCGGCAACCGCCGGGCGCTACGCATAACCCAGCACTGCTCATAGGGTTCCCCGCTGTCGCCGATCTTGTCGAACATCATGCTGGATGATCGGGACCGGGTGCTGTGGCAGCGTGGTCACCGGTTCGTCCGCTACGCCGATGACCTGCGGGTCTTCGTGCGCAGCGAACGCGCCGCCCAGAGGGTGTTCGAGAACGTCTGCGGCGTGATCGAACAGCGGCTGACGCTGAAGGTGAACCGGGGGAAGTCCTCGATCCGGCACGCCGCGCAGGCGACGCTGCTGGGATTCGGGTTCTCTGTCACCGGCCCGCAGGTCACGATCCAGGTCGCCCCCAAGGCGAGCAAGCGGCTGAAGGAGCGGCTACGGATCCTGACAAAGCGAAGCTGGCGCGTGTCGATGGAATACCGCATCGACCGGATTAACAGGTTCACCACCGGCTGGATGGCCTACTTCCGGCTCGCGGACGCCGAACGGATGCTCCGTAGCCTGGACGGATGGCTGCGCCGCCGCCTGCGGCAGGTCCGCTGGAAGGAATGGAAGACCACCGCCGCCAAGCGGCACAACCTGCGGATACGCGGTATCTCCGAGAGCAACGCCCGGAAATGGGCCGGTAGCAGCAAGGGATACTGGCGGGTTGCTGGCTCCAAGGTCCTCCAAGTGTCCCTGCCCAACTCCCACTGGAACCACCTTGACCTGAAGACCCTGAGCCAGACCTGGCAGCGTCTCAACCCGACGGCTTGACGAACCGCCGGATGCGGGCCCGCATGTCCGGTGGTGTGGTAGGGGGCGGGGCGACCCCGCCCCCTACCCGATCGCTGGGCTTCGACCCCGCCCGTTTCCAGACGAAGCCGCCAGCCTGCTACCGGGCCCCCTGGCGGCTATCCGGACCGGACTTCCACCGGCAGGCGACGACGAGCTTACGAACAACAAGATCCACCGCTACCTCACGGCTTCACCTCCTCCTCTGCTGGGCACACACTGCGGAACCCCGGCGTGACGCGTGTGCCGATTGACGCGGGGACGCGGCGGCAACCGCAGCCAGGTCAGCCGCCCCAGCCCAGCTCACGGCGCAGCTGCGCCTTGAGGATCTTGCCCGATCCACCGCGCGGCAGGACCGTGTCACGGGTGACAAGGCGCTCGGGGACGGCGAAGCGGGGCAGCAGCATCGCGACGTGATCCGTCAACGCCGACCCGCTCACCATCATGCCCTCGTGCGGCACGACGATGGCGCCGACCTTCTCGCCCATGACTTCATCGGGCACCGGCACGACCGCCGCTTCGGCGACCGCGGGATGACTGAGCAGGGCGTTCTCCACCTGCAGCGTGTAGATCTTCTCACCACCGCGGTTAATCACGTCCTTGGTGCGGTCGCGCACGTAAACCAGGCCATGCTCATCCACCTCCGCGATGTCGCCCGAGCGTACCCATCCGCCGCCGAACGCCTCCGCGGTCAGCTCCGGCTTGCGCCAGTAACCACGTGCCATGTTCGGTCCGCGCAGGAAGAGCTCGCCATGGCCACGGTCATCGACATTGTGCAGCGTCACCTCCACGCCCGGGACTGGGAAGCCGACGCTGTCGTGATGGCTGAGCGTCAGCGGATCGGGAAGGAACAGGGCCATGTTACTGATCTCGGTCATCCCGAAGGCATTGCCAAGCTGCACGTGCGGCGCGAGCTCGCGTAGAGCCTTGATGAGCGACTCGGACACCGGCGCGGCGCCGTAGATCATCCGCTTGAGACTGGTGAGCTCCTGTAGTGCGGCGGGTTCGCGCTCGACCAGCAGCTGGTAGACAGCCGGCACGGCGAGCATGGTGTCGCTGCCGTGACGGCGCGCTACGGCAACCACGTCCGGTGCGGAGGTCGAGCAGGTGAGAACGGCCGTGCCACCCAGGGCGAGGGTCGGCAGCAGCTGCGCATTGCAGCCCGCTGCGTGGCAGAGCGGCATCGCGACCAGGTAGTTGACCCTCGGCCCGTCGTCCATCTCCAGCGCCAGCACTCGCCGAGTGATCTCCCCCAGTGATGCCAGGTTGTTCTGGTCGGCCATGACGCCCTTGGGTTCGCCGGTCGTGCCGCTGGTGTAGAGCAGCTGAGCGAGATCACCCGATGCCACATCGACCGAGGTCGGCCGGCCAGACGGTAGCGCTGTCGAGTGGTCGACAACGACCGCGGGGTCGGTGTCACCCAGCACCGCGCGCCGCGTTGCCTCGTCGGCTCGCTGGTCGATCGGCACCGTGACCGCGCCGGCCAGCAGCGTGCCCAGCATCACCAGCACCAGCTCCGCGGAGTTGGGCAGGTCGACCGCCACCCGGTCACCGGGTCGAACCCCGGCCGCGACCAGTCCGCCGGCAACCCGTGCCGACTGCTCCCACAGTTCGGCGTAGCTGAACGTACGGTCGTCGGCGTCGATCAGCGCCACCACGTCCGACCTGTCCCGCGCGACCAGCTCCAGCCCCTCGACAAAGGTGTCGGGGCCGTCGGCGTAGTGCAACAGACCGTCACTGCCACGGAGCAGGCCGCTCTGGTCGAACGGGTTGTCCCTCGTGCCGGCGTCACATGCCATCTGCATCCTCGTCGGTCCCTGTTCCTGCGTCATCACCGGCCATCATCGCCCGGCCCCTGCGGGCCGGGACAGGCGCCCGCCTCAGTCGAAAGCCACTTGTCGTGGCACGCTAGGCCCGTTGACGCGTAAGTTGCGCACCCAGCCGGCCCAGTACTCCTCGACGTAAGCGTCCTTGTACTTCGTAGCGGCATACTCGCGCGCCGCCTCCAGTGGCAGCTCACGCAGGTCGCCGAGACTGGTCGCGATGGTCTGGATGCGGATCGCACGCTCCAGCGTCACCGCGGCCAGCGTCGCCCATCCAATGGATGGCCCGACCACGACTACGCCATGGTTGCCGAGCAGGACCGCCCGGCAGTCACCGATCGCCTCGGCCACCTCGCGACCCTCCAAAGGCTCGGTGATGAGGCGGAACTCGTCGAACCGGGCCACTCCGTCGGCGAAGAGCAGGGAGTCGTGGTTGAGCATGCGTAGCGACGCGTTGGTCGCGCTCATGGCAGTGCTGTAGGGCGGATGGCTGTGCACAACGGCTCCCACGCCCGGCCGCAGCTTGTACATCTCCGTGTGCAGCACCGCTTCGAAGTGCATATGCGGCGTCGTCTTCAGAGCCGCGTCGTCGTACAGCGGATGGGCCAGGACGTCGGCCGGCTCGATCTCGTGTAGGCCGGGGCCCTTGCGCTTGATGTAGACCGTCTCGGTGTCAGGGTCGAAGACGCTCACGTGGCCGAGCGTCAGGTCCGCGTAGCCTTCGCGCGCGATGACACGAGATGCGACGGCCACCTGCTCCTTCAGATACGAGTCAGCGGTCACGAGTCTGCCCTTCCGGTCGATGCGGATGAGTACGTAGCTGAGCCTGGCGTCCGGGGAACCTGCGGCGAAGGACGGTCGAGTAGCGCCTCCCCCAGCGCCGTAGTCCATTCCTCGAACCGGTCCATCGTCAGCCTGAGGTCGACGACGACAAGCTCAGCGCCGGCGTCGGCGAGACTGCCCAAGCCCGCCGCGATGTCGTCCATCGAACCCGCGAGTACGGCCCCGCGTGCTTCGCGGACGTTGGAGTAGTCGCGCCTGTTCACCTTGCCCAACTCGTCGAGTAGCCGGCTCTCGTCGACGTCGCGCAGCGCCTCCTCGTGAGTCCGGCCCGGTAACATGAGCGCCACGGTGCCCAGGCGGATCGGTTCGCGACCGGTCGTGTCCATCGCCGCGGCCCGCTCCCGCACCGTCGCGATCGTGGTCAGGTCCGCGCGCGCGAGCAGCAGGCCGTCGCACCACCGGAGGGCACTGCGCAGGGAGCGGTCGGAGGCGCCGCCGAACCAGATCCGTAAGTCAGCCGCCGGAGCCGGGTCGATCGCCGGCACACAGTCATCGACGGTAGCGTCATCGGGGTCGTCAGCCTCGCTGCGTCCACCAAGCCGGCGCACGAGTTCCAGCGTCTCGTCACACCGCGCGAACCGGTCGGGGAATGCCGTGCCGACCGCTTCGAAGGCCGGGCGCGGGCTGCCGAACCCCATGCCGAACTCGACCCGACCGGGCGCCAGCCAGCACAGCGAGCCGCAGAGCTGGGCAGTGACCGCCGGTGGCCGGAACGGGATGGTCACTGCCGTGCCGAGCCCGAGCGTCGTCGTCGCGGCGCTGATCGCGGAGAGCGTGAGAAAACCGTCGACGAATGTGCGGCCAGGTGGCTCGAAGTGGTGGGGCCGGTAAGCGAGGTTGTCACGTACCCAGGCGGAGCGGTAGCCGAGCCGCTCGAGGCTGGGTGCGTGGCCGACGACCCTCGGCACGGTGGCGTCGTCGCCAAAGTGCGGCAACAGGACGCCGATCTGCAGGTCAGTCATCGGCGCGGCGGGCCCGCCCCGTCTCGGGTCCGCGCATCAGGCCGGCGCGCAGCCAAGGGATGGCATACGACATCACGGTCTCGAATGGCGCGCCGGCGTATATGTCGTGGTGGTGCATATCCGACAGCAACACCTTGCGCTTGGCCTCGCCCGCCGCGGCGTAGAGCTGCTCGGTCTCGTCGGTCGGGACGAGGTCGTCGTCGACGACATGGATGAGCAGCAGCGGCCGGGGAGCAATCTGCGCCACCACGGACTGCGGCGAGTAGTCAAGCAACCGGTTGGCCGTCTCGAGCGGGAGGGAGTACTTGCGCTCAGGGAATTGCGCGATGATCTCCTGGTGCCACGCGTCGGCATGCGGGTCCGGGACCATGATCTCGTCGGAGTCGACCCACTCGGACTCCCCGGTCCGGACGTGATTCATACGGTCCTCGTGCAGCCGTCGGCAGAAGGAGTTCCATTCCCAGTTGCGGCGGAGGCTGCGCATCCAGCGCCGCCCATCACCAACTGGGACGACCGATACGATCGCTCGGACCCGCGTGTCGGTGCCGGCGAGAGAGATGGCGTGTGCGCCACCGAAGCTCGTGCCATAGACACCGATCGCTTCGTCGTCGACATCGTCACGAGATTCGAAGTAGGTCACCGCGGCTCGGGCGTCCTCGACCTGCTCCTGCGGGATCATGTGGTGATAGCGGCCCTCGCTTTGCCCGAAACCGCGGTAGTCGAAGCGCAGCGCCATTATGCCGGCGGCAGCGATCCGGTCGGCGATGTCCGGTGCCACGAGGTCCTTGCTGGCTCCGAAACCGTTGCACACCACCACCGCGGGCCAGCCAGGTGCCGGAGTTTGCCCCGCGGGCCGGTGCACCGTAGCGGTGAGCCGCAGACCGTCGCAGTAGAACGCGACATCCTCCTGGCTGACCGGCTCAGGCTGGCCCGACGTCGGCATCCTCAACCCCGTTCGCTGCCAACGAGAGCGGGAGCACGACGAGCCTGCGTGGCGCGCTTGGAGCGGGCCTGCCGGGCCGGGTCGTACTGCTCGTTGCGGGTCAACACGTAGTTGATCGCCGCGGCGAGGACGAACGTCAACAGGATGTAGGCGTAGAGGTCCGACGCGTTGAGCAGCTGGGCGTTCGTCGAGATGAGGAACCCGATGCCGTCGGCGGACGCGAGCATCTGGCCGGCCACGACGGCGATGAGGTTCAACGAAAGACCGATTCGGACACCAGCCATGATGAAGGGACGGGCGGCGGGCACGAGGACGGTCCAGCGCAGCTGTCGACGCGACGCGCCCAGGGACCGCGCAGCCTCGAGGTAAGCGGGGCTCACAAGCTGGATTCCGCGCAGCGCGTTGGCCGCGATGGGGAAGAAGCCGTAGATGCCGCCGAATACGACCTTCGAGACGTCCCCGATACCGAACATCAAGGTGAGGACGGGATAGATCACGATGATCGGGATGGTGTAGAGCGCCACCAGAAGTGGCTCGGTGACCTGCGACCAGTAACGGCTCGATCCGACAGCCACACCGAAGGCGATGCCCAGTACCACGGAGAAGACGAACGCCAGCACCACGTCGACCACGGTGACGAACAGCGCGTGCCAGGGCTCGGCGGTCGCCAACAGTTCACTGAGTCGGCGTACGACGTCCAGCGGCGCGGGTAAGAGCAGCGGGGACACCCACCCGCTCTGCGAGAGCCACTGCCAGCAGCCGACGACGACAACGACGAGCAGGGTCCGTCCGACGACTACGGTAGCCGTCTGTCGGACGTCACGAATCCGAGGTGCCCGCACGCCGGTATTCCTCGTTGACGGCCGCCTGACGGTGCACCTCTTCGATCAACGAGGAGAAGATCCGCCTTCGCAACCGGTCGAACACCTCTGAGGTGAGGAAGGACTCGTCGCGCGGCCGTTGCGCCGGAACCTCGACGACGTCCTTGATCTGCCCGGGGCGAGCGCTCATCACGAGCACCCGGTCAGAGAGGAACACAGCCTCGGCAAGGCTGTGGGTGACGAAAACGACCGTCTTGCCGGTCTCCTCAACGATGCGGGCTAGCTCGGACCCGAGCAGGGTGCGAGTCTGCTCGTCCAGTGCACCGAACGGCTCGTCCATGAGCAGCACGGAGGGATTCATCGTCAGAGCACGCGCGATCGCGACACGCTGCTGCATGCCGCCGGACAGCTCCGCGGGAAAGCTTCCTGCGCACCAGTCGAGACCCACGAGCTGCAGGAAGTGGCGGGCCGTCTCCTCGCGCTCGCGCCTGCCCACGCCGCGGAACTGTAGCCCCATCACGGTGTTGGCCAGCACCGTGCGCCAGGGGAACAGCGTGTAGTCCTGGAACACGAACGCGATCTTGTCCGGCTGCGGACGGACGACCCGCTCACCGTCCAGGGTTACCGTCCCACTGCTGAGTCGGGTCAACCCGCCGAAGGCGCGCAGCAGCGTGGACTTGCCGCAGCCGCTGGGTCCGATGATGCTGACGAACTCGCCCTCGTGGATGCCTAGGTCCACGGCATCGACAGCGTCGATACGCGCGCCGGCCGCCGTCTGGAAAGAGACCGAGACCCCAGACGCCGTGAGTATTTCGCTGCCCGGTCGGCCGGCGGGCGACCTCGTCGGGTCCTCGGGCACACGGCCCTCCTGCGCGTCAGTGGTCGAACGTGTCACAGCGTTGCACCCCGTTCGGTGAGCCGCCAGCGGCTCGCGTGTGCCTCGAGCCGTCGCCAGGCGAGTCCGAGGGCGATGGCGAGCAGAGAAAGCCAGGCAATGAGCGCATAGACCGAGGCCGCCTGGAACGCCGATGCGTAATGAGCGATCCAGTAGCCGACGTTACGGGTGCCGGAGATGAACATCTCCGCGAGCAGCACGGCCAGCAACGCCTGCTTGATGCCGAGCCACAGCCCGGAGATGATCGCCGGGAAAGTCCCCGGCAGGAAGACGAAGCGCACCTTGTCGAGCCGGCTTGCGCCGAGCGAGTCGGCCGTCATGAGCAGCCGCTGGTCAAGGGCCCGGATGCCGGCGATAACCGTGATGATGACGGGGAAGACCGCCGAGAGCGCGGCGAACGCCGCGGGGGACTGGTAGCCGAGGCCGAGGAACACGACGAACAGCGGCAGGAAGATGCTCTTCGGCGTGCCATAGAGCGTCATCAGCGGACTGTTGAGAATCCGGAAGGCCGCAGGTGACAACCCGAGTACGAAGCCGAGCAGTGTACCGACGACGGCCGCCACGCCGAAGCCGACGACGAACTCCAAGAGGGTCTCCACGAAGCCGGCTTGGATCTCGGGTAGGCCAGCCAGCTCCACCATGGCCACCACCGTGCTGCTCGGCGGTGCCACGAGCAGCTGTCCGACCAGGCCGAACCGGACGACGGCCTCCCACACGACAAGCCACGCCGCAATGATGAGCACGCGCACAAGAGTCGGCGGCCAAGGCCATCGCAACCGTCGACCCATCATCTTCACCACCGTGAAAGCACCTTCCGTCCGAGGACGACGTCGGGTACTCGTGCGACGTAGGGTACCCGTGCGGGGTGGTGGCCCCGCCAGGACCCGCGGCTCAGGATGTACTCACCGGAACGAACTGACTGTCCCAGAACACGTCGGCGGCGGGCTCAGAGGCACCGGAGAGGATGGCCACGTCGGTCGCGACACCCTTGAGCTGCTCCGCCGTGGCGGTCCCGTCAAGCGACTGGTTGCCCATCTCGCCGTCGTAGACTTTCTTGGCGACGCTCTTCGAGAGGCTCTGCTGCTCCATGAGGGCTTTGGTCGTCTCGTCGGGGTGGTTCTTCATGTACTTCACGACGCTGAAGTAGCCCTGCAGGTACTTCTTGATCGCCTCCGGCTTGTTCTTGATCGCGTCGTTGGTCGCGATGATCGCCTCGTAGATGTTCGGGCCCACGACTTCCCCGGCGTGACCGAGAATGCGTCCCTTGCCCTTCTCGGCTAGCGTCTCGGCTGGCTCGGCTGACCAGCAGATGATGTCGACGACACCCTTCTCCAGTGCCGCCGTCAACTGGCTGAGGTCACCGATCTTGGCTTGCTTGAACTCCGAGCCGAGCTTCCAGCCGTGTTTCTTGGCGATGAGCTGCGAAACGAGGTCAGTCAGCGACCCCGCGCTCGAGATGCCCATCGTCTTGCCCTTAAGGTCGGCGAACGAGTGGATGTCGGAGTCCTTGTTGACGACGCAGACCATGCCGGAGAACGAGTTCGCCGTCACGGCGATTATCTTGCCCGGCTGGCCCTTGGTGATCGACAACGCGGCCGCCCCGCCGCCGTGCAGACCGAGGTCGGCCTGGCCAGCGGTGAGCGTGGAGGTCACCTGACCGCCGCCGCCGCTGCCCTTGATGTAGTCGACCTTGAGACCCACCTTGTCCCAGGTACCGAGCTGCTCGGCCATGTCGGCCGCGAGGAACTCGAATGAGGTGATCCCGTTTACGACGGTGATCTCAGGGGTTGCCCCAGGCTCGCTGCTGCCCGAGCTGCCGCCACACGCGGCGAGTACAGGCAGCAGGGCCGCGATAGCTACCAGGCGCAGCGCTTTGGTGCGCTTTCGCGACGATGCGTGGGGACGCCCCGACCTGCTGACAACGCGAGATTTCATCCCACGGCCCTCCGCGAGCTTGGTGTCCAGTCGGATCAGTTACAGTAAGTGGAGGTTACTGACCGACCGTTCACCGGTCAACGGTTTGGCTGAATAGTTATCTGTGGGCCTATTCTCCGTCCGGTAGTCGGTCGCGAGGAGGAACCATGGGTTCGGCAGGTTCGGGTGCGTCCCTCGATCTGGACGGCCACGTCGCCGTAGTCACGGGTGGTAGCCAGGGGATCGGCCAGGCGATCGCCGGCGAGCTGGCGGCGTTCGGATGCCGCGTCGTCGTGTCCGCGCGGCGCCCCGACGTGCTCGAGGAGGCCGTCTCAGCCATCCGGGGCAATGGTGGACAGGCCGTGGGAGTCGCCGGGGACCTGTGCGACAGCGAGCACGTCGGCGAGGTGGTCTCCCGGGCCAATGACGCCTTCGGGGGAGTGGACGTTCTGGTGAACAACGCCGGCGGCAGCTTCGGCGACGACTTCCGACGCGGTGCGCTGCTTGACCTCGACGAACAGGACCTGCTCGGGGCCTACCGGATGAACGTGCTCACGACCTTCAATATGGCCAGGGCGGTGGTTCCGGTGATGCGCTCACGCGGGGGCGGGTCGATCGTCAACATCTCCTCGGTGCTCGTCAGCACCCCCATGGCCGACTTCGGGGCCTACTCGGCCGCGAAAGCCGCGGTGGTGAGCCTGACCCGCACGATGGCCATTGAGTGGGCACCGACAGTGCGTGTCAACGCGCTGCTCGTCGGTCACATCGCCACCGAGCGCGCCAGCCGCAACCGCAGCGCCGAGACCGTGGCCTGGCTCGAACGCCATATCGCCATGGGCAGGCTCGGCGATCCGGTCGACGTCGCAGGCACGGTGGCCTACCTGTGCTCCGATCTCGCCCGCTGGGTGACTGGCGCGACCCTCGAGGTCGACGGCGGCGTCCGTGCGCTCTGAGCAGGCAGGCTAGGGTATCGACGGCTGGAGTTTCGGCCCCACCCGCCTGTTGACATGTGAATGTTCATTCGTTTGACTCAAGCCATGTCGACCGCCGGCCGCAGCATTGCCATCCAAATTGACGGTCTCGTCGCAGGCTACGGCGGGGCCACGATCCTGCGTGACATCCAGCTGTCGGTCGAACACCGGCAGATCGTCGCCGTGCTCGGCCGCAACGGCGCGGGGAAGACCACCTTGCTGCGGTGCCTGTCCGGACTGGTGCCTGCGCGGGCCGGCAGCATCCACCTCGACGGCACCGACATCACGGGATGGTCACCGTCTCGTCGGGTCGCCGGCGGTGTGGCGCACGTCCCCGAGGGGCGGCGTATGATCGCGGGGCTGACCGTGCGGGAGAACCTGCTCGTGGGCGGCTACGTCACGCCGCGCAAGCAGCGGGCAGCCCGGTTCGCGGAGGTGCTTGAGCTCTTCCCCGTCATGCGTGACTGGCTCGGACGCGATGCATCCAACCTCAGCGGTGGCCAGCAACAACTGGTCGCGGCCGCCCGCGCGCTGATGTCCCCGCCGAAGGTATTGCTGCTCGACGAGCCCCTGACCGGCCTAGCCCCAAGCGTCGCCTACGACGTACTCGACGCCATCACATTGTTCCGTGACCAGGGACGCGCGGTCCTGCTCGTGGAACAAAACGCGCACATGGCGCTCGAGATCGCCGACACGGCGCACGTCCTGGACCGCGGACACATCACCGAGCAGACCCGCGAGGCGGGTCGCGTCCAGGTGGAGGAGATCGAGCGAGGCTACCTCGGCCTGCAGAGGTAGCTGTCCGGCTAACTAAAAAGATCTTTCGGTATTTGAGTGAGTGCTGGTCATAGGGAAAGGCCGGTATGGTCGAGGAAGTTGAAGCACAGTTGGTAGCTGGTGCCGACTCGTTCCAGGCCGGCCTGTGCAGCGGCGTGCGCCTGGTCGATGGTGTCCGGGCAGAGGTTGGCGAGTTCGACTGCTTTGACGTTGCCCCAGACCAGTTCCATCGGGTTGAGGTCGTG
>WHTJ01000021.1 GCA_009377795.1 Propionibacteriales bacterium | reverse complement strand
CTCGTCACAGCCGCCCTGCGTGCGACGGCCCAGCTCGCGGTCGCCTCACTGGCGATCGCCGCGGTCCTGGGCTCCGTCTGGTGGTCGCTCGCCTTCGCGCTGCTGATGTTCCGAGTCGCGACCGGGACGTCCGCCCGCCGTACCGGAACCATGCGGAACGCGCCCTGGGTCGCCATGGCGCTCGGCATAGGCGTCACGCCCGTACTGGGCCTGCTGCTCCTCAGCGGGGTGATCCCCTGGCACGGCGCCAACCTCGTGCCGACGGCCGGGATCGTCATCGGCGGCACAATGACCGCCTGTACGCTCGCGACCCGGCGCGCGTTCGACGAGCTGCAGAAACAATTCGGCGCGTTCGAGGCCGCGCTCGCACTCGGCCTGCCGAGCCGGGACGCGGTGCTGGAGATCGTGGCGCCCACGTCCTCCGAGGCGCTGCTGCCGGTACTGGACCAGACCCGGACCGTGGGCCTGGTGACGCTGCCGGGCGCGTACGTCGGGGTGCTGCTCGGAGGCGGCTCGGCCTTGGAGGCGGGCGCCGCCCAGCTCATGGTGCTGATCGGGCTGCTCGCGGCGGAGACGATCGCGGTCGTCGTGCTCGTCCGGCTGGTCGCGCTGGCGCGCGTGCTGCCGCCCGGACTGCGGGCCCGTCTCCCCACCTGATCGCCCGACTTCCGGCTTCCGCATCCCTCGCGCCGAGATTGCACATCTGGCCGTTCCCCTCGCATCCCTCGCGCCGAGATTGCAGATCTGGCCGTTCGCCTGTGTATCCCTCGCGCCCTGATGGCTTGGCCTAGCCTGGACGTGTGGCCGAGTCGACATCGCGGATGCTGCGCAGGCGACCCGCCGCGCCGCTGCGCGGTCTCGTGGACGACTACAGCGGGTACGCGTTGCACGGTCTGCCCCTGACCATGCACCGGGGACTGCCGTCGCGGTGGCTCACCGTCGTACTCGCGATCGACGAGCCCCTGGAGCTCGCCGCGATGCCGGACCCCCGGCAACCGCCGGGAGTGTTCCAGGCGGCGTTCGGGGGGCTGCACTCCTCGCCCGCGCGGATCCGGATGGACACCCATCACACCGGGATCCACCTGGCCCTGACCCCGCGAGGCGCACGCACCCTGTTCGGCGTGACCGCGGGGGAGCTCGGCTCGCGGGTCGTACATCTCGACGAGGTGGTGGGCCGGAGCGGCGGGGAGCTGCTGGAACGGGTCCACGCCGAGTCCACGTGGCCCCGGCGGTTCGAGGCACTGGACGGCGTACTGCTCTCCTGGCTGCGGGATCGGCCGAAGCAGGCCCGGCCCGAAGTGGTGTGGGCGTGGGACCGGCTGGTCGCCGACGGGGGTGCGCCGCGGGTCCAGGATCTGGCCGACGACGTGGGGTGGAGCCGGCGGCACCTCAACCAGCGGTTCCGCGACGAGTTCGGCCTTCCGCCGAAGGTCGCAGCCAGGGTCGTGCGCTTCGAGCGCGCCCGGCGCATGTTCGAGGAGGATCCGCGCGCCTCGCTGGCCCGGGTCGCGGTCTCGTCCGGCTACAGCGACCAGGCCCACCTCACTCGGGAGTGGCAGGCGCTGGCCGGCTGCTCTCCCGCACGCTGGCTGCGCGAGGAGTTCCCATACTTTCAAGACTGGACGGACGTCGAGGAGCCAGAGTCGTCGGCATGACCGACGACAAGGGCCCATCCGTGTGGCCGACACTCAAGTACGACGACGCGCACGCGGCGCTGCGCTTCCTGGTGGACGTATTCGGATTCGAGGAGCGACTCGTCGTACCCGGCGAGACGTCCGACAAGATCGCGCACGCAGAGTTGCGCTGGCCCGCCGGCGGCGGCGTGATGTTCGGCTCGACCGGCACCGGCGGCGAGTTCGAGGACGCGATCAAGAACGGAGTCTCGTCGGTGTACATCGTGACCGACGACCCGGATGCCGCCCATGCCCGCGCCATGTCCGGCGGCGCCGAGGAGGTGATCGGGCTGCGCGACGAGGACTACGGCTCGCGCGGTTTCACCGTGCGCGACCCGGAGGGCAACCTCTGGACGTTCGGCACGTACGCCGGAGCCTGAGCCCGCGGTCGGCCAGAACTGCAATCTCGGCGCGAACTGAGGGCGGAACCGGAACCGGGTTGTGCGCGTCCGAGGTGCATGAACCTGCGCGCGACCTCGATGGCGACGAGCGCGACGATCGCCGCGGCGTACCTCGCCGGAGGCTGCACCGGCGGTGACCCGGAGGAGCGCGAGCTCCTCGACGCGAGGTCCTATTACGTCGAGTACGAGGAAGGGCAGGGCGACGGCGTCGGTGGTCGGGCCACCACCCACGGCACGACGAGCGCGGTGCGGGAGGCGGCCCCGGACCGGACGAGCGCAGCGATGCCACCGGCCAGGGACTGGCCGCCCGGCGTACTGCAGGACAACACGTTCGTGGACGCCGGGGACAGCGAGTTCATCGGCGCCGCCGACGACCCGACCTCCACGTTCGGGCTGGACGTCGACACCGGCTCGTACTCCGTGGCTCGGGAGTTGGTCGAACAGGGACACCCGCCGCCGCCCGCGTCGATCCGGGTCGAGGAGTGGGTCAACGCGTTCGACTACGGCTACGCACCGCCGGACGAGGGCGACTTCACGGTGGACGTCGAGACCGCACCGGCGCCGTACGCCGAGGACGGAACCCGGCTGGTGCGGCTCGGGATCCAGGCCCGCGAGATCCCGGACGACAAGCGCCCGCCCGCCGCGATCACGTTCGTCGTCGACACCTCGGGTTCGATGGACATCCGCGAGCGCCTGGGGCTGGTCAAGTCCTCGCTCGCGCTGCTCACCAACACCCTGCGAGACGACGACACCATCGCGATCGTGACGTACGGCGACTCGTCGCACGCGCTCCTGCCGCCCACTCCGGTGCGCGAGATCGGCGCGATCGAGGGCGCGATCTCGGGCCTGCGACCCGGCGGCAGTACCAATCTGGACTCCGGCCTGCGACTCGGCTATCGCGAGGCCCGGGCGGGCTTCCGCGAGGACGCGGTGAACGTCGTCGTACTGGCCTCCGACGGAGTCGCGAACGTCGGCACGACGAACCCGGACAGGTTGGCCGCGAGGATCCGGCGCGAAGGCGACGACGGCATCCATCTGGTCACTGTCGGATTCGGGATGGGCAACTACAACGACGACCTGATGGAACAGCTGGCCGACCAGGGCAACGGGTTCTACTCGTACGTCGACACCTTCAAGGAGGCCCGCAGGCTCTTCGTCGAGGATCTGACCTCGACGCTCACGGTGGTCGCCGGCGACGCGAGGACGCAGGTCGAGTTCGACCCCAGTGTGGTCCGGGACTATCGCCTGCTCGGATACCAGAACCGCGCACTCGCCGACGACGCGTTCCGGGACGACGCCGTGGACGCCGGGGAGCTGGGAGCCGGACACACCGTGACCGCGCTGTACGAGGTGCGGCCGTCCGAAGGCGCCGAGCCGGTCGACGCGCAGACCATCGGCGAGCTGCGGCTGCGCTGGGAGTCGGCGGCCTCCGGCGAGGTCGAGGAACTGGTCCGGCCGATCCCGCTGAGCGGGGCGGATGCCGAGTCGTCGAACGGCTTCCGGATGGCGTCGACCGTCGCCTCGACCGCCGAACTGCTGCGCGGCGACGCGCCGGTGAGCGCGCGCGGGGCCACCCTCGACATGCTGGCCGAGGACGCGTCCGCTCTGGCCCGTGCCGGCCAACCCGGAGCCGCCGGGCTGGCGGACCTGATCGGGCGGATCGGGGCGGCCAAGACCCCTCGCTGAGGGCCCGGCCCGCGCACGCCGCCGGTACGAACAGCGACCGACCGACGGCTGTCGGTGAAGGAAATCCGGAAACCCTCCCATCCGGCTCACAACCGGATTACAGTGCCCGACGTACGCACTCGTACAAATCCGGGGAGATACCGTGACCAAGTCGTCCCGCCGGGTCGCCGCCGCCCTGCTCGTGTCCGCCGTGGTCGCCGCCTTCGGCGCCGCCGCCTCGGCCTCCGCAGAACCGGCCAAGCCCAATCCGATGTCCAACCGGACCACCATCCAGCTGCTGGCATTCAACGACTTCCACGGCCACCTGGAGGCCGATGACGGCCAGACCCTCGACGAGGAGTCCGACCCGCAGCGACGCATCGTCGGGGGCTCGGAGTTCCTCGCCTCGCAGCTCGACCGGCTGCGGGCACAGGCGCCCGGCGGCAACTCGCTGACCGTGGCCGCGGGCGACCTGATCGGCGGATCGACCTTCCTTTCTGGGTTGTTCCACGACGAGCCCACGATCGAGTCGATGGAGGCACTCGGCCTCGACGTGACGAGCGTGGGCAACCACGAGTTCGACGAAGGCACCACCGAGCTGCTTCGGATACAGAACGGCGGATGTCATCCGGACGACGGGTGCTACTTCCCGGAGCAGCCGTACGACGGCGCCGACTTCCCGTACCTCGCGGCCAACGTCGAACTCAAGGACGGCGGCGACCCGCTGCTGCCGCCGTACGAAGTCCGCGAGGTCGACGGCGTCAAGGTCGGTTTCATCGGCATGACAACGAAGACCACTCCCGCGCTGGTCTCGCCGGGCGGGATCCAGGACGTGGACTTCCTGGACGAGGTCGAGACCGCGAACCGGTACGCGCGCGAGCTCGAGGAGCAAGGCGTGAAGTCGATCGTGGTCCTGCTCCACGAGGGCGGCCTCAACGCCGGCACGTTCGAGCAGTGCGACGGCATCTCGGGTGCGGTGGTCGACATCGCCGAGCGGCTGCACCCGGAGATCGACGCGGTGGTCACCGGCCACACCCATGAGCCGTACGTCTGCGACATCCCGGACCCCGACGGCGAGCCGCGGCTGGTCACCAGTGCGGCGTCGTTCGGCAGCGTCATCTCCGAGATCGAGCTGGCGGTCAACCGGCGGAGCGGGCAGGTTCAGCGCGAGCGCACCGTCGCGACCAACCACCTGGTGACCCGCGACGTCGCGCCGGATCCCGAGCAGACGGCGATCATCGAGAAGTGGAACGAGATCTCCGGGCCGATCGCCGGCGAGGTTGTCGGTACGGTCGCCCAGGACGTCACCGGCGACGCGAACGGCAACCGCGCGATCGAGACCCCGATGGGCGATCTGATCGCGGACGCGATCCTCTGGGGTACGGCGGGCGAGAACGGCGGCGCGCAGATCTCGTTCATGAACATCGGCGGCGTACGCGCGAGCTTCCTGGTCGACCAGATCAGCAACAACGAGCAGTCCGGCGAGATCACGTACGAGGAGGCGTTCAACGTCGCCCCGTTCGGCAACCTGCTGGTCTCGATGGACCTCACCGGAGCGCAGATCGAGGAGGTGCTGGAGCAGCAGTTCCAGCCGATCCCGCTGCGCGGGTCGCGGCCGATGCTGGCGCTCGGGGTGTCGGAGGGCTTCACGTACGCCTGGGACGACACGCAACCGCAGGGTGAGCGGGTCGTCCCCGGCTCGATGCATCTGAACGGCGACCCGATCGATCCGAACGCGACGTACCGGGTCTCCACGCTGAACTTCCTGCACGAGGGCGGCGACTCGTTCACGGCGTTCGACCAGGGCACGAACGTGCTCGGCGGAGCGGAGGACCTGCAGAATCTGGTCGACTACCTCGAGACGCATCCGGGCATCACGCCTCCACCGGACCGCGTCGACGGCCTGTAGGCCACCCGGCCGGCGCCCCCTTTCGCGCCGAGATTGCATCTGGTCGACCACAAGTGCAATCTCGGCGCGAGAGAACGGCGAGCCGGGGCTGCGGAATGATGGGCGGATGACCACCGCCGCGCGGCCGCCTGCACTCCGCACCACGTCGGCGATCGCGCCCACGCCCATACTGCCCGTCGGCCAGCACGCACACCGGAACGCGGTCGAGTCGCTCCTGGACAGCTACGGAGCGATTCCCCGAGGCGAGACCGTGCGGCTGGCCAAACCCACGTCGAACCTGTTCCGTCCGCGCGCGAGCGTGCAGATGCCCGGGCTCGACGTCCGCGGGCTCGGCGGGGTGATCGCGATCGACCCGGAGGCGCGCACGGCCGACGTGCAGGGCATGTGCCGGTACGAGGACCTGGTCTCCGCGACGCTGCGTCACGGCCTGATGCCGTATGTCGTACCGCAGCTCCGCACCATCACGCTCGGCGGCGCGGTCACCGGGCTCGGCATCGAGTCCACCTCGCTGCGTCACGGGCTGCCCCATGGGTCGGTGCTCGAGCTGGACGTACTCACCGGCGGCGGCGAGATCGTGACCGCGTCACCGGACGAGCACGCGGACCTGTACCGCGGGTTCCCGAACTCGTACGGGACGCTCGGCTACGCCACCCGGCTGCGCATCTCGCTGGAGAAGGTGCATCCGTACGTCGCCCTGCGCCATGTCCGGTTCGACGACCCGGAAGCGCTGGCCGATGCCGTCAGCCGGATCGCGGCCGACGGGTCATGGGACGGCGAGCCGGTCGACTTCGTCGACGGCACGATGTTCGGGATCGGCGAGGCGTACCTGACCCTGGGGCGCTGGGCGGACTCGGCCGAGAGTCCGAGCGACTACACCGGAGACCGGATCTACTACCGGTCGATCCGGGAGCGCTCGACCGACGTGCTGACCGTGCACGACTACCTGTGGCGATGGGACACCGACTGGTTCTGGTGCTCGCGAGCGTTCGGCGTGCAAAACCCGCGAGTCCGCAGGATCTGGCCACGCCGCTGGCGGCGCAGCGACGTCTACCACCGGCTGGTCGGGCTGGAGAACCGGTACGGCGTGGCGGCCCGCGTCGACGCCTGGCGCGGGAAACCGCCGCGCGAGCGCGTCGTACAGGACGTCGAGATTCCAGTCGAACGCACCGCGGAATTTCTGCGCTGGTTCGCGAAAGAGGTCGGGATGTCGCCGGTCTGGTTGTGCCCGTTGCGGGTCTCCGACGGCGCGTGGCCGCTGTACCCTCTGGAGCCCGGCCTGGTGTACGTCAACGTGGGCTTCTGGGGGACCGTGCCGATCGCCGAGGGCGGGGTGGACGGCGATCTGAACCGGATGATCGAGGCGAAGGTCGCCGAGCTCGACGGCCACAAGTCGCTCTACTCCGACGCCTACTACGACGAGGCGGAGTTCTGGGCAGCGTACGGCGGCGACACGTACCACGCGCTCAAGCGCACCTACGACCCCGACGGCCGGCTGCTCGACCTCTACCAGAAGGTGATTCAAAGGCGGTAGCCCCCGTTTCCACTTAGAGTGGGGCCGTGAGTCGGATCATGCACGGACCCTTCACCAGGTCCGCCGGCGTGGAGAGCGCTCCCGGCAGGCGGACCAGACCGATGACCCTGGCGGAGGCACTGGAGCTGCTGACCGGCGGCGAAGTGCCGTTCCGTTTCACGGCATACGACGCGAGCAACACCGGACCCGAGGACGCGGCGATCGGCTTCCATCTCCGGTCACCCCGCGGAGCCGCCTACCTCGCCACCGCCCCGAACTCGCTCGGCCTCGCGCGGGCCTATGTCTCCGGGGATCTCGAGGTGTCCGGCGTGCACCCCGGTGATCCGTACGACGCCCTCAAGCTCCTCGGCGCATCGCTGACCACACGGCGTATCGAGCCCCGGGACATCGCCCGTCTCGCGGCCGCGGTCGGAGTGCGGAACCTGCTCCCACCGCCGCCTCCTCCACCGCAGGAGGCCGCGCCCGATTGGTCCCGGCTGCTCGCCGGCTGGAGGCATACCCACAAACGCGACTCCGACGCGATCCACCATCACTACGACGTCTCGAACCGGTTCTACGAAATGGCGCTCGGCCCGTCGATGACGTACACCTGTGCCTGCTATCCGCATGCGGGCGCCACGCTCGAAGAGGCGCAGGAGCACAAGCACGAGCTGGTGGCCAGCAAGCTGGCGCTCCGGCCCGGAATGCGGCTACTCGACGTGGGCTGCGGGTGGGGCGGCATGGTCCGGCACGCGGCGCGGCACCACGGGGTGCGCGCGCTGGGCGTGACCCTGTCGCGGGAGCAGGCGACGTGGGCACAGGAGACGATCAAGCGGGACGGGCTGGAGGACCTCGCCGAGGTGCGGCACCTGGACTACCGCGACGTGCCGGAGCGAGATTTCGACGCGATCAGCTCGATCGGTCTCACCGAGCACATCGGCGTGCGCAGCTACCCGTCGTACTTCCGCTTCCTGCACAGCCGCCTGCGGCCCGGCGGGCGCCTGCTCAACCACTGCATCACCCGTCCGGACAACCGCCACCCCGCCCGGGTGCGCGGAGGTTTCATCGACCGCTACGTGTTCCCGGACGGCGAGCTCACCGGTTCGGGGCGGATCATCTCGGTGATGCAGGACGTCGGCTGGGAGGTGCAGCACGAGGAGAACCTCCGCGAGCACTACGCCCGTACGGCCGCGGCGTGGTGCGCCAACATCGTGCGGCACTGGGACGACTGCGTGGCCGAGGTCGGCGAGGCCACCGCGAAGATCTGGGGACTCTACCTCGCGGGTTCCCGGCTGGGGTTCGAGCAGAACGTCATCCAGCTGCACCAGGTGCTCGCCGTACGCCCGCACCCGGACGGGCGCGCGGACTTCCCGCTCCGTCCGGACTGGGCACCCGCCTGAACCGACCGGGTAGTCCGAGACCGCGCAATCGGTTCGGCGCACCCCTTCGTATTAACACTGCAGATCCCGCCGGCCGTGAGAACCAGCGGGCGCCCACACGGTCGGCACTTGTGCTCCGGAGGCCTACGCGAGACCCTGAGAGCACCCGGCCAGGGTGCCCGTTGAGTTCGACGGGAGATGGTGGGCATGAACGGTTCGACGCCAGATCCGCCCGGTGAACGCGGTGAGGACAGCACGCTCACCGCATTGGAGCGCGCGCTCACCGCAGAACATGCCGCCATCCGCCGGCTCGCCGAGCAGGCCAGCCATAGCCAGCCGACTCCGGCGGAACCGCGGCAGACGTTCCGCCTCACCGACACCTTCAGCGCTGTTCTCAGCCGGCACCTGGCCGCCGGTGAGGACGTCCTGCTGCCGTCGGCCCGGCGCCATCTCGACCACGGCCACGCACGGGTCTCGGACTACGTGCACCACGTGCGCCGGCTGGAGCAGGCGCTCCACCTGCTGAAGGCGCAGCTGTACGGCGAGTCGACCGCCTCGCACTGGACCCGGCAGGAGATCTGGAGCGACATCGGCGAGTTGCTCGACGAACACGACGAGCACGAGCAGCGGCTGATGCACACGCTGTGCGAGCACCTCGACGCCGCCCAGTGCGAGGAGCTCGCGTCCCGGCTGCACCAGGCCGAGGAACGCGGACCCACCCGACCGCACCCGTTCACCCCGCACACCGGAGTGCTCGGCCGCCTCGCGCACCGGTTCTGGCGAGTCGCGGACAATATCTGGGACGACGCGGAGGGCCGGGTGGTGCCCCGCCGGAGGCAGCGCTCCCACCCGCACCGCGACTCCCTGCTCTCCCGGTACATCCTGGGTACGCCGTCACACGGCGAGCCCGCCAACCCGGGCACGCCGGACGACGGCGATCGGCACTCGCCGCACTAGTCGCGACCTCTCCACGGCGGCACCACGTCCGCGGCCTTGGCGTGGCGCGAAATGGCTGCGATTTCGCCAATTCTGGAGCCAGAACACGCCACGCAACGTACAACGGCAACCAGAACGCGCCACACAATGCCGGCTCAGGCGGTCGCGAACCGCCCGAGCAGGCGATCCGCCCGGAACCCGCCGAGGTGACCGGCGAAGATCCGCTGGTAGGCGAGCTCCTCGCGGGTGCGTGGCCGCGGCAGGCCGGTGACCGGGGCGGACTCCCAGTCCGGCTCCGGCACCAGCCGCTCGGCCAGCCGCGAGGTCAACGCCGCCGTACCACTGCCGTCGCCGAACTGCTCCTTGCGCCGCCACAGGATCTCCTCCGGCAGCCAGCCGGCGAACGCCTCGCGCAGGATCCGCTTCTCCTGACCCTCCGGACCGGGAAGCCTCCACCCGATCGGGACCCGTTGCGCGATCGCGATCACGTCCAGGTCGAGGAACGGCACCCGGGCCTCGAGGCCGTGTGCCATCGTCACCCGGTCACAGCGCTGCAGATTGAGGTTGTGCAACCCCTCGACGCTGCGCACGAGCTCGTCTTGCAGGTCCTCCGCGTCGTCGTAGTCGCGCAGGTAGTCGTAACCGGCGTACAGCTCGTCCGCGCCCTCGCCCGTGAGCACGACCTTGACGTGGTCGGCGGCCAGCTCCGCGAGCAGGTAGTTCGGTACGGCGCTGCGCACCAGCGACGGCTCGTACGCCTCCATCGACCGGACGACGTCCGGAAGCACGTCCAGCACCTCGTCCTCGGTGTAGACCCGTTCGAAGTGCTTCAGTCCGAGATGGTCGGCGACCGTGCGGGCCGCCCGAAGGTCCGGGCTGTCCTCGACGCCGGCCGCGAACGAGTGCACGGCGAGCCCGGCGTCGTCGGCCCCTTGCACCATGATCGCGGCGACGAGACTCGAGTCGAGACCGCCGGACAGGAAGACCCCGACCGGCACGTCGGCCATCATCCGCGCACGCACGGCCGCGATCAGGGACCCGCGGATCTCCTCCTTGGCCCGGTCACGGGTAGCGAACTCGTTCACGTTGCCGCCAGCCAGCTCCACATACCGGACGAGGCCGCGCTCCGGCGTCCAGTAGTGCCCGGGCGGGAACTCCTCGACGCGCTCCCGCAGCCCGGGCTCGAACGAGCGAAGCTCGGATGCGAACACCATCCGTTCTCCGTCGCGCGCCCAGTACAGCGGTTTCACGCCGAGCGCGTCCCGCGCCGCGACGAGACCGCCGCCGGAGTCGGCGATGCAGAACGCGAACATCCCGCGCAGCCGGGCGATCCCCTCGGGACCCCACGTGTCGACGACGTGCAGGGTCACCTCGCTGTCGGATTCGGTGCGGAACGGGCCGGGCAGGACCTCCCGCAAGGCCCGATGGTTGTAGATCTCCCCGTTGCATACCACCCAGCGTTCCTCGGACTCGTCGGGCAGCGGCTGGTCGCCACCCTCGAGATCCACGATGGAGAGCCGGGTGTGTCCGAGCCAGGTACGACCGACCCGTTGGTCGCTGCTGCCGTCGGGACCGCGGTGTCGCAGCCTCGCGAGCATCCGAGACCCGGTATCCCCCTCTTCGCCGTCGCCCGCTTCGGAGTTCGGAGCTCCCCCGTCGTTCGGATTCGTGTCGGATAGGTCGTGGATCACCACGATGCCGCACACAGAAAATTCACCTCTGTTCGATTGCTGACACTCACACGTCGCCCGCTCACGCAGGACACACCGGCGGTGGACTCTCTCAGGTCGGCACCTCATCGGCGGATGTCCGCGCTCCCGCGTCCGCGAGGACGGAGCGGCAACGGACCGGCGGAACCCGGGTTCGGGCCATCGCAGCGATGAGCCGGTCAAAACGGATCATACTGCACCGGCGAACCGCCTGTAGCTCCGATGAGTGTGACGCTCTCGACGGGACACGCCGGCGTTTCGGTCGAGAAAAAACGTCACGGTCAGCGCGGCGCGGCGAGGTGCAGAAGCAGGGCGCTCTCCGGGGCGAGGATCGGTGGCTGTACGCCGACCGCTGCCGGCGCGCAGCCCGACCACACCGTTTCCTCCCGCCGACATTGCACATCTGGTCGACTTCGGGTCGTCCCCGCCTCGACCGGCGGGGTCATCGAAACCGACGAAGCGGTCGCCGAACGTCGGCCGGCACAGCAGCTACGTCGGTTACGGCGACTGGCGGAGCCCACGGCGGAGCGAGATCTGCGGATCGGCCCGTAGCACCCCACCCCCTTCGCGGCGCGCGTGAGACGCCGGGGCGTCGTACGCTCGCGTCGTGCTCTTCTCCATCGACGCGCACGCGGGACTCGCCGACGGCTCGATCACCCGTACGTACCGGACCTGGAAGCGGGCGCAGGTCCGCGCCGGCGGGCGTTACCGGGTCGGCGGCATGCTGCTGGAGGTCGACGCCGCCGGCCAGGTCGCGGTCGGCGAGCTCAGCGACGCGGACGCTCGGGCGGCCGGCGAACCCGACCTGGCCGCCCTGCTACGCCGGCTCCGAGGACGCGGCGGGCCGCTGTCCCCGACGGCGACGGTATGGCGGATCGACCTGCATTGCGTGGGCCCGGACGACCGGATCGCGCTGCGCGCCGATGCCGATCTGCGGGCCGACGACCTCGACCGCCTCCGAGCCCGGCTGGAGCGGCTCGACAAGGCCTCGGAGACCGGGCCGTGGACACTCGACACCCTGCGCCTGATCGCGAGCCAGCCGGGCGTCGTGTCCACCGAGCTGGCCGCCGTGCTCGGCAGGGAGCGGCAGCCGTTCAAGACCGACGTACGCAAGCTGAAGAACCTCGGTCTCACCGAAAGCCTCCCCGTGGGCTACCGCATCTCCCCCAGGGGCGAGGCGCTGCTCTCCGCCCTCGAAGACTGACCTCCGCGACCGACGGCCACCGCGACGTCGCCCTCCTCGATGAGCCGACCGATGGTCAGTGTCGGCTCGCAACGGTGAGGCAGGAGAGAGTCAGCTCATGGTCGGTACGATGGAGCCCTCGATGTGGGTCCGGACGACCCGGAGGCACAAATTTCCTGTCACATCACGATAAATATGCATCTGGAAGTCGTTCGAATATTTCCATCCAATGGGTAGCTGGGTCTTGCCAGTGAGCGTCGGCTCCGCCACGATGTGATCAACCGGGGCCTAAATACTCCTTACATCGGACCTGGGAGGGCCGCCATGGCCGACACCGTCGAGTCCCGCCGCGAAACCGTCCCGTTAGGCGTCAGTCGCCCCGACCTCGTAGTGGAGGACCTTCCCACTCCCGAGGAAGTCTTCGGCGTACGTCGCATCGGCCCCTCGCAGCTGATCAAGTTCGCCATCGGCCCGAGCCTGATCGCGCTCGGAATCTCCATCGGCAGCGGCGAATGGCTGCTCGGCCCGCAGGCCGTCGGCCAGTTCGGCTTCGTCGGCGTGGGTTGGGTCATTCTGATCTCCGCGCTGCTGCAGACGTTCTACAACGTGGAGTGCTCGCGGTACGTCGTCGCGACCGGCGAGGTCCCCGTCGTCGGCTGGGGACGCGTGCCACCCGGGTGGTTCCTCTGGGTTCCGCTCTCGGTTTTCCTGGTCATCTTCGCGTTCATCGCGGGTGGCTGGGCGGCCTCCGCCGGACAAGGCGTGTACGCCGTGGTGCACGGCGAGATCGCGCCGTCCGGCGCGGAAGAGCCGCGCATCTACGCGATCCTGCTGCTCGTGGTGGTGGTCCTGCTGACCGCCGCGGCACGCAAGGTCACCCGTACCCTGGAGCTCGCCAACTGGGCCCTCGTGGCTGGCATGCTCACCGTGCTGCTTGTGCTCGACCTGTTCCTCGTGCCGTGGGACATCTGGTGGGAGGGCATTCGCGGCTTCTTCACGCCCGCGGCACCGCCCGAGGGCATCAGCGCGACCCAGCTCGGCGGGTTGGCCGGGTTCACCGCGCTGGCCTCCGGCCTCAACTGGTACGTCATGGGCCACTACCGCGACAAGGGCTACGGAATGGGCTACCGCGCGGGCTTCATCTCGGGCCTTCGTGGAGAAAAGCAAGAGATTCTCCCCAGCGGCGTGACGTTCCCCGACAACGAGAAGAACCAGCAGTTGTGGCGCCGGTGGTACCGCCTGCTGCTCACCGACATGTGGGGTGTGTTCTTCGTCGGCGCGATGCTCGGCATGCTGCTCCCGACGATCCTGATGGCGCGCGCGGTGGAGATCGCCGGCGAGGGTCCGACCCAGGAGAACGTCCCCACGTTCGTCGCCGAGGTTCTTCGCGGCGAGTACGGCAGCTTCGTCTTCTATATCGCCCTGATTCTGGGCGTGGCCATCCTTTTCACCACCCAGCTGGGAATTTTCGAGGCGATGGTGCGGGTGACGACGGACGCCTCGCATGGCACGAGCGCCAGGCTGCGCTCGTTCATCGAGGGCGATCCGCGAAGGTTCTACTACCCGTTCATGATCCTGCTGCTGATCGTCATCAGTATCGTGATCCATCTCGCGTTGCCGGTCGGTTTGATCGAGTGGTCGGCCAACATGTCCAACCTGGGCGCGCTGATCTTCCCGTTCATGCTGATCTACCTCAACAGCAAGCTCCCGAGGCCGGCCCGCCCGCGGCCGTGGCATTACGTGATCCTGCTGCTGAACTTCGTGTTCTTCGGGTTCTTCTTCCTCAACTTCATCGTCGACTTCTTCGGTGACCCGCTGGTGACCTTCTGAGCATCACTGGGAGCTGGCGAGCCCCTTCTCCAGTCGCCGGACGAGTACGGCGGCCGGGTAGCTGATCGCGAGGAACAGTACGCCGACCAGGGTCAGCGGCTCGAGGTACCGGTACTGATTGCTGCCGATCGTCTGGCCGACGAACAGCAGCTCCGTCATGGTGATCAGGGAAAGGATGGCCGAGTCCTTGAACATCTGGATCCAATAGTTGCCGAGCATCGGCACGACCAACCTGAACGCCTGCGGCAGGATCACGCGGATCCAGGTCGGCGCCTTCGGCAGGCTCAAGGCGGTGGCCGCCTCCCACTGGCCCTTGTCGACGTCCTCGATCCCGGCCCGGTAGACCTCGGCCATGTAGGCGCTGTAGTTCACCCCCAGCACGATGATGCCGGTCACGAGCGGGCTCAGTACGACGCCGTAGTCGGGCAGGATGAAGAATGCCGCGTAAGCCTGCACCACCAACGGTGTGCCCCGGATGAACTGGACGTAGAACCCGAAAACCTGCGACACCACAGGGATGTGCACATAGCGGATGATCGCAACTACCAGTCCCAGCACCAGCGCGATGGCGGTACCCGCAAACGTGGCCTGGATCGTGATCCACAAGCCGCGCAGCAGGTCGGGGAGGATCTGCAGGGCGAAGTTGTTGTCCCAGGTCATACCCGCACCCCTCCCCGGAAGAGCGTGAACAGCTGGCGTTTCTGGGGCCTGGCCGTCGGAGAGATCGCGAACCGGCGCTCCAGTACACCCATCCCCATCGAGAGCAGCACCGACAGCACGAAGTAGACGACCAGCAGCATAAGAAAGACCGTCGTCGTCTCACCGGTGTTGTCCCGGATAATTGTCGCCACCCGCGTGAGTTCGATAACGGTCACCGTCGAACACAGC
The DNA here is from genome assembly GCA_009377795.1 of Propionibacteriales bacterium. Classification (GTDB taxonomy): domain Bacteria; phylum Actinomycetota; class Actinomycetes; order Propionibacteriales; family Nocardioidaceae; genus WHTJ01. The sequence goes on along the minus strand of WHTJ01000021.1, from coordinate 37,630 downwards.
GCGGAGTTCTTCAGCAGGTCGATCAGCACGTTGCCGAAGCCCGGCAGCATCGCGGGGATGGACTGCGGGATCAGCACCCGGCGCATCCGGGTGAACGGCCGCAGCCCCAGGGCGATACAGGCTTCGGTCTGGGTGACCGGCCGGGACTTGATCGCGCTACGCACGATCTCGGCAGCGTAAGCGCCCTCGTTCAAACTCAAGATGAGCACTCCGACCAGGAACGGCGGGAGCTCGATCCCGAGCGCCGTCGGCAGCACGAAGAACACCCAGAACAGCTGCACGATGATCGAGGTCCCGCGGAACACCTCGATGAACACGTAGGCAGGCCCACGGATCAGCGCGTGCCGGGACAGTCTCGCCAGCCCGGCCGTGAACGCGACGACCAGCGCCAGCGCAGCGCCGACGACGAGGAGTTCGAGGGTGACGATCAACCCGTCCAGCAGCAGCGGCAGGTACTCGATGAGAGTCGACACCTAGGACCCCTCTCGGCAAACGGGAGTGCGAGCCGGGACGATCAGCCTGGTGTCTTGCAGAGCTCCTCGGTGGTCACGCCCTTGACGGACTCCGGGTCGAAGCCCCACTTCTCGAGGATCTTGGCGTACTCGTCGGTCTCCTTCATCTCGGCGAGCGCCTTGTTGTACGCCTCGTGCAGCTCGGTGTCATCCTTGCGGAAAACGTGCCCTGCACCGGTGATCGGAGCGTCCTCGACCGGCGGTGTGACCTCCAGCGAGTCGTCGCCCTCCAGCAGGTCGTTCAGGGAGAGCGTGGGCAGGAAGAACGCGTCGGCCCGGCCCGCCTGAACCGCTTCGATCCCGCTGCGGCCGTCGCGGACCGGCACGATCTGGTCGCCAGCAACGCCGGCGTCCTTCAGAATGCCCTCCTCGAACGCACCACCGAGAGCCGCGACCTTCACGTCGCCCTCCTTGACCGACGCCACGGTCGTGATGCCCTCCGGGTTCCCGGGCTCCACCGCGAACGACTCGGTCGACACGATGGTGGGCTCGGAGTAAAGCACCTCCTTGCACCGGGACTGCTTCATGAACAGCCCGGCGGCGATCACGTCCCAGCGCCTGGCCTGCAGGCCCGGAATCATCTGGTCATAAGGAGTGACGACACCTTCGATCTCGTCGATGCCGATCTTCTTCAGTACGGCGCGCAGCAGGTCGGGTTCGACTCCGGTGACCGCGCCGTCGGCGGTGACCTCGGTGTACGGCGGCTCGTTCGCGATTCCGACCCTCAGGAACCCCTGGTCTCGTCCCTGTTCGAGCGTGCTGCCCTCTGCGACGACCTCGTCGCCACCACAGGCCGCCAGCAGCCGCGGACCGCCGATCGCAACCGCACCCGCGACCGCCGCTCTTGTGAGAAAGTCTCGCCGGGTCCATCCGTACGCGACCATCACTCCACCTCGTTTCCTATTGCGCCGCGGCGCCGGACTGTCATGCGTCCACATGGCGCCGCCAGCGGGCTCATCCCGAGTAAACGGGGAACGTCTCGGTCACATCGCGCGAGCGATGCCCGACGACCTCCTTGTCGGCCAGGATCGCGACGACGAAGCGACCACCTTACATATCGGGATCGCCGTGAAGACCAGGGGCACGCGTGTGTCGCCGGCCTCATACGTCGAGCGTCACCGAGCACGACCAACCGTCCGGACCGGACTCCAGAGTCAGCTCGTGCAGCGAGACCGCCTTCGGCACCGCGCCGATCTGCGCCAGCGTTTCCACATCGACGGTGGCGAACCGGACGTCGAGATCGCCGTCCGCGGGCGCCACCTCCACGTCGACCGGAACCTCGCCGGACGTGTCCAGCAGGTAGATGACCTCGTCGAGCACGGCGGCCAGCAGGTCCGCGTCGCTCGCGGCCGCGACCCGGCGCCGATGACCGCGCGTGGCGCGGGCGGACGAGAGGTCCAGGAACGTCTCGACGGCCCCGCGCACCGCCTCGGCGACGCACCGCTCGCGGGTCGGCGCCCATGCCTCGATCCGAACGTCCGCGGTGTGCGGCATCGCCCGGTGGCCCGGGCTCTTCGCGTTCACCGCTCCTCCCTCCGGGCGAGCGTGAGTACACCGTCCCGGTCGAGATCGACTCGCGACCCGAACCGACGGCTCTCTCGGCTGAGGACGTCCCGCAACCATTGGGTGTCCTCGGGTACGGCGTGCCGAAGCCGCATCTGCCGAGTCTGCATGGGGACCATCCGCAGACCTGCCAGTTTGCCGGTTTCTGCTTCCATCTGGACGAAATACAGCAGCCGAAGGTCGACGCGGTACTCCTCGTACCCGGTGATGCCCTCGTAGTCGTCGATGAAGTCGCCACAGCCGTAGAGGATTGGCCTGTCCTTGTAGACCTCGATCGGCCGAGGGTGGTGGGACGAGTGCCCGTGTACGGCGTCGACGCCCCCGTCGATCAGCCGGTGCGCGAAGCGGATCTGGTGTCGCGGGACGTCGTACCCCCAGTTCGACCCCCAGTGGATCGAGACCACGACGAGATCGCCCGGTCGCCTCAGCCGGCGTACCCGATCGGTGATCTCCGCCGCCGACGACGCGGAGAGGCCGGGAACCAGAGCGACCCCGTGACGGCCCTCGGTCGCGGCCCAACCGGACGGGATACCGCCGGACTCCGTCCCGACGGAGAACACCAGCACCCGCCGGCCCTCGCCCATGGTCACGACGGCCGGTCGCTGCGCCGAGGCCAGATCGCGCCCCGCCCCGGCCGCCTGAAGACCGGCGTCGGTCAGCGCATCGAGCGTCTCCTGCAAACCTCGGCGGCCGAAGTCGAGCACGTGGTTGTTCGCCAGCGCGCACGCATCGGGCCGGACGGCGGACAGGCATGGAAGGTTCTCGGGGTGCATCCGGTAGTGCACGGCCTTCCCGGGAACGAAGTCGTCGCTTCGGGTGACGCTGGTCTCGAGGTTCACGATCCGGAGATCGGGTGCGACCTCATCGAGCACATCGAGCGAATCCCCCCACGGCCACGAGAAGTCGACCGGACGCGGGATCGGACCGCCCCGCCGCTCCGCCAGCGCGACGTAGCCCCCGGCGTCGCCGACGTACGCCTCCCGCAGGGCCGGATCACCCGCATGCGGCAGGATCTGGTCCACGCCGCGACCCAGCATCACGTCGCCGCAGAGGAACATCGTCACCACGCCTTCGGGCACAGCCCCCACGCTAGGCCGTGACTGGCACGTGGCGGCGTACCGTGGGCGGTGGAACGCTGAGCAGCCTCAGCTTTGGTCGTGTGTCATGAGAATCACCGAGGAAAGTCCGTGGCGCCTCCGCATCGAGCGTGAAGGGGACATGCGGGTGCCCGGGATCGCCTTCGTCTCTCGGGACCTGCTGCCCGACGTGCGCTCCGACAAGTCGCTGGAACAGGTCGCGAACGTCGCCACGCTGCCGGGCGTGGTGCATGCGTCGTACGCGATGCCGGATGTGCACTGGGGATACGGGTTCCCGATCGGCGGCGTCGCGGCAACGGAGGTCGATGCGGACGGCGTCGTGTCGCCCGGAGGTGTCGGCTTCGACATCTCCTGTGGCGTACGCCTGCTCGCGGCCAGGGACCTCGACCGCGACCGGATCGCGGACCGCCTGCGGGCCGTGATGGACGGACTCGACCGCGCGGTCCCGCGCGGGGCCGGACGCGGCCGCGTGTGGAGTCTCCGCGGCCGGAACGAACTGCAGCGGATTCTGCTCGATGGGTCACGGTACGCCGTGGAGTGCGGTCATGGGGTACAGCGCGACCTCGATCGCTGCGAGGACGGCGGTGCGGTCGCGGACGCCGATCCGTCCCAGGTGAGCTCTCGCGCACTCGAGCGCGGAACGGGTCAGGTCGGCAGTCTGGGCTCGGGGAATCACTTCCTCGAGGTCCAAGTGGTCGACGAGATCTACGACGCGGTCGCGGAGGCGATGGGGCTGCGCCCGAGCCAGGTGTGCGTGATGATCCACACCGGTTCGCGCGGGCTCGGCCACCAGATCTGCACCGATCACGTACAGACGATGGAGAAGGCGATGTCGTCGTACGGCATCTCCGTCCCCGACCGGCAGCTGGCCTGCGCCCCGGTGCAGCGCCCGGAGGGCCGCGGCTACCTCGGGGCGATGGCGGCCGCGGCGAACTACGGACGCGCGAACCGCCAGCTGCTCGGCGAGGCCGCGCGGCGGGTGTTCGAGTCCGTGGGGGGCGGGGACCTCGACCTCGTGTACGACGTGTCGCACAACCTGGCCAAGATCGAGGAGCACGAGGTCGACGGCAGGGAGATTTCCCTTTGTGTGCATCGAAAGGGAGCCACCAGGGCATTGCCGCCCGGCCATGCGGACCTCCCGGCCGATCTCAGACCGTTCGGACAGCCGGTACTCATCCCCGGAACGATGGGAACCGCGTCGTACCTTCTGGTCGGCGTGCCCGGCGGTGAGGCCTTCCACTCCACCGCCCACGGGGCCGGCCGGGTGCAGAGCCGGCACCAGGCGGCCCGCTCGGTGCGCGGTCGCCGGCTTCGCGACGAGCTGGAGGACCACGGCATCGTCGTGCGCGGCACCTCGTGGCGCGGCCTCGCCGAGGAGGCGCCGACGGCGTACAAGGACGTCACCTCCGTGGTCGAGACCAGCGAACGCGCGGGCCTCGCCCGGAAGGTCGCGCGACTCGTCCCGCTCGGCGTGGTCAAGGGCTGACCTCCCGGCCGGGCCTGTCCTATTGGCCCCTCAGTTCGCGCCCCAGGAGAGCGGCCTGATGTGCAACCGCGCCGCCCCGTTACGCTGACGCTTGCCAACCCCGCTTGCCGGAGGCCGAAGGAGAGCCGACATTGTCCGATACCAGCGTTGGGCGTGCCGGTGACCGTACCTGGCTGATCGCCGTCGCCGCCAGCCTGTGGGGCCTCTCCAGCCTGCTGCGCGAGCCGCTGTCCCAGGAGCTGCCCGCGTTGACCGTCGTCCTCGCCGAACACGTCGTGCTCGTGCTGCTGGTATTGCCGTGGGTGGTCCCCGCCGTGCGGGCGCTGAGCCGATCCAGCATCCGGGCCAGGCTGGGCGTGCTCGTCATCGGCGGCGGCTCCTCGGCGCTGGCCACGGTGATGTTCACCGCGGCGTTCCGGATCGGTGACCCGATCACGCCGCAGGTGCTGCAGAAGCTGCAGCCGGTGCTCGCGATCGTCCTCGCGGCCGTCCTGCTCCACGAGCGGGTGACATCTCGCTTCTCGGTGTTCGCGGTGCCGGCGATCGTCGGTGCGTGGCTGCTCGCCTTCCCCGATCCTTTCGGCGTGGGCCTGAGCAGCCTGGGCGCCGCGGCCCTCGCGGTCGGTGCCGCCGCGCTGTGGGCCGCCGGGACGGTACTCGGCCGGCTGGTCAGCGCCGAGCTGTCGTTCCTGCACCTGACCACGCTGCGGTTCACCGTCGGGCTCGTCACCCTCGCGGTGCTGGCCACCGTGACACAGACCTCTCCGGCGGTTCCGCTGGCCCTGGTGCCGAGGCTGATCGCGCTCGCCGCCGTTCCCGGCCTGCTCGCGCTCGTGTTGTACTACATCGCCCTGCGGCAGACTCCGGCCTCCAGGGCGACGCTGGCCGAGCTCGCGTTCCCGGTGACCGCGGCGGCCGTCGGCGTCGCCTTCCTCGACGGGCGGCTCGACACCAGCCAGTGGCTCGGTTTCGCGGTAGTGCTGGCATCCGTCGTACTGCTCGCCTTGCACGAACGCCGTGCCGCCCGACCGGCCGTGGCGGTGCCGGACCACGTCGACGACGCGATCACCGTACCCACCCGCGTGTAGCGCGCGAGTCGTACGCGGGGTCGGGCGTGGGTCGGGCGTGGATCGGGCACCGGCCCGCCCTCCAGTACCAGATCCAGAGCGGCGCGGAGTGAGTCGCCGGTCACCGGTACGCCGTTTCCCGGCCGGGCGCCGTCGAACTCGCCCCGGTACGCCAGCCGCCGCTCGGCGTCGTACACGAAGAAGTCCGGAGTGCAGGCCGCGCGGTACGCTTTCGCGACCTCCTGCGACTCGTCGAGCAGATACGGGAACGTGAAGCCCGCGCGGCTCATCTGGGCCTCGAGGCCGGCCGGGCCGTCGTCCGGGTAGGCGGCGGTGTCGTTGCTGCACACCCCGGCCGCGGCGACGCCGCGCGATGCGTACTCCCGCACCAGAGCACCGATGCCGGTTTCGACGTGCCGGACGTACGGGCAGTGGTTGCAGAGGAACATCACCAGCAGCGCCGGGTGCCCGGCCAGGTCCGCCAATGCGACGTGGCGCCCGTCGACCGCGGGCAGCGCGAACTCGGGGGCGGGTGTCCCGATCGGGACCATGAACGACTCCACGGCAGGCATCACCACGATTCTGCCGCAGCGAGCCACGGCCGCGCTCGCGGCCTCGCTCACCGACAACGCAGCGCTACACACGATCTCGAGCCGACCCCATCTTGATGCGGATCGGGCAGCTCTGTAGCCGTCACGTCGTCTGTGCTCGATTTACAGGCGATGTAACGGCTACAGATCATCCGCGACAACGGATACCGGTTGCGAGGCGCCCACCTTGCACATCCGGCCGCCGTACACCGCCCATTCGGCGAGCCCGGCCAGGACCCGACTAGACGTCGATCCCCAGGGACCGGAGGGCGAGGAACACGTCGACCCGGTCCTCGATGCGTTGCAGGTCGCGCTCCGTGAGGGTCTCCACCCGGCCGATGCGATAGCGGACCGTGTTCACATGCAGATGCATCTCCGCGGCGCACCGGCTCCACGAGCCGCCGTGCCCGAGCCAGCTGGCCAGCGTGAGAATGAGGCCGGCGGCATTGCGCTCGTCGTACTCGATGACCCTCTGCAGCACACGTCCGGCGAAGTCGCGCCGGATGTCGTCGGGAACGGCCGCGAGCAGCACGCGGTACGAGCCCACCTCCTCGCCGGTGGCCATCGCGAACGCGCCCGGCCGCAGCTCGGCGACCTGCTGAGCATGCCGCGCCTCGTCCAGCGCACCCGAGACCGCCGCCAAGGACGACCGGGTACCCACGCCGACGGTCAGCCGCGCCCGGTCGAGTCCGGCCGCCAGCCGCGACCCGCACGCCCGCACCTCCTCCAGCATCGCCGCCTGCTTCCCGGCCGCACCCGACACCAGCGCCACCGCCCGGCCCTCGTGGACGCCGAGCACGGCGTGCAGTCCGGTCGACCGGGCGGCATCGTCGAGCAGCATCCGCAGGGACTCGGCCAGCTCCGGCCGCGACGGTACGCCGGCCACCAGCACCGCGAGCCCGGCGTCCGCCGGTACCTCCAGGTCCCTGAGCCGGTCGAGCGCCTGCGCGCGACCCCGCTCACCGGACGCCAGTGACCGCATGATCTCGTCGGCCAGGCTGTGTTCCAGCCTCGTCTCCGCCTCATGGTGCGACTGCTCCAGCGCCACCAGCGCGCACAGCTCCGCAACGGCGTCGGACGCCTCGTCGCTCCATGTCCGGTGATCGCCGCCCGCGGCGACGAACCACCGCATGGTCCGATGCCGGGACATGGGCCCGGTGGAGAACACCGACCAGTCCGAGCCGTCGGCCAGCCGCACGACCAGCGGGAATCGCGATGCGGTGAGGAAGGCCCGGGTGATCCGGTCCAGCCGGTCGGGCGGCCAGGGCTCGTGCGCGGACGCCACCTGGCGTCCGCCCGGGCTCAGGGCCCGGCAGTCCAGCCCGAGCTCCACGCCGACGAGCGAGACCGCCTCGTCGAGCCCGGTCCCCTCGGCGATCGCCTCCACCAGCCGGGGCCACAACCGGCCGGCCCGCTCGGCGGTCATCACGCGGCGGGTGATGGTGGCGAACGAGACCTCCTCGGGCACCTCGAGAAGCGGGACGCCGTGCGCCCGGCAGGCGGCGACGAGATCGTCGGGCAGCGCACCGTACTGCGCCATGCCCGCGCCGAGACCCGCGACGTTCGCCTCCGCCAGCGCGGAAACGAAGGTCTCCGAGTCGCCGGCCACTCGCCGCCACACCAGGCCCGTGAGCACCAGCTCGCCGCCATCGAGATAGCGCCGGGGATCGAGCAGGTCGGTGGTGAAGACCCCCTTGACCGGCCGGTCCAGCAGGCCGTCGTCGCATCGCGGGACGAGCCGCATGCCGGACGGACCGACCAGGTCGCGCAGCCGCATCGGCGCCCTCCTTCCGGCGCTCGCCCGGGTCGTCCGGGCATTGTTCGATCCTACAAAGGTGCACCCGTCACCGGGCACCGAATTGTGCCGGCTGCGGCTATCCCGACGGGGTGGCGCGGGAGTTGACTCGGGAGATCTCCACGACGAGTGGAGATCCCGATGCACCCGGAGCAGTGATGGACTTTCTCCAGCCCACGAGCTGGCTGGACGCTCTCGCGGTCAAGTCCGAGCGCCCCGAAGCGATGCCGATCGCGGGCGGCACCGACGTGATGGTCGAGCTCAACTTCGACGTACGCCGTCCCGCCGCCCTGCTCGACCTGACCCGGGTGCCCGAGCTCGCCGAATGGGCGGTGTACGACGGCCGGGTCCGGCTCGGTGCGGCGGTCACCTACACCCAGGTGATCGCGGAGCTGACCGACCGGCTGCCCGGACTCGCGATCGCCTCCCGTACCGTCGGCTCCCCGCAGATCCGCAACCGCGGGACGGTCGGCGGCAACCTGGGCGCCGCGTCACCGGCCGGCGACTCGCACCCGATCCTGCTGGCCGTCGACGCCGAGGTCGAGGCCGCATCGGTGACCGGAACCCGGCGGATCCCGGTGGCCGAGTTCTTCACCGGCGTGAAGCGGCACGCTCTCCGGCCGGACGAGCTGATCGCCGCGGTATGGGTTCCGGCGGCCACCGGGCCACAGCAGTTCTGCAAGATCGGCACCAGAAACGCCATGGTCATCGCGGTCACGGCGTTCGCGATCGCCCTGCACCCCGAACGGCGCCGGGTCGGCACCGGCTTCGGCTCCGCGGCGGCGACCCCGAGGCCGGCTCCCGAGGCCGAGGAGTTCCTCTCCCAGGCGTTGGCCGAGGAGGGCCTGTGGGAGTCCCGAGCCGCTCCGCGGGACAGCGTCGTGCGCCGGTTCGGTGAGCTGGTGGCCGATGCGGCGTCCCCGATCGACGACGTACGCGGCACGGCCGGATACCGCCGGCACGGACTGCAGGTCATGGCCCGCCGCGCGTTCACCTGGGCCTGGAACGACTACCGGAAGGCATGAGCGACCATGCGTGTCACCTGCACCGTCAACGGCGAACGGCAGCAAGCAGACGACGTCCGGGAGGGTGAGAGCCTGCTGTACGTCCTGCGTGAGCGGATGGGTCTACCCGGCTCGAAGAACGCCTGCGAGCAAGGCGAATGCGGCTCCTGCACGGTCTACCTGGACGGCGCTCCGGTGTGCGCCTGTCTGGTCGCGGCCGGGCAGGCGCAAGGCCGAGACGTCGTCACCGTCGAGGGGCTCACCGAGGGCGAGGATCTCGATCCCGTGCAGGAGGCGTTCGTCGAGGCCGGCGCCGTCCAATGCGGTTTCTGTACGCCTGGGCTGGTCGTGGCCACGCACGACCTGCTGCGGCGCCGCCGGCGTCCCGACGACACCGAGGTCCGGGAGGCGCTCGCCGGGAATCTGTGCCGATGCACCGGATACGAGAAGATCCTCGACGCCGTACGCCTGGCCGCCGACCGGGCCGCCGACCGGGTCGCGGGATGAACACCGTGTCCCGGGTGATCATCGACGGCTGCGCGCTCGTGACCATGGACGCCGACCGCACGGAGCACACGACCGGGCACATCGTGGCCGACGGCAACGAGATCGTGGCGGTCGGCTCCGGACCCGTACCGGACGATTTCCTGCACGGCAAGGAGGATCGGGTACGCCGGGTCGACGCCCGTGGCTGTCTCGCCACACCGGGCCTGGTCAACACCCACCACCACCTCTACCAATGGGCCACCCGCGGGCTGGCCGTCGACGACACGCTGTTCGACTGGCTCACCACGCTCTACCCGGTGTGGGCCGGGATCGACGCCGAGATCGTCCACGCCGCGGCCCGCGGATCGCTCACCTGGCTGGCCCGAACCGGATGCACGACGACCACCGACCACCACTACGTCTTCCCGCAGGGCAGCGGAGACCTGCTCTCCGCCGAGATCGCGGCCGCCGCCGACGTCGGCCTGCGGTTCCATCCGTGCCGCGGGTCGATGGACCTCGGCCGGTCGCAGGGTGGGCTCCCGCCCGACCACGTGGTCGAGGACGCCGACACCGTGCTGTCCGCCACCGAGGAGGCGATCCGGCGGCACCACGATCCGGGCCGCGATGCGATGGTCCGGATCGCGGTCGCGCCGTGCTCGCCGTTCTCCGTCACCGGTCACCTGCTCGCGGAGGCCGCGACCCTGGCTCGCCGGGAGGGCGTCCGGTTGCACACACACCTCGCGGAGACGACCGACGAGGAGGACTTCTGCCGCGAGCGGTTCGGCTGCTCTCCGGTGGAGTACGTCGAGAAACTGGGCTGGCTCGGTGAGGACGTCTGGCTGGCGCACGCCGTACACCTCGACGACGAGGCCATCGGCAAGCTCGCGGACACCGGCACCGGAGTCGCGCACTGTCCCTCGTCCAACGCCCGCCTGGGCGCCGGCATCTGCCGGACCGGCGAGCTGCGCGAGGCCGGGGTGCCGGTGGGACTCGGCGTCGACGGTGCCGCGTCCAACGAGGCCGGCTCGCTGCTGGAGGAGGTGCGGCACGCTCTGCTCTTCGCGCGAGCGCGCGGCGGTCCGAGGGCGCTCGCCGTCCGCGACGCGCTGGAGATGGCCACCCTCGGCGGCGCGCGCGTGCTCGGCCGCGAGGACGAGATCGGCTCACTGGAGAAGGGAAAACTCGCCGACGTCGCCCTGTGGCGGCTCGACACGCTGCCGCACATCGACATCGACGACCCGGTCGCCGCGCTCGTGCTGGGTTCGCCGCCACCGCTGGAACTGCTTCTGGTGAACGGCCGGCCGCTCGTCGAGCACGACACCGTCGTGCGTCTGGACGAGCAGGACGTGGCCCGGGCGGCCGCATCCGCCAGCGCCACGTTGCTTCGACGGGCGGGGGTGATCTCATGACCCCGACCCCGTTGAGTGTGACGGTCGACGAGGGAACGCGAGTCGCGATCAAGCACCAGGGCATCGGAAGCAGTCCGGTCCGACCGGACGGCACGCTCAAGGTCCGGGGAGAGTTCGCGTACGCCAGCGACCTGTGGATGGAGGACATGCTGTGTGGGGTCACGCTGCGCAGCCCGCATCCGTACGCCCGGATCCGCTCCATCGACATCGGCGAGGCGCTCGCGACGCCCGGTGTGTACGCCGTACTCACCCACGAGGACGTGCCCGGGCAGAACCGCTACGGGCTCGAGCACGCCGACCAGCCGGTGCTGGCCGAGGACGTCGTGCGTTACCAGGGCGAGCCGGTCGCCGTGGTCGCGGCCGACCATCCAGAGATCGCCCGCCGGGCCGCCGGGAAGATCACCGTGGACTACGAGGTACTGCATCCGCTCACGGACGCCCGCGCGGCCCTCGAACCGAGCGCGCCCAGACTGCATGACGGCGGAAATCTGGTGCGTCACCTGAAAATTCGCAAGGGCGACCACGACCCCCAGCCGGAGGCGGACGCTGTCGTGGTCGGCGAGTACTCGGTCGGCATGCAGGATCAGGCGTTCCTCGGACCCGAGTCCGGCCTGGCCGTGCCGTCCGGCGACGGCGGCGTCGAGCTGCACGTCGCGACCCAGTGGCTGCACGCCGACCAGAAGCAGATCTGTACGGCGCTCGGCCTGCCGCCGGAGATGGTGCGACTCACGCTGAGTGGGGTCGGCGGCGCGTTCGGCGGGCGCGAGGACCTGTCGATGCACATCCACGCGTGCCTGCTCGCCCGGCACACCGGCAACCCGGTGAAGATGGTCTACAACCGCGAGGAGTCGTTCTTCGGCCATGTGCACCGGCATCCCGCGACGATGCGGTACGAGCACGGCGTCAAGCGGGACGGGACGATCGTCTACGTCCGGGCCGAGCTGTGGCTGGACGGCGGCGCGTACGCCTCCACGACCAATGCGGTGACCGGGAACGCCGGCACGATGGGCATCGGACCGTACGTCGTACCGAATGTCCATCTCGACTGCTACGGCGTCTACACCAACAACCCTCCCTGCGGTGCGATGCGCGGGTTCGGCGCAGTACAGGCGGCGTTCGCCTACGAGTCGCAGCTGGACAAGATCGCCGACGAGCTCGGCCTGGACCCGGTGGAGGTGCGGTGTCGCAACGCGATGGAGCAGGGCTCGGAGGCGCCGACCGGGCAGACCGTCGACAGTCCGGCGCCGGTCGCCGAGCTGCTCCGGCGGTTGCAGGCGATGCCCCTGCCGCCGGAACCCGCGACACCGGGGCCGGTGGACCTCCGCGACCTGCCCGGCGGCGTCTCGAACACCACGCACGGGGAGGGTGTGGTTCGCGGCATCGGCTACGCCGTGGGATACAAGAACGTCGGATTCTCCGAGGGCTTCGACGACTACTCCACGGCGCGGGTGCGGCTGGAGGTCGTCGGCGGCGAGCCCACCGCGACCGTGCACACGGCGGCCGCGGAGGTCGGCCAAGGCCTGATCACCGTGGAGCAGCAGATCTGCCGCACCGAGCTGGGGGTCGAGCGGGTCGTCGTACATCCGAAGGACACCCGGGTCGGCAGCGGTGGGTCCACCTCGGCGTCCCGGCAGACCTACGTGACCGGAGGGGCCGTCCGGGCCGCGTGCCGGAAGGTCCGCGATCGGGTCCTCGGCGTCGTCCAGCAACGGCTGGGGCGAACCCATGCAGACCTGCGGCTGGACGGCGGCAAGGTCGTGTCGGATGCGTACGGCGTGCTCGCGGATCTGGCCGACGTGCTCCGCGGCGAGGCGTTCGAGGAGACCGTGGAGTGGCGGCACCGTCCCACCCAGCCGGTCGACCCCGAGACCGGGCAGGGCTTCGCACACGTGCAGTACGCCTACTCCGCACACCGTGCCGTCGTCGACGTCGACGTCGATCTGGGGTTGATCAAGGTCGTGGAGCTGGCGTGCGTGCAGGACGTCGGCAAGGCAATCAACCCGCAGGCCGTCACGGGGCAGATCGAGGGCGGTACGGCGCAGGGTCTGGGGCTCGCGGTGATGGAGGAGATCGTCGTCGAGAACGGCAAGATCATGAACCCGTCGTTCACCGACTACCTGATTCCGACCATTCTCGACATGCCGCCGATGCGCATCGAGGTGCTGGAATATCCCGATCCGCACGCGCCGTACGGCCTGCGTGGTGTCGGCGAGCCGCCGACCATCTCGTCCGGTCCCGCGGTGTTGCAGGCGATTCGAGCCGCCACCGGCCGGTGGCTGACTCGCGTTCCGGTGCGACCTGAGCACATCATTGAGACTGGCTTCGGTACTGCATCCCATCGCGGTCAGGAAGGTCGTGTTGAGCATGGTTGACATTCGGGTCATCGGTGAGGCAGTCGAGCGTGACGGGGAGATCCTTACGGCGGAGACGCTGGCGTTCGTCGGCGAGCTGCAGCGGCGGTTCGGCGGTCGTCGCGACGAGCTGCTGGCGCGGCGTCGGGAGCGGCGCGCGGAGGTGGCGCGCACGCATCGGCTGGACTTTCTGCCGGAGACGAAGGAGATCCGCGAGGCGGACTGGTCGGTGGCTCCGGCACCGGACGACCTGCAGGACCGCCGGGTCGAGATGACCGGGCCGACCGAGCGGAAGATGACGATCAACGCGCTCAACTCCGAAGCGCAGGTCTGGCTGGCCGATCTGGAGGACGCCAACACGCCGCACTGGCGCAACGTGGTGTCCGGTCAGGTCAACCTGTACGACGCGATCCGCCGGGTCGTCGAGTTCACCTCCGAGGACGGCAAGCAGTACTCCCTGAACACGGACCAGCGGCTGCCCGCGATCGTGATGCGCCCCCGCGGTTGGCATCTGGACGAGCGGGGCATCCGGGTCGACGGCACGCCCGTCGTGGGGGCGCTGGTCGGCTTCGGGCTGTACTTCTTCCACAACGCCCAAGAGCTTCTGGACCGCGGCAGCGGGCCGTACTTCTACCTTCCGAAGATAGAAAGCCACCTCGAGGCCAGGCTGTGGAACGACGTCTTCACCTTCGCCGAGGAGCACCTCGGCATCCCGTACGGCACGGTGCGCGCGACCGTGCTGATCGAGACCATCCCGGCGGCGTTCGAGATGGACGAGATCCTCTACGAGCTGCGCGACCACGCCTCCGGGCTCAACGCCGGGCGGTGGGACTACCTGTTCAGCGTGATCAAGTACTTCCGCGACTCCGGTGCGGAGTTCGTGCTCCCCGATCGCAACACGGTCACGATGACCTCGCCGTTCATGCGCGCCTACGCCCAGCTGCTCGTCAAGACATGCCACAAGCGCAACGCGCACGCGATCGGCGGGATGGCGGCGTTCATCCCCAGTCGCCGGGACCCGGAGGTCAACGAGCGTGCCCTGGCGAAGGTACGCGAGGACAAGGAACGCGAGGCCGGTGACGGGTTCGACGGATCCTGGGTCGCGCATCCCGACCTGGTCCCGATCTGCCGTGAGGTCTTCGACGGCGTACTCGGCGAGCGACCGCACCAGGTCGAGCGGCAGCGGGACGACGTCGACGTGAGCGCCGACGACCTGCTGGACGTGAAGTCCACGCCGGGCGAGGTGACCGAGCAGGGTCTGCGCAACAACACAAGCGTCGCCTTGCAATACCTCGCGTCCTGGCTCGGCGGCAACGGCGCGGCGGCGATCAGCAACCTGATGGAGGACGCCGCCACCGCCGAGATCGCCCGCAGCCAGATCTGGCAGTGGACGCACAACGACGTGCGACTCGACACCGGCCGGCCGGTCACGTCCGAGCTCGTGCGCACCATCTTCGACGAGGAGATGGAGAAGATCCGCGAGCAGGTGGGCGCCGCGACGTACGACCGGGGACACTTCACCCAGGCCCGCGACGTCTTCGAGCGGGTCGCGCTCTCCGACGACTACGCGGACTTCCTCACCATCCCGGCGTACGACCTGATCGCCGCACGAGAATGAGCCACCTCACCGAACTCGCGGCCGAGCTGGACGCCCGGCTCGCGGACGCCGACGCCGCGCTCGCCGCGCGCTATCCCGGCGATCCGGTCGGACGCCGGCCGGTGCACACGGTCTACGTCCCCGCCGACCGATTCCATGCCGACGTGGTGGCGGAATGGGGCCGGCGGGCGCGGGAGGCGCTCGACCTGCACGGCGGTACGGCGGCCGAGCTCGCCGAGGTGTTCGGTCTCGACGAACGGCTGGTGTCCGAGGTTCACGAACGGGTACGCCGCAAGCTGGAGCACGAGCCGATCGAGGACCTGCGCATCGACTTCGAGGACGGCTACGGCGTACGGCCGGACGCAGAGGAGGACCACGCCGCCACGGACGCCGCCCGGGCGCTGGCGACCGCGGCGGCCTCCGGTGAGGCGCCGCCGTTCTGCGGCATCCGGATCAAGGGCCTCGAGGCCCCGACTCGGGCACGCGGCCTGCGCACGCTCGACCGGTTCACCGGCGAGCTGGCGGCACACGGCGGCCTGCCCGGCGGGTTCACCGTCACGCTGCCGAAGGTGAGCTCGGTGGAGCAGGTCGAGGCGATGGTGCACGTGTGCGAGCGGCTGGAGCGGGCGCACGGCCTCGCGGACGGCCGGCTGCGGTTCGAGATCCAGGTGGAGACGCCGCAGGCCGTCGTCGGCGCCGACGGCACCGCGCTCGTGGCCCGGATGATCCACGCCGCGCAGGGCCGGTGCGACGGCCTGCATTTCGGCACGTACGACTACACCGAGGCGTGCGGGGTCGCGGGTCCGTACCAGAGCATGGAGCATCCGGCCGCCGACCACGCGAAGGCGGTGATGCAGGTCGCCGCCGCGGGCACCGGCGTACGCCTCTCCGACGGATCGACGAACGTGCTTCCGGTCGGGGATCGGAACGACGTGCGATCCGCATGGAGACTGCACGGCAGGCTGGTCCGGCGTTCACTCGAGCGCGGGTTCTACCAGGGCTGGGACCTGCACCCAGGGCAGCTGCCGAGCCGGTTCCTCGCGACGTACGCCTTCTACCGGGAGAGGCTGCCCGCGGCCGCGCAACGCCTGCGGGCGTACTCCGACCAGCCGAGTGCGGACGAACCTCCGGGACTGCTCGACGAACCGGCAACCGTGGCGGCGTTGCGCGGCTTCCTTGCTCGCGGAATCGCCTGCGGTGCACTAGATCCGGACGAGGTCGATCCCGGACTCGCCGAGTTCAACTCCCTCCCGGAGGCCGATCTCCGGTCACGGTTGCTGGCCTGCTGCGACGTGGAGTCGTGGGCCGACGCCCTGCTGATGGGCCGGCCGTACGCCACCCGAGACGACCCCGTCGAACGGGCGGACGAGGCGGCCCGGAGCTGGACCGCGGACGAGGTCGAGCGCGCGCTGGCCGCACACCCGAGGATCGGCGAACGCGCCGGTGGCGACGGCCGGACGGCGCGTTGGTCCCGTGCCGAGCAGTCCGGTGTCTCGCGGGACATGAGTACGGCGGAGGCACTCGCGACCGCCAACCGCGAGTACGAAGCGCGCTTCGGCCACGTCTTCCTGATCTGCGCCTCGGGCCTCGGCGCCGGGGAGATCCTGGAATCACTGCGTCTCCGGTTGACCCACGGCCCGGAGACCGAGGCCCGGGTCGTCGCGGACGAGCTCCGCAAGATCGCCTTACTCCGCTTGAAGAAGGTGCTGGACCCATGAGCGCCGTCACCACGCACGTGCTCGACACCGGCCGGGGTCGTCCGGCCGCCGGCGTACCCGTACGGCTCGAACGGCTGGACGGCGAGCAGTACACCGAGCTGACCACCGCGACCACCGACGCCGACGGGCGGGTCAGCGACTGGGGACCCGACCACGCGGAGCCGGGCACCTACCGGCTCCGCTTCGACACCGCCGCCTACTTCGCCGCCACCGGCCAGGCCGGCTTCTTCCCCGAGATCAGCGTCACCTTCACCCTGGCCGATCCCGCGCAGCACCACCATGTGCCGGTGCTGCTGAGCCCGTTCGCCTACTCGACCTACCGAGGGAGCTGACCGCATGGGAATCGTCCTCGGTCCCAACCAGTACGGCAAGGCGGAGACCCGGGTCGTGCGCGTCCTCCGCGACACGCCGCGGCACGAGATCCGCGACCTCTCGGTCTCGACTGCTCTCCGCGGTGACTTCACCGACGCGCACGTCACCGGCGACCAGGCGAACGTGCTCCCGACCGACACCCAGAAGAACACCGTTTTCGCGTTCGCCAAGGAAAACCGTGTAGGCCCGATCGAGGACTTCGCCCGGACCCTGGGCGACCACTTCGTCCGGCACTCGACGGCGGTCAGGGGTGCGCGGGTCGAGATCGAGGAGTACGCGTGGGACCGCATACAGGTCGACGGCACGGGCCACGCGCACTCGTTCGTACGCCGCGGCCAGGAGACCCGTACGACCGTAGTCACGGTCGAAACCGACGGCGACGGACAGAAGACCTGGGTGGTCTCCGGTTTCAAGGACCTCGTCGTCGCCAAGACCACCGGATCGGAGTTCCACGGGTTCCTCAAGGACGAGTACACGACTCTGGCGGAGACCCGCGAACGGGTGCTCGCGACCTCGCTGATCGCCCGATGGCGCTACTCCGGAGTCGACGTCGCCTGGGACAAGACGTACGACTCGGTGCGCGCCCTTCTCCTGAAGCGATTCGCCGAGGTGCACAGCCAGGCGCTGCAGCAGACATTATACGCCATGGGAGAGTCCGTACTCGAAGCGCATCCGGAGATCGCGGAGATCCGGTTCTCCGCGCCGAACAAGCATCACTTCGCCGTCGACCTCTCGCCGTTCGGGCTGGACAACCCCGGTGAAGTCTTCCACGCCGCGGACCGTCCGTACGGCCTGATCGAGGCGGCCGTCGTGCGCGACGACGCTCCGGATGCGGGCAACGCCTGGCTCGCCGTACCGGGATTCTGCTGAGATGCAGGAAATGCAGGACGTCGTGATTCGTGCGCAGCGGGTCGTCACGGACGACGGCGAGGCCGCCCGCTGCATCGGAGTACGCGACGGCACGATCACCGCGATCGAGCCGTTCGACTCCCCACCGGACGCGCGGCGCACAGTGGACCTGGACGACGACGTCGTGCTCCTGCCCGGCCTGGTCGACAGCCACGTACACGTCAACGAGCCCGGCCGCACCGAATGGGAGGGCTTCGCGAGCGCCACGCGGGCCGCGGCGGCCGGGGGTGTCACCACCGTCCTCGACATGCCGCTGAACAGCGTCCCGCCGACGACCGACCTCGACGCACTGGAGCTGAAGCGCAAGTCCGCGCAGAGCCAGTGCTTCGTGGACGTCGGATTCTGGGGCGGCGCGATCCCGGGCAACCTCGGTGACCTGCGCGGGCTGCACGGCGCCCGAGTCTTCGGCTTCAAGTGCTTTCTGGTGGACTCGGGCGTGGACGAGTTCCCGCCGTTGCGGCCGGACGAGCTCGACGCCGCCATGCGGGAAGCGGCGTCGCTCGACGCACTGATGATCGTGCACGCCGAGGCGTCCGACGCGATCGAGCGTGCACCCGATGCGCACGGCCGGAGGTACCGCGACTTCCTCGACTCGCGGCCGCGGACGGCCGAGAATCTCGCGATCTCGAACGTCATCGAGCTGGCCCGCCGCACCGGATGCCGAGCGCACATCCTGCACCTGTCGAGCTCCGACGCGCTGCCGATGATCGCTACCGCTCGACGGGACGGCGTACGCCTCACGGCAGAGACCTGCCCGCATTACCTGACGTTCACCGCGGAGGAGATTCCCGACGGCGCCACCCAGTTCAAGTGCTGCCCGCCGATTCGTGAGGCGGCCAACCGCGAGCGGCTGTGGGCGGGCCTCGCCGACGGTGTGCTCGACCTCGTCGTGTCCGATCACTCGCCGTGCCCTGCTGAGCTGAAGCGGCCCGACACCGGCGACTTCGGCGCGGCGTGGGGTGGTGTCGCCTCACTGCAGCTCGGTCTCCCCGCGGTCTGGACCGAGGCCCGTCGGCGCGGTTTCGGTCTCGCCGACGTGGCGCTGTGGACTGCGCGGCGTCCGGCCGAGACCGCGGGGCTGCTGCGCAAGGGCCGGGTCGCGACCGGATTCGCCGCGGACTTCTGTGTGTTCGCACCGGAGGAGACGTTCGTCGTCGACCCGGAGTCGCTGCACCACCGGCACCCCGTCACGCCGTACGCCGGGCGCACGCTCACCGGACGGGTCCGGAGCACCTGGCTCGGCGGCCGCGAGATCGACCTCGGAGCCGACCCGCGCGGCCGGCTTCTGGTCTGAGGGGAGGCATGACCGTGCCGGAGACCGCGGACTTCAGGCAGCTGCCGGACCTCGCCTCGCGGGTGCTGGCCGGCAGCGTGGTGTACGCCAACGACGAGTTGTTCGCCGAGCGGGAGAACCTGATCGAGCCCGAGGCTCCGGTCTCGTCGGCCGACTTCGGGCACAAGGGCAAGGTGTACGACGGATGGGAGACTCGTCGGCGACGCGAACCGGGTCACGACCATGCGATCGTCCGGCTCGGTGTCCCCGGTGTGGTGCGGGGCGTCGTGATCGACACGGCGTGGTTCACAGGGAACCATCCGCCGTACGCCTCGGTCGAGGCCACCGGTGTCGAGGGCCATCCCGGCCCGGACGAGCTCGCCCGGGCCGACTGGGTCACCCTCGTGGAGAAGTCTCCGGTCAAGGGCGACGCCGAGAACGCCTTCCCGGTCTCCGACGGGCGCCGGTTCACGCATGTACGGCTGTCCATCTACCCGGACGGCGGTGTCGCGCGGTTCCGCGTCCATGGGGAGCCGGTGCCCGACCCGCGGTTCCTCGACGGCACGATCGACCTCGCGGCACTGGAGAACGGCGGAGACGTCGTCGACTGCTCCGACATGTACTACTCGCCGGCGTGCAACATCCTCGCGCTCGGGCGTGCCCGAATCATGAGCGACGGCTGGGAAAACGCCCGGCGCCGAGACGGCGGAAACGACCACGTGACCACGCGGCTGTGCGGTCGAGGCGTCATCCGGCGGGTCGAGATCGACACGTCGTACTTCATCGGCAACGCGGCCGGGTGGGCGAGCCTGCGTGGGGTCGACGCCGACGCCGGCGTCGATGACCTGGACGATCCGGAGGCGTGGTTCGACGTCGTACCCAAGACCCGCCTGCAGCCCGACACGAGGCACCTTCTCCGGTCGGGTTCGGACGCGCCGGCGACTCACGTGCGGCTCGACGTGTTCCCCGACGGCGGCCTGGCCCGGCTCCGGGTGCACGGCGAGCTGACGCCTGCGGCCCGGGAGGCGGCCACGCTGCGCTGGCTGAACCTGCTGCCGGACGAGCCCGCGCGCTCCGTGCTCGCGGGGATCGCCGGCATGGACGACGACGCGGTGCCGCGGCTCCTCGCGCGGCGCCCGTTCTCCGGGATGGCGGCCCTTCCCGAGGGCGTGGTCCGCGCTCTGCTCAGGTAACCGCCTGCCGCCACGCCGCCACTTCGGCCAGCAGCGCATCGCGGCGCGGCGGCTCCAGAAAGGCCGACTCGAACGAGTTGCGGGCTAACTCGGCGAGAGTCGAGGCATCGAGCCCGAACTCCCGGGCGAGCTGGCCGTAGTTCTCGTCCACGTAACCCCCGAAGTAGGACGGATCGTCGGAGTTGACGCTGACCAGCAGGCCGCGGTCCCGCATCCGCACGATCGGGTGGGCGGCCAGATCGTCCACCACGCGCAGCCGCACGTTCGACAACGGGCACACGGTCAGCGGGATCCGGTCGCGTACCAGCCGCTCCACCAGGCCGTCGTCCTCCAGACAACGGACCCCGTGGTCGATCCGCTCGACCCGCAACACGTCGAGCGCGTCCGTGATGTACTCCGGCGGCCCCTCCTCCCCCGCATGCGCGACACACCGCAGGCCCTCGGCACGGGCGCGCGCGAACACCTCGGCGAACTTGGCCGGGGGATGGCCCATCTCGGCGGAGTCCAGCCCGACACCCAGCACCGGTGACCCGAGATCGAGCACCGACTCCAGCGTGCTCATGGCGCTGTCCGCGCTGAGGTCGCGGAGAAAGGTGACGACGAGGCCGGTCGAGACGCCGTACTCGCGCTCACTGTCCGACAACGCCTCCGTGACCCCGGCAAGTGCCTCGGCAAGCGGGACACCCCGGCTGGTATGGGCCTGCGGGTCGAAGAAGACCTCGGCGTGCCGGACTCCGGCCTGTCGAGCCCGTGCGAGGTATGCCGTGGTGAGATCGCGGAAGTCCTGCGCGGTCCGCAGAACCCGCATGTTCGCGTAGTAGAGGTCGAGGAAGGACTGCAGATCAGTGAACGCGTAACGGCGGCGGAGATCGTCAACGGAGGCGTACGGCAACCGCACCCGGTTCCGGGCCGCGAGCTCGAAGATCAGCTCCGGCTCCAGGGTTCCCTCGAGGTGAAGATGCAGCTCCGCCTTGGGCAGAGTCGCAACGCGTTCGGTTATCGTACGCCGCCCGGCAAGGCTTCCGTACTGCGGCATGTCCCCATGGTGCCCGGGAAGCCCAGCCGGCGTGCGGCGTTCGGTGAACTAGAGAACCTACGCCGACTCCCAGGCCCGGTTGTCGACCGTGTTCTCGTACGTCGCACCGCTCATCACCATCTCCCACGACACCATCCAGTTGTAGGTGTCCTCGAACCGCTCGCGGGTGTACGGCTGCGGCGGTGCGTAGACGAGCCGCCAGGTCTGGAGCTCGTGCGGTTCCAGGAGCCCCTCGGTCTCCTGGGTCAGGTAGTTGAGGTACGGCGTCGGGTCCTCGTGGAACTTCTTCACCGCTCGCGTCTGGGCCCGGAACATCGCCGCCAGGGTCGGCCCGTCCAGCTCCTCGCTGGCCGCCTCGCTCCGGCTGGAGTGCGACTCGATGAGGACGCGGAGACCCTGCTTCTGCGCCACGCTGATCCACGGCTCCATCACGCAGGCCGCGGCCACCTCGCCCTCCTTCACGGCCTCCACACGGTCACGCATCGTACCGACCTGGGTCGTCTTCAGGTGCTCGCGCGACAGGAACCCCTCCATCATCTTCAGGGTGGTGAAGTTCGAGCCGTTGTACGGCGTGAGAGCGATCGGCTTGTCCTTCAGCTGCTCCGGCTCGTAGAACTCGGAGTCGGGCGCCACCACGATCGCGAACTTCGACATCGCCGAGCCGAGAGCCACGATCTTGCGTGAGCGCAGGCCGCAGTCCTCGGCGTCGACCGCGCGCTTCAGGATCCCCCACTCGCACATCCGGTACTGGTCCACACCCCCATCGTTGAACATGGTGTCCAGCGGGCGGTCGAACATCACCTGCCGCTTCAGGATCTCGGAGTCCGTGCCCACCTGCGCCATGCCGGGTGCGGTGACGAACTCGATGTCCAAGCCCTCGTCTCTGAAGTAGCCTTCGTCGCGCGCCACCAGCACGGCAAGGTCGTGCACTGCGTTCATGATCGCCAGATGTACGGTCTGGGACGTCTGCTGGGTCATTTGTCATTCTCCTCATCCGTGCGTCGGGCGCCGGGCGCCGGGCGATACCCCGCACCGAGGTCACGGTCACATCGCGCCGCCCCTGGTGCAACGGCGGGCGCTCATCAATCGAGACGGACTCCAGGCGTCCCGATGGCGCTCCATCGCTGGCGATCGTGGCGGCTCACAGGCCCTCCTCGCATACGCTCGTCGGTCCGTGAGCCTGGCTCGCTGTGTTGTCTGGTTCGCTCGCAAGCTCGCTCACAGGGCGACTACCTCTGCCAGGACCGAGCGGGCGACACCGGGCTTAACGTCCTCAGCGGGGACGAGGTCTACCGGTGCGTCGAGTAGGGCCTGGAGGTCGTGCTGACACCGTGCGAGGCCGACGAGACCGACGCCCGGAGGCACATCCACAAGAAGATCGATGTCGCTATCAGCCTTGTCCTCCCCACGAGCTGCGCTGCCGAAGACCCGGACGTTGGACAGCCCGTGAGCGGCGGCAATTTGTCGAACCTGCTTGCGATGCTTGCGCAAGCGTCGTCCCAGAGGACCACTGAGGCGATGCAGGCCGGACCGAGGACGCCGGACACCTATGTCGAGTTCAAGACCAGTCGCCCTCACCAGGCGCATCAGCGTCGGCAACGACGGCTGACGCGTACCGGACTCATAGGCACTCACCACACTCTGCGTGACACGCGCACGGCGAGCCAGCTCGACCTGAGACAAGCGAGCGCGCCGCCGCGCCTCGCGCAGCAGCGATCCAGCGAGCCCGTCAACCACAGGTCCAGCATAGCGGATCGTCGATACACAGCTCAGTGCTCTTCACAGAGCGGGAGCGGTGGTCGGACGCGGCCCGGGGGTACTGTGGCGATCTCCGGCAGCCAGCCTCCCGAAAGACGTTTCCATGCCCGTCTCCCCCGCAGCACACAGCCATTCCGGTGTCGTCACCCGGCTCAGGGCCGCGGGCTGCGTCTTCGCCGAGGACGAGGCGCGACTGCTCATCTCCGCCGCGCGTACGCCGGACGAGCTCGCCTCCATGGTGGACCGCCGAGCCTCCGGGCTGCCGCTTGAACATGTGCTCGGCTGGGCGGACTTCTGCGGTATTCGGATCACGGTGGACCCGGGCGTCTTCGTGCCCCGTCGCCGTACCGAGTTCCTCGTCCGCCAAGCCGTCGCCCTGGCGCATACAGACGCCGTCGTCGTCGACCTGTGCTGCGGATCCGGGGCCGTCGGCGCCGCGGTGGCCGCGGCTCTGGACCGGATCGAGCTGTACGCGGTCGACATCGACCCCGCCGCCGTGCGGTGTGCCCGGGGAAACCTCGCCGCCGCGGGTGGCCAGGTGTACGAAGGTGATCTGTACGAGCCGCTGCCCGCCAGCGTGCGGGGCCGGATCGACGTGCTGATCGCCAATGCGCCGTACGTGCCGACCGAGGCTGTGGGCCTGATGCCACCCGAGGCGCGCCGGCACGAGCCGAGGGTGGCGCTCGACGGCGGCGCGGACGGGTTGGATGTCCTGCGGCGGGTGACCACCGAGGCGCGGCGATGGCTGGCACCCGGTGGCTCCCTGCTGGTCGAGACGAGCGAGCAGCAGGCGCCGCGGGTCATCGAGGACATGAGTGACCGCGGGCTGGCCGCGCGCATGGTCAGATACGACGACCTGAACGCCACTGTGGTCATCGGTTCGCCACTCCCCGGCCGACACCACTAGGACACGTCCTAGTTCTGTGGCGGGCTTTCGCTCACGTACAGGACGTTGCCGTCCGGGTCGCGGAAGTCGAACATGGGCGGCACGCCTTCCCAATGCAGCAGTTCGTCGACGTCCACGCCACGGTCTGACAGCTCGGCGTGCAGCGCCACCGCGTCCTCGGTCGTGAAACGGATCCCGGTGTCGACCCCGGCGGGTACCTTCTCGGCGGCGGGTGTCAGCGCGATGGTGACGGTCGACCGAGGTGGGCGCAGTTCGATCCAGCGCCCGCCGAGCTGCTCGACCGGCGCGTCCACGAGCTTCTCGAAGCCCAAGGTCTTGGCGTAGAACTCCAGCGCCCGGTCCTGGTCGCTGACCGGGATGCCCACGGTCCGTATCCCGTCGATGGGTGCCTTCGTCTGGTCGGTCATGATCAAGTCTCCTGTTCCGTGGTTGGGTCACTCGCGGTGTTTCTCGAGCTCGGCCTTGAGTGCGGTCAGGCGTTCGCGCCAGAACGCCTTGGTCTGCTGCGCTGTCTCGAGATCGGGCAGTCGCTCGTGCTCCAGAGCGAGCTGGCTTTTGGCATCCCCCTTAGCCTCGAAGGTGACGCTGACCCGGGTGCCGTCGTCCGACCAGTCGAAGCGGGCCGACCGAAGTGGCCGCGACGTGCGGTCGCGCATCACAATGCCGGGCAGCCAGCGTTCGCGCTCCTCCGGATCCACGACCGCGTCGTACAGGCGCTCGACGGACACCTTCACCGTCTTGCTGGTGCCGACGGTGAAGGTGCCGCCGGGCCGCACGCCCGGTGGGCGCAGCCCACGCGCCTGCTCGTACTCGACGATCAGCTTCTGTGCCCACCAGCTGCTGAGGTCGTACTCGCCCTCCAGCCAGTCGGCGATCGCCCGGTACGGCCGGCCGGGCACACCCCACCGGTCGAGCAGGGCGAACCACTCGTCGTAGTCCCGGCCGGTCGCCCGTCGTATTCCCGTTCCCGATTGCTCATGCGTGCGGTCACGCTCAGCCGCAATCATCTCGTTCTCCTCTCCGGATGCTCCCCCTGCGGGGGATTTTCTACGAGGAGGTAGAAGCTGCGGTGCCGGTTTCGACATGCTGGTGAAAGAATCGTCGAGATTCGGGAGGCACCGGTGAAGTATCTGGTCCTGATCTACACCAATCTGGAGGCCAGGCGGCTCTGGGAGCAGTTGCCCGAGGCCGAGCAGGCCGCGGGCCTGCAGGCCTACACCGCGCTCAACGAGGACCTCGCGTCATCTGGGGAGATGATCGTGTCCGAGTCCCTCGCCGATCCGTCACTGGCCAGGCACGTGACCGTGCGCGACGGGCAGGCGATGACGACCGACGGACCGTTCGCCGAGGCGAAGGAGCAGTTGGCCGGCTTCTACCTCGTCGAGTGCGACAGCATCGAACGCGCGACCGAGATCGCCGCACGCATTCCGGAAGCGGAGGCCGGTGTGGTCGAGGTCCGGCCGGTCCGCACCTACAACGGGCTGGAGATGTGACGGCGGGGACCGAGATCGAGGGCCTGCTGCGCGAGCTGGCGCCGCAGGTCGTCGTACGACTCGTCCGGCGGTACGGCGACTTCGACAGCTGCGAAGACGCCGTACAGGAGGCGCTGCTGTCGGCCGCGCAGCAATGGCCGGTCGAGGGCCGGCCGGACAATCCGAAGGGCTGGCTGATCACCGTCGCGTCCCGCAGGCTGATCGAGATGGTACGCAGCGATGTCGCGCGCCGACGGCGCGAGGAGACCGCGGGGTTGCTGGAACCGCCGGACGGAGCGGAGGCAGCTGCCGAGGACGACTCACTGACGCTGCTGTTGCTCTGCTGCCATCCCTCGCTCACGCTGCCCTCGCAGGTGGCCCTGACACTCCGGGCCGTCGGCGGACTCACCACCGCGGAGATCGCCCGCGCGTTCCTGGTCCCGGAGTCGACCATCGGCCAGCGGATCAGCCGGGCGAAGCAACGGATCAAGGCCGGCGGAGCCGAGTTCCGGCTGCCTCCGCCGGAGGAACGGTCGGAGCGGATCGCCGCGGTGCTGCAGGTGCTGTACCTGATTTTCAACGAGGGATACACCGCGAGTTCCGGCGCAGCGCTGCTGCGGGCCGAGCTCACCGCGGAGGCGATCCGGCTCACCCGGCAGCTCCATGCGGTGCTGCCCGACGACGGTGAGGCGGCCGGCCTGCTGGCCCTCATGCTGCTCACGGACGCGAGAAGGCCGGCCCGGACCCGCCCCGACGGCGCGCTCGTCCCGCTCGCCGAACAGGACCGCGGCCGGTGGGACAGGCAGGCCATCGACGAGGGGATCGCACTCATGACGCGGACGCTCGCGGAGGGGCCGGTCGGCCCCTACCAGCTGCAGGCCGCGATCGCCGCGGTGCACGCCGAGGCTCCGAACGCCGAGGACACCGACTGGCCGCAGATCCTCGGCCTGTACGACCTGCTGGACACCCTCGCGCCCGGGCCGATGGTCACCCTGAACCGCATCGTCGCCGTGGCGATGACCCACGGTCCGGAGCGAGGTCTCCGTGAGCTGGCCGCGGCCGAAACGGATGACGCGCTCAGTGGGCATCACCGCGTGCACGCGGTTCGCGCCCACCTGCTGGAGATGACCGGAGACCGCGAAGCCGCTCGGGACGCTTACGTCCTCGCCGCCCGTCGCACACTGAGCGTCCCGGAGCAGCGCTACCTGGAGTCCCGCGCGGCGACACTCGGACCAGGCGAGGTCGGCTTCTCCGCCACCAGCAACGCGTAGCCCAACAGGCCCTCCGCGACGGCCCGCCTCGCCGCCTCCAGGACGGGTCCGGCCCGGTCGAAGTCCAGCCCGAGGGCTTGAGCACGAGCGCGCGCGGTCATGCGTACGAGGGTCAGCCGCGCCTCGATCTGGTCGAGCATGGCGAGCAGTGCCGCATCGTGCCGTTCCACGTGCACGACACGCAGACCACCGGCCGTGACCAGGTCGCGATAGCCCTCGACCGGCCGGGCGTCCGCGACACAGGCGATCCAGGCCGCCAACGACGTCAACTCAGGAGGCAGCCGGTCGGTCTGTGCGGTCACGTCGGTGAGGCCGAGGCGGCCGCCGGGTCGCAGCACGCGTACGAACTCGGCGACCGCCCGCGACTTGTCGGGGAACGTGCAGAACGCGCACTCGCACAACACCGCGTCGTACGTGTCGTCCTTCGTCGTGAGCCGCTCCGCGTCGCCCGTGCTGAAGGTGACGCGGTCGGCGAGCCCCGCCGACTGCGCGGCACCGCCGGCGAGGGTGACGTTGGCGTCGGACAGGTCGGTGCCGTCGACGGTCACGGCGTACTCGCGGGCGAGCATCAGCGCGGACGCACCGCGCCCGGACGCGACGTCGAGCACCCGCCCTCCGGCCACGAGTCCAAGCCGGTCGACGAGCCGCCGGGTGAGCCGCATCCCGCCCGGGTGGTACGAGTCGCCGAGGAGCAGCGCGACGACATCCGAGCCGTACGCCGCCGCACAGCAGGCCTTGATCTGCTCCGCATTTCCTTGAACAGGTGGAGAAGCGGCCGACTCCGTCATCGGATGCGCTTCCCTACGTTGGTGGCGTCCGGCGCACCGGCGCGCGGTCCGTCGCCGTTCTCGGAGGCGGCGATCTTCGATCCGTACGGCGAGGGCTGCAGGATCGGCTGCAACGGTCGCGCATTCGGTACGACGTCCGCGATCGCGACTCCCGACATCCGCTCACGCACCTGCTCGCGGTATCCCACCGAGTTGTAAGCACAGAACGGAATCAACCTCCCGTCCGGCGTGATCTCCTCGACACAGCACTTCATCAACTGCTTCACGTTGAGGGTGTACGGATCCTGGAAGTCCTGGATCACGATCATGAACGCCCGGTCGCCGAGGTTCGCCACGGCCTCGGGCAGGTCGATCCCACACGCCTCGGCGCAGTCCAAGGCCTCGGCCGTCGCGGCGAGCTGCTCCCGTGTGGTATCCGCGCCCATGAACGCCGACGCGCTCCACAGCTTCTCGAGCGCCTCCCGTACGGCCAGGTCCGGCACCACCCGGTTGCTCACGTAGTCGAGGTAGTCCTCGATGTCGAGCAGCCGCGGGATCGGGACCACGCCGAAGTCCGGCGACCCCGGCGTGCCCTCGGTGAGCAGGTACGTGATGGACCGGCAGGTGGGGAAGCAACACGGTACGGGGAAGAAATCCCTTGCCTGGAACCAATCCGGGAGCTGCTCGACGAGTCCGTGGATCACGTCGGAGTTCGTGAGCCTGGTCATGGGGTCGAACTCCACATGCCTTCCCGAGTGCGTGACCGGCTGGAAGGAAACCGACCGGACCGCGGGGTGGGAGACGCCGTACTCGACGATCGCGCCCAGCTCGTGGTCGTTCAGGTCACGCTCGATCGCCGCCACCAGCGTGACGGTGAGCCCGGCCTCGGCGCAGTTGTCCAGGGCCCGCCGTTTGATCTCCCGCAGGTCCTTGCCGCGGATCTCGCGACTCGTGCGCTCCTCGAACCCATCGAACTGCAGGTAGATGTTGACCCGGTTACCGGGCCGGCTCCGCTCGCCCAGCGCCTCGACGAACCGTCGGTCCGACGCCAGCCGGATCCCGTTGGTGTTCAGGTTGACCGAGCGGATCGGCCGGGCCTGCGCGAGATCGATGAAGTCCAGGATGTGCTTGTGAATGGTGGGTTCTCCGCCGGAGAACATCACCACCTCGGCCTCGCCCTCACTGGCCACGAACACGTCGAGCATCCGCGCGCACTGCTCGAGGGTGATCGAATACCCGTCGGGCTGATGTCCGGAGTCGGCGAAGCAGATCGGGCAGTCCAGGTTGCAATGCGTGTTGACCTCGATGATCCCGAGACATGCGTGCTGTTTGTGCTCGGGACAGAGGCCGCAGTCGCTCGGGCAGCCGTCCTTGACCTCGGTCTGGAACTCCAACGGGATGGTGCCGGGCTTGTTGAACCGTGCCGAGTCGAGATACATCTGCGCGTCGCCGTACACCAGAGCCTCGAACTCCCCGTGCTCACGGCATCTCTTGCGCAGATACACCTTGTCGTCCCGGATGTTGACCTGCGCGTCCGTCACCACCTTGCAGACCGGGCACACCGACTTGGTGTACTCGATGAAGACCTCGTCTCGATCACGCTTCTGCCGGATCGCCTCTGCCGTCATCGGCACCTCCTGTCGTTCCCGACACGCTACCGATCAGATTGCGTGCCGTACGGTGACCACGCTCACCGAAATCTTGCTGCCTCCGAGCCGACAATCCTGTCGAGGAGATGGCCAGCGATGATCCCGACACCAGACCGTGGGCCGAGCCGCCGGCAGATGCTGAAGGGGGCGGCGGTCCTCGGCGGCTCAGCGGCACTCGCCGGACTGCTATGGCAGACCGCGACGGATGACGATTCCGCAAGCCCGTCCGCGAGCGACTCGGGATCGTCCGGCACGCAGGACGACGGCGCCGGCGGCTCGGACCTCGACACGCTGGCCGGGGCGGTGGTGGGGGTACTCGGCCAGGACGGCATCCCGGCGATCGACGAGCCGACGTTCGTGCCGGCGAGTGAGGCCGACTTCCTCGCCGACGACGAGCCGGTCTTCGGGCTGGTGCGCGGCGGCGAGGTCCGCGCCTACCCGCAACTGGTCCTGGTGTGGCACGAGATCGTCAACGACGTCGTGCACGGAGTCCGGCGGGTGGTGACCTACTGTCCGCTTACCGGGACGGTGATCGGCTTCGAACCGCTGCGAGAGTTCCCGGACATCACGTTCGGCACCACCGGCAGCCTGGTGAACTCCAACCTGCTGATGTACGACCGCGCGACCGGGTCCCATTGGCCGCAGGTGCTGGGGACGGCGATCAGGGGCGAGCTCAGGGGCACGCGTCTAGACGCGTTTCCGCTGCTGTGGTCTACCTGGGCGGCCTGGCGGGCAGCCCACCCCGACACGCAGGTGCTGACCACGGACACGGGGTTCGTGCGGGACTACGGCGGCGATCCGTACGGGTCCTACACCGATGACAACGGCTACTACGCCGAGGGGGATCCATGGTTCCCGGTGCTGAACTCCGACGACAGGTTCGACCCGAAGGAGGTCGTGGTCGGCGTACGTAGCGGGAACGCGCAGCTGGCGATCCCCAAGGAGCTGATCCGCGAGCGTGGTCGGGTGGACACCGAGCTCGGCGGCACCCGGCTGCGCGCCACGTGGCATGACGCGCTGGACACCGCGCAGGTGGTACGGCGCGACGACGGCGATCCGGCGGATTTCCTGGATGCGATGTGGTTCGCCTGGTACGCCTTCTACCCCGACACGAAGGTGCTGGCGTGAACCGCGGTACGCATCCCGCGGTACGTGCTCTGGCCGGGATCGGCGACGCCTGGGACGGGATGGTCCACGCCGTGCGCCGTACGCCCATCCGGGTCCGGGAGGCGGTGGCCGGGCGCCTCCCCCGGCGGATCGGAGTGGTCGCCGGGGCCGTCATGCTGCTGCTCTACCTGGTCTCCATCGGCGATGTCGCGGTGTCCTTGTCCGGCCGGTGGGCGGATGCGGGAGCGGTGCAGCTCGCCGTCGACGGATTGTTCCGGTCGCGCGCGCCGTACCTGTTCGAACCGGTCGCCGCCGTATACCTCGGCGCTCATCTGGCCGTCTTCTTCAGCCCGGTCAACCTGTTGCTGGGCCTCGTGATCGCCGTACTCGTTGCCGCGAACATCGCGATGGCCGTGCACGCCAGCCACACGGCATGTGCCCGGCCGGGATACACCCGGGTCCTCGGGGTGCTGCCGGCGTTCCTTCTCGGCTTCGCCTGCTGTGCACCGACGTTCGTGCTGGCGCTCGGGGCGGGCGGCGCCGCGGCCGTACTCCCGGTCCTGCTGCCCTTGCGGCCGGTGTTCTACCCCCTCGCCCTGCTGCTTCTGCTGGGCGCGCTGGTCTGGAGCACCCACCGGCTCGAGTCGCTCGCACCGGCCGATCAGCCCGCACCGGCCGATTGGCCCGCGGCGGACGGCGGTCCGCGCCATAGGTCGAACTAACCATGCCCGTGCACGAGGCGAATGCGTGGTTCTGCCGATGCGGCCCGGCCCGCCGGATCTCTAGCTTGGCCGGGTGAACGCAGCCAGCCTGCCCGTACTCGCCGGGAGCATCTCGACATTGATCTTCGCGGCAAGCACGCTGCCCATGCTCGTCAAGGCCGGCCGGACGAAGGATCTGACGTCGTACAGCCTCGGCAACATCCTGCTCGCCAACGTGGGGAACGCCGTGCATTCGGTCTACGTGTTCCACCTGCCGCCCGGCCCGATCTGGGTGTTGCACTCGTTCTACCTCCTGAGCACCGCGGTGATGCTGTTCTGGTACCTCCGGTACGCCGGCCGTTCGCCGGATCGCGGAGTGCGTGAAATTACCCATGTCCCGCCCGGAAGGATGGATGATCTGCCCGACGCGGACGAAAGGGTGGGACTCCTAGCGTGACGGTGTCCAGCGACTCATGGGAGGCAGAGATGGACACCGAGTACGTCGAAACCGTGATCATCGGGGCCGGGCAGGCGGGCCTGTCGACCGGCTACCACCTACGACGGAGGGGACGGCCGTTCGTGATCCTCGACGCGAACGACCGCATCGGAGACAACTGGCGGGAGCAATGGGACAGCCTGCGGCTCTATACCCCGGTCCGGTACGACGGCCTGCCGGGGATGCGATTTCCCGGCAGGCGTTGGGAATTTCCCGGCAAGGAGGACGTGGCCGACTACCTGGAGTCCTATGCCGCCCACTTCGAGCTACCCGTGCGCACGCACACGCGGGCGCAACGGGTCGCTCCGGACGGCGCGGGCTATCTCGTGACCACAGCGGACCGACAGATCAGGTGTGACAACGTCGTCGTGGCCACCGGTACGTTCGGCCGTACGCCCGACATCCCCGAGTTCGCAGTCGACCTCGACCCGGCCATCCACCAGCTGCACTCCAGCCAGTACCGGCGGCCCGCCCAGTTGCCGGACGGACCCGTCCTCGTGGTCGGCGCCTCGCATTCGGGCACCGACGTCGCCTACGAGCTGGCGGAGACCCGTCCGACCACCCTCTGCGGCCGAGACTGCGGTCAGTTTCCGCTGCGTCTGGAGAGCCGGAGGACGCGGCTCGCGGCGCCGGTACTGGTCTTCGTGGCCCGGCACGTGCTCAGCAGACGGACGCCGATCGGCCGCAAGATGATGGGCGAGGTCCGGGCTCACGGCGGCCCCATGCTGCGGGTGCAGCGGGAGGATCTCGAGGCCCGGGGGGTGCGGCGGACCGAGAGCCGGGTGGTGGGCGTCCGGGACGGCCATCCGCTGCTCGACGACGGTCGGGTCATGCGCGTCGCGAGCGTGGTGTGGTGCACCGGATTCCGGCAGGTCTTCGACTGGATCGACGTACCCGGCATCGAGGACGCCGGATGGCCGCCCGAGCACCGCGGCGTGGTCGACCTGGCACCCGGCCTGTTCTTCTGCGGCCTGTCATTCCAGTCCGCCTTCAGCTCGAATCTGCTGCTCGGGGCCGGTCGGGATGCGGAGTATGTCGTACGCCGAATCACCGGCCGGCGCGTCGAGACCGCGACCACGGCCACCGCCGCCGAACGCGTATAAGCACCCATTGGTCTGACCGCCCGCACCCGCGGAGTGTTCGAGCGCACCCGTTATGTGACCGCGGTAACCGAACCGAGGTCTGGCGCGCGTCAAGGTGAATTCCGACGACAATCTCGCGTTGGGAGAAGATGACGATGTCAGCTGCAAGCTCGAGTGGAGCCCGATCGGCGGGTGGATTGGCGGAGTCCACCGCGCGTGATGCAGGCAATGCGGCAGTGTGGGGTGTGGGCGCTGGGATCGGCGCATCGCTGGTGATGGCGATGTACGCCATGATCGCCGGAGTCACGTATCAGGACACGGGTTTCTTCACGCCGCTGTACCACATCGCGTCCCTCTGGGCGGCGCCGGACTCGATGATGACGTCGATGGAGGCCGGGATGGCCGGCGACATGTTCACCTTCACGTTCGGCCCCGCCGTCCTGGGCGCGGTGATCCACATGATGACCGGCGCGATGTACGGCGCGCTCTTCGGTGTCATCGCCGCTCTCACGCATGTCCGTGGGGCCGTGCTGGTGCTGGGCGGTCTGGTGTGGGGCGCGGTGGTATTCGCCTTCAGCGCCTGGATCGGACTGCCGGTCGCGGCGGCGATCTTCGGCAGCGGCGACCCGATCTCCAACATGGCCTCCATGGCCGGATGGGGCACGTTCCTGACCGAACACCTGATCTTCGGCGTGGTGCTGGGCCTGCTCCTGCTGGGGCGGCGCGTGAGCCGGTGATCGCAGGTACGACGCTCGCAGGTACGGCGTCCTTCCACAGCGCGGGCGGACTCAGCCCCCGATCTCGGCCTCCAGCTGGTCCATGTCGAGGACGGTTATCCGCCCGCGGTGGAGCTTGATGAGATCCCGGTCGGCGAAGTCGCCGAGCACCTTCGTGGTGGTCTCTCGCGCCGTACCGGCGAGCGTCGCGATCTGCTCGTGGGTCAGGCTCACGACCGCAAGGTCGGGTCCGAAGGTGCGGTGCTCGCTGACCGCCAGGGTCTTCAGCGTGCTGGCGACTCGCTGCGGCACGCTCTTGAAGATCGTGTCGCAGAGTCGTTGCTCCATATCGGCCAGCCTCTTGCCGAGGATCTCGGTGATCCGGGCGGCGATCCGCGGATCGCCGAGAAGGAACTTGCGGACCGCGTCCTGGTTCATCACGCACACCACGGTCTGCTCGAGCGCCTCGGCGTAGTTGTCGTACATCCGATGACCGAGCAGCGCCATCTCCCCGAAAATCGTCCCGGGGTTGACAATCGCGGTAGTCAACGCACGCCCGTCCTGCGAGATGCGGAAGACGCGCACCCGCCCCTCCTTCAGGATGAACAGCGCCTCGACCGGAGAGTGCGGAGTGAACAGCAGCTCCCCCGAGGAGTAGGTCTTCATCGGTGCGCCCTGGGCGATCACCCCCATCTCCTCGGAGGTCAGGTCGCAGAAGATGTCCACCTCCGACATGCACCAGGTTCTGTCACCTGACGCTGCCTGCCCCATAGCCGTTCCCTCCTCGCGTCGGCCCGGCGCCCACGGTGGGGGGTTCGCACCCCACGGGAGCCGGTCCAGGGCTTCGACTCCCTCT
Source organism: Propionibacteriales bacterium (assembly GCA_009377795.1). Lineage (GTDB taxonomy): Bacteria > Actinomycetota > Actinomycetes > Propionibacteriales > Nocardioidaceae > WHTJ01. The sequence continues at coordinate 3,390 of WHTJ01000021.1, read as the reverse complement.
ACCAGACAGTACGCCGCATTCTCCTCGGACTCAGCCGGGAGCTGCTCCGGAGGCTCGGGTTTCACCATCGCCGGTCCTTTCGAGTACGCCGGGACGCCGAACACGAGTCCGCGGCCAGGCCGTCCCCAGATTTCGGGCCGACCCGACGCTAGACCGTGGCCGACGGGCGCGTCGGTGACCGCGCACACAGACAGCCGTCGCGGCCCCGGTCATGGACTACTCGCCGTGTGCGGGGCGGCAGCAGAACCAGCAGGCGATGACGTCCGCGAGCCGAACACCCAGTGGCCTGGGCGTCGGGCGGTGCGGAGCCCCGGCCGTCTCCGGCATGGGGAGGTCCGCGACGAGGGCACGCAGATCGGCGCGGCTGTGGGCGGAGAGGGCCCGGCCGATGCGGTCGTCGAGCTCCTGCACGTCCAGCCGCCCCTCGGCGAATGCGGTGTTGAGCCGTTGGACCGTCTGCTCGCATTCTGCTTCAGAGGCGAGCACTGGGTTCTGGTCGCGTGTCATGAGGCGCCCGCGTCCCTCCTGACGAACAACACGGCGGCGGCCGCGAGCACGACGGCCACGTAGCCGAAGAACACCGCGGTGGCCGGGCCCTGGCTCAGCGTGTCGGCGGTGGGGGTGAACATCGCCCAGCCCGCGTCCGCCGGGAAGTACCTGATCACCGACCACCAGCTCTGCGGAAGCAGCTGCGCGATGATCGGGATGCCGAGGAACCCGAGGAGCACGGTGGCGGTCGCACCGGACGCGTGCCGGATCAGGAACCCCGCCCCGAGGCCCAGCAGCCCGAACCCGACCGTGGCCAGCGCCGCCAACCCGACCCCCTGCAGGGCGGACGCGTCGGTCAGCGGTACGTCGAGGTCGCGCTGCCCGAGGATCGGCTGTGCGATCGCGAACATCGCCGCCGCCGACACCAGTCCCACGACCGCGGTGACCAGGGAGAGCCCGACTGCCTTCGCCGCGAACAGGGCCCTCCGGGAGGGAACCGCGGCAAGGGCCGCCCGGATGGTGCCCGTGACGTACTCGCCGGTCACGGACATCGAGCCGAGTACGGCGAACAACACCTGGCCGAGATGCAGACCGTGGAACCAGATTCCCTCGTCGAGCTGGAAATTCGCTCGCTCCGCCGGGCTCATGTCGTCGTACTCCACAAGCACCGCACCGGTCAGGATGAGCGCACCGAACACGATCGTGGTCAGCACGGCGAGGCCCAGCGTGATGTACGTGGATCGCAGAGTGCGGAACTTCGTCCACTCCGCGAGCAGCGCGAGCCGGAACTCGCTCCGAGGGGAAACGGCCGCGGCTGAGGCGGTCGGTGTGCTGACGGTCATTGCAGGCTCCCGTGGAACTCGGCGTTGGTACGGGCGAGGAACGCGGCCTCCAGCGAGTCGTGGTCGCCGACGAAGGCCTTCACAGGGGTGTCATCGACCAGCCGTCCGCGGCTGACCACGATCAGGTGATCCGCGAGCTGCGACATCTCGCTCATCACGTGGCTCGACACGAGCACCGCACGGCCCTCGGCGGCGAGCTCACGCAGCATCCGGCGGGTCCAGGCGATGCCTTCCGGATCGAGCCCGTTCATCGGCTCGTCGAGCAGCACGGTCGGCGGATCGCCGAGCAGCGCCGCCGCGAGACCGAGGCGCTGGCTCATGCCGAGCGAGAAGGTACCGGCTGGCCGGTGCGCGGCACCGGTCAGGCCGACCAGGTCCAGGACCTCGTCGATCCGGCGCCTCGCGATGCCGTTGCTCTGCGCCAGCCACAGCAGATGGTGACGCGCGGATCGTCCCGGGTGCAGGCTGGACGCCTCCAGCAGCGCTCCGGCTTGACGCAGCGGGCGGTGGTGCTCGGCGTATGCCCGGCCGTTCACTTGCACGCTGCCGCTGTCGGGCCGGTCCAGGCCGAGTACGACGCGCATGGTCGTGGACTTGCCGGCGCCGTTGGGCCCGAGGAATCCGGTGACCTGGCCCGGCTTCACGTCGAACGAGAGGCCGTCGACCGCGACCGTTTCGCCATACCGCTTGGAAAGATTCTGTATCTCGATCACGACACCAAGCGTCGCCCGCCAGGGGCGGCGGACCATCGGGCGGATGGCTGAAATCCAGATCAACCTACCGGCCGATGCCTGCGTCCACCGGAAGTCGGATGCCACCGCCGCCGGTGTGGCTTATCGTCGAAGCTGGTGAGTGTGATGACGACACGCAGCGCTTCGGAGTCGACGGCCCTCCACTCGCTGGATGGGCGCAGCCGCGTCTGGAGGCACGCGTTCGTCTATCTGTGGCTGACATTCTCAGCGGTGTCGGCGCTGGTGGGCGACCAGGAGACGGCCGTGGTGCACGTGACTTCGGTCGCGCTGACCGCCGTCCTGGGCGGGTGGTACTGGTGGTGGCACATCGCCGCTCCCCCGCGGACGCGGCGCCTGCCCGATCACGCGTACCTGATCGGCGGGCTGGTGATCTGGGCGGTCCTCGTCGCGCTCAACCCGTCGTTCTTGCTCGTGGGGGTGAGCATCCTGGCGCCGTACTGCTTCGACAGCATTCGATGGGCCCTGGCGGTGCTCACGCCGTTCGCGGGGCTCTGGTTGTGTCAGCGGTACCAGGCCGGGAACGGGCTCACCTGGATCGACGTCGCGGTGTGCCTGCTGGTGATCGCCAGCGGTGCTGTGGTCACGGGTTACGTGGGCACGCTGGCCAGGGAGAACGCCGAGCGGCAGCGGCTGATCGACGAGCTGCAGGCGGCACAGACCGAGCTGGCGGCCGCCGAACGCGAGGCCGGGGTGCTGGCCGAGCGGCAGCGGCTCGCACGCGACATCCACGACACGCTGTCGCAGGGATTCGCCAGCATCGTGATGCTGCTCGAGGCCGCGGAGGCGTCCCTCGATGCCGGCCACAGCGCGCGGCGGCAGGTCGCCGCCGCCCTTCGCTCGGCTCGCGAGAACCTGGCGGAGAGCAGGCGCGTGGTGTGGGCGCTCCGCCCGGACAGCCCGGCAGCCGGACGACTGCCCGATGCCGTCGGCCTGGTGGCCTCCCAACTGGAAACGCGAGACCGGGCTGAGAGCGCGGCTGGTGGTGACCGGCGAGCCACATCTGCTGGACCCGCGGGTGGAGGACCGCGCTGTTGCGGATCGCCCAGGAGGCGCTGGCGAACGTCCGCAAGCACGCCTCCGCGTCGAGTGTGACCGTGACGATCTCGTACATGGACGACGTCGCCATGATCGACGTGCAGGACGACGGCGTCGGCTTCCATCCCGAGGGTGTGGTCCCGCGCGGGCTCGCTGGCGGGCTAGGGCTGCGTGCGATGCGCGAGCGCGTCGAGGAGCTCGGCGGGGAGCTCATGGTCGAGAGCGCCGCCGGCGAAGGTACGACCGTGACCGCGCAGATTCCGCTCGGACGG
>WHTJ01000020.1 GCA_009377795.1 Propionibacteriales bacterium | reverse complement strand
GGAAATCCGCCGCTGCCTCAAGCGCTACACCACCCGACAGATCTACCGCACACTCACCACCGCACACCGAGCCAACCCAACCACCACAGCCGCTTGACACGACATAGAAGCGTCCTTGGTCGGGATCGGTGCGGTGTCCCAGTTCAGGTCGGGGTTCTTCTCCTCGATCTCCGCGGCCGTCGGCGGCAGTGCCTCGGCCATCGCGATCTTGCCTTGGATGAACACGTTGAGCATCGGGGTGCGCTGGGTCGCACCGGGGTCCGGCTGGGTCGCGTCCTCCTCGATCATCCGCTGCATGAACTCGACCGCCTCGAGGTTCTCCGGCGTGTCGACGGTGATCTCGTTCTCGTCGCCCCAGCTCCCGCCGTTGCCGAACGTCCAGATCGACGTCTCCGCCTGGGCCTCCTCGTTGCCGAGGGGCATGCCGTACCCGAAGACACCGCCGCCGAGATCGTTCACCGCCTTCCCGGCCGCGAGCAGCTCGTCCCAGGTCTCGGGTGGCTGGTTGACGCCGGCGCGGTTCAGCAGGTCCACGTTGTAGAAGAGCGTGCGGGCCGAGGCGATGAACGGGAGGCCGTACATCTCGCCGTCAATGGAGGCGTTCTCGACGAACGACTCCTGGAAGTCGTTCAGCGTGTCCTCCGACACCACGTCGGCGGCCTGGTAGAGCAGGTCATCGGCGGCGAAGCCGGCGAACGCGTCGATGTTCAGGATGTCGGGGGCGTCGTCGGACTGCAGCCGGGTTCGTACGACGTCGTTGATCTGCTCCCACGACTCGATCTGCAGGGTCACGCTGATGTCGGGGTTGTCCGCCTCGAAGTCGGCGATCAGCTCCTCCCACAGCGGCTTGGTGTTATCGGAGTAGCTCGGCACGAGCAGGTCGAGCGTCGTACCCTCGCCGCTGTCCCCGCTGTCGCCCTCGTCCTCGAAACCACAGGCGCTCGCCGCCAGCCCCAGCGCCAAGGCCGCCGCCGCCAGCCGCATCGTGCGCTTCGTACGCTTCACCCGTCCCGCCTCCGCTCGGTGTCGCGGCGTCACCTCAGATTGAGTGATCCCGCTCATTTCGGCCCCGATTCAATCAGGCTTTTGCTGCCGATCCAGCATCATCCCACCCCCGCGCCGCGTCAAGGCACGAACTGATCACGATCCGTGCGGCCCCGCCGGGCGTGACCATCGAGGGGGTCCCGGCGTTGAGCACCACGACCGAGTGCGCGAGCCCGGTTCGACAACGGATCAGGAGGACGTCATGCGCCTGCCGCGATCGCTCCGCGACACGACGCGCCGCTCGGGCGTCGGGAGGCTGACCGTCCTGGCCGTGGTGGTGATCCTGCTGGCCGGTATGGACGTACCCGACCCGGAGGCGCGAGCGCAGGCGGACCCGCGGCCCGCGGACCTCGACGCACGCCGCCTGCTCGAGGCCGCGACGTCGGAGGACGGCCCACTGCTCGGATGGCCGTCCCTGCCGGAACTGGCGACCGATCGCGCCGACATCCTGCTCGACCCGGACTACTGGACGAACTATGTCCGCGAGGTGCTGGTCGACGGAACGGTCGTCCTGCCGCTGCCGATCGACGTGGTGAAGCCGGAGACGGCCCTGCCGACCGCGCGTGTCGCCGACGGGCGGTACGTGTCCGCGTTGCCGCGCCGTCACCTGGACCTGCTCGGCGTCAGCTACGACTGGCGCGGGCGCGCGAAGACGGTGGACGACTTCCTGCGCACCACCGAGACCGACGGTTTGGCCTTCGTACACGACGGAGAACTTGTCGGCGAGCACTACACCAACGGATGGTCGGCCGGGCTTCGTCACCAGCCGTGGTCGGTGACGAAGTCGTTCACCTCCACGCTGGTGGGGATCGCGATCGACGAAGGACTCGTGGTTTCGGTCGACAACCCGATCGACTCGTACATCCCGATGCTGCGCGGCACGGTATGGGAGGGCGTCACGATCGAGAACCTGCTGCAGATGGAGTCCGGCGTCCACTGGGACGAGAGCACGCCCGTGCTCGCACAGAACACGCAGGTGCTGCAATGGGTCGGCATGGCGCTCGATCTCTATACCGACGGCGCGCTCGGCAAGACCCGCAACGAGTTCCTGATGTCGCTGCCCAGGGTCGCGCCGCAGGGGACCGAGTTCAGCTACAACAGCGGCAACACGCAGGTGCTCAGCTGGCTCCTCGAGTCGGTGTACGGGCGGCCGTTCAACGAGATCCTGTCCGCCAAGCTGTGGCAGCCCGCCGGGATGGCCGGCGACGCCAAGGTGATGACGGACCGGGTGGGAGACGCGGTGGCGTCCCAGGGCCTGTACGCGCGGATGCGCGACTTCGCCCGGTTCGGCGAACTGTTCCGCCGCGGCGGCCGCACGCCCGACGGCACCCGGGTGGTGACCGGGCGGTGGGTGCGCCGGGCGACCACCTTCACCGAGGTGTCGGACGGCCGGTACGGCTATCAGTGGTGGCGCGGCGCGACGCCGGACTCGTACACCGCGGTCGGCTTCCAGGGCCAGTTCATCGAGGTGTCGCAGGCGAACTGCCTCACCGGCGTACGCCTCGCACACACCCTCGGCGGCGACCTTCGCCCGAACGGGGACGATCCGCTCGACCCGGCCGGCTACGGGTTCGAGGTCGAGGCGGGCGAACGGGAGTGGAACGCGGTGTACCGCGCGGTCGCCGCGCACCTCGGCGGCTGCCGGGGATAGCCAGCCGCCCCCTCCCGCCCAACACCGCGGTCGATGTGATCGACTCAGCTAAACTGTCCGGGGAAACGCGCAGAAACAATCACCTTGGCCGCAGAGCCTGACCCCGGAGGGCGCACCCGACCATGTCTGAACCGACGAGCGCATCGGCCCTGGCGACCGAGATCAGTACCCAACCGGCGGACTGGCTGTGGGCGGAGGAGGTCGCCCGCGCACACGCCGACCTGTTGCCGAAGCCCGGTGAGCGGGTCGCGGTCGTGGGGTGCGGCACGTCCCTGTTCATGGCTCAGTGCATCGCCGGACTGCGCGAGTCGGCCGGACACGGCGTCACCGACGCCTGGCCGGCCAGCGAGCACCGACTCGAGCGGGGCTACGACCGGCTGCTCGCACTCACCCGTTCCGGCACCACCACCGAGGTGATCGACCTCCTCACCCGGTGGGGGCGTCGGCTCCCCACCACGGTCATCACCGCAGACCCGCAGACCCCGGTCGTCGAGCTGGCCGACCCGATCGGAATGCCGGACGTCGACGAGCGCTCGGTCGTACAGACCCGGTTCGCGACCACCGCCCTGGCCGTGCTCAGGTGGCACCTCGGCGAGGATCTGCGGCCCGCCGCGGCCCAGGCACAGCGGGTGCTGGACGCGGACGAGGAAAGCCTCGGACCCGCCCGTACCGCGGAGCAGTTCACGTTCGTCGGCCGCGGCTGGACCAACGGGCTGGCCAACGAGTCCGCGCTCAAGTTGCGCGAGTCGGCGCAGCTGTGGACCGAGTCCTACCCGATGACGGAGTACCGGCATGGCCCGATCAGCATCTCGTCCCCGCAACGCGTGGTGTGGGCGTTCGGCGACGTCGTGCCCCATCTGGCCGAGGACGTCGCGGACACCGGCGCGCACTTCGAGCACGCCCCCGACATCGATCCGATGGCCGACCTGCTCCGCGTACACCGGCTGTGCCTGGTGTGGGCCCGGCAGAAGGGCCTCGACCCCGACCAGCCTCGCCACCTGTCCCGGTCCATCGTGCTCCGGTTATGACCGGCGGGTCATGCGATTCGTGCGCCGTAGGGCACCGTGTGCATAACAGGTTGGGCGACGATCCCGTGGAGCCGGGTCGCCGGCCGGATCCGGCTCTGACACGCTGGGCGCCGTGACTTCCTCGGCGGACGACGCGCTGGAGAGGGCCGCCGGGTTGGTGCTCGCGGTGGATATCGGCGGTACGACGATCAAGGCGGAGATCGTCGACCCCGCTCTGGACGCCGTCCGCCGGGCCGACGTACCGACACCGGTCCCGCGCCCAGGTCCCACAACCGAGGCGGCCGGGTCCGGGCCGGCGATCGTCGACGCCGTCATCGGGGCGAGTCGCGACCTGCTCGGCGATTCGGCCGCCGAGCAGCGGTCCCGGGTACGAGCCGCCGGGGTCGCCGTACCCGGCCTGGTGGACGCCGAACGCGGCATCGCCCGGTTCAGCGCGAACCTCGGCTGGCGGGACCTGCCCCTGGCCGGGCCCCTGCGCACCGGACTGGGGTTGCCGGTGGTCATCGGTCACGACGTCCGGCTGGCCGGTGAGGCGGAGTGGCGGCGCGGCGCCGGGCGCGGCTGCGACCATCTGCTGGTCATCGTGATCGGCACCGGAATCGCGGCGACCGTCGTCAGCGGCGGCCGGACCATCTCCGGGGCCGCGGGTCAGATCGCCGAGCTCGGGCATGTCGTCGTCTCGCCGGATGGGCCGCGCTGTGGATGCGGCGCTCGGGGCTGCCTCGAGACGATCGCCTCCGCCACCGCGATCGCTCGCGAGTACGCGCGGCGCACCGGCGGGGAGGTCGCCGGGGCCGCCGACGTGGTCGCCCTGCTCCACACCGATCCGGCCGCGGCGGCCGTGTGGCAGGAGGCGGTCGACGCCCTGGCCGACGGGATCCGTACGGCAGTGGCGATGTTCACGCCGAACCGGATCGTGATCGGCGGCGGCCTCGCGCTCGCCGGTGAGGCGTTGCTGGAACCGTTGCGAAGGGCGGTGAAGGTACGGGCCGAGGTGTTCGGCGTACCTCCGATCGTGGGCGCGGCCTTCGGAGCGCGCGCCGGATTGGTGGGCGCGGCACTCGCCGCACAGCAGGCGGCCGCGCGTGCGGGGAGCGCCGATGGCTGAGCGGGAACTGCTGCGCGGGAGGGTCGTCACCCCGGACGGGGTGATCCCCGACGGTGTCGTACAGATCGACGGCGACCGGATCGCGGCGGTGTCGCCGGTGGAGGAGTGGCGGCGACGACTCGGTACGCCGCAGGGCGACACCGGGGGCGGCGGGTTGCCGGAGTCGCGCGGTGTGCTGCTGCCCGGACTGGTCGACCTGCACTGTCACGGCGGAGGCGGGCATTCGTTCACCGACGGCGACCCAGATGCGCTGCTGGCGGGCGCCGCGCATCATCTCGCGCACGGTACGACCACCCTGATCGCCAGCCTGGTCACGGCCGCCCCCGACGACCTGCTCGAGGCGACGGCGGCCGCGGCCGAGCTTGCGGGCGCCGGGGTCTTCGCCGGCGTACACCTCGAGGGCCCGTACCTGTCCGCGCGGCGCTGTGGGGCGCAGGACCCGCGGCATGTGCGCGCACCCGACCCGGCGGAGACGCGGAGGCTGCTGGCCGCCGCAGGAGGCCGGGTACGGGTGATGACGATCGCGCCGGAACTGCCGGCGTACGCCGACGTGGCCGGCCTGCTGCACGACGAGTCCGTCCTGGTCGCCCTCGGGCACACCGACGCCGACCACCGGACCACCGCGCACGCGATCGCGCGGGTCAACCACCGTTCGGGGCCCGCGCTCGCGACCCATCTGTTCAACGCGATGCCGCCGCTGCACCATCGCGCGCCCGGTCCGGCGGGCGCGTTTCTCACCGCGGCGGCGCGCGGCGGCGCGGTCGTCGAGCTGATCGCGGACGGCGTACACCTCAGCGACGCCACGGTCGAGCTGGTCTGCGGCCTGGTGGGCGCCGACCGGATCGCGCTGGTGACCGATGCGATGGCCGGTGCGGGGATGCCGAACGGCAGCTACACCCTCGGGGCGCAGGAGGTCGAGGTCAACGGCGGCGTGGCCCGGTTGGCCGGGACCGACGAGGGCTCGATCGCCGGGGGCACGGCCCGCTCGATCGATCTGGTACGCCGCTGCGTCCGCGAGATCGGACTGGACATCGCGGACGTCGTCCGGATGGCCGCCACCACGCCGGCCCGCGTGCTCGGGCTGGACGGCGAGATCGGCGGGCTGCGAGCCGGGCTGCGCGCGGACGTGGTCGTGGCCGACGAGGACCTGCGGCCGGTCGCGGTGATGCGGGCGGGCCGGTGGGTTGGGCCATGAACCGGGCCGGGCGGTTGCCGTGACCGGGGTGTCGATGGCGTCGGTCATGGGGCCGGCGCATCGGGCCCGAATCGGGGTGGGCGCGTTCAACGTGATCCAGATCGAGCACGCCGAGGCGATCGTGACCGGTGCCGAACGGGCCGGGCGGCCGGTCGTACTTCAGATATCCGAGAACACCGCGCGGTATCACGGCCGGCTCGCGCCGCTGGCCCTGGCCTGCCTGCGGAGCGCCGAGGACGCCGGGGTCGACGTCGTCGTACATCTGGATCACGCCACGGAGCGCGAACTGGTGGAGGAGGCCGTGGGGCTGGGCGTGCAGTCGGTGATGTACGACGCATCCCGGCTCGACCACGACGCCAACGTGCGGCTCACCGCCGAGGTCACGGGCTGGTGCCACGCCCGCGAGGTGTGGGTGGAGGCCGAGCTCGGCGAGGTCGGAGGAAAGGACGGAGTCCACGCGCCGGGGGTGCGTACCGATCCGGGGGAGGCGGCCGGGTACGTCGCGGCCACCGGGGTGGACGCGCTGGCGGTCGCCGTGGGCTCGTCGCATGCGATGCGGACCCGGGACGCGGTGCTGGACGACGACCTGATCGCCCGCCTGCGGGCGGCGGTCTCCGTCCCGCTGGTGTTGCACGGGTCGTCCGGTGTTCCGGATGCGGGCATGGTCAGTGCGGTCGCGCATGGAATGACGAAGCTCAACGTCGCCACCCAGCTGAACAGGGCGATGACGCGGGCGGTGCGGGACGCGCTGACCGACGCCGCGGTGGTGGATCCGCGGAGATACCTCGGACCCGGCCGGGAGGCGGTCGCCGCCGAAGTGGAGCGCCTGCTGGCGCTCCTCGCCCTGCACTGAGGGGCCCGCGCCGTCGCGAGAAACGGCCTGATGTGCAATCTCGCCGCGAAGAAAACGGCCTGATGTGCAATCTCGCCGCGAAGAAAACGGCCTGATGTGCAATCTCGCCGCGAAGAAAACGGCCACAACTGCAATCTCAGCGCGAGGCCGCGGCCTCAATTCGGTATCGCGGCCCAATACCGGTGGTGGGTCGGTATGATGTATCGGTACGATACGTAGATCTGATAGGTGCTCGGGGGACATCACTAGAGACCCGCAACGACCTCGACGGGAGCAGGCGGTGGCCAAACGCGGCAATGCGCTCGAGCTGGCGGTGCTTGGACTGCTACACGAGTCGCCCATGCACGGCTACGAGCTGCGCAAACACGTCTCCGGACTGCTCGGTTGGGGCCGGGTGCTCTCATTCGGCTCGCTGTATCCCGCCCTCAAGCAGCTGCTCCGCCGCGGCCTCATCGCGGAGGACACCGCGGCCGAGACCGCGACTCGGGGGAGCCGCCGCGGCCGGATCGTCTACAAGATCACCGCCGAAGGCAAGGAACGCTTCGCGACCCTGGTGTCGCAGGCCGGGCCGTCCGCATGGGAGGACGACAGCTTCGGGATCCACTTCGCGTTCTTCGCCCGGACCGATGCCGAGACCCGGGTCCGGATCCTGGAGGGACGCCGTACCCGCATGGAGGAACGACTGGAACGGGTCCGCGCGGCCTTCGCCCGCAGCCGGCAGCGGTTCGACGCCTACACGCTGGAGCTCCAGCGGCACGGGCTGGAGTCGGTCGAGCGGGAGGTCTCCTGGCTGTCCGACCTGATCGACGACGAGCGGTCCCGGCAGACGCCGACGCTCCGCCGAGGCGCCCCGGCCCGGCACGACGGCGGATCCGCGTCGCCGGACCCCGATCACCGGATCAGTGCACACCAACCTGCCGACGCATCCGCCGCACCGGCAGACCACCGTAGGAGAGAGGAAACCTGATGGGTTCGGTTCGAGTAGCCATCGTGGGCGTCGGCAACTGCGCGGCGTCCTTGGTCCAGGGGGTGCACTACTACCGGGACGCCGATCCGGACGGACACGTGCCGGGCCTGATGCATGTGAGGTTCGGCGACTACCACGTGGGGGACGTGGAGTTCGTCGCGGCGTTCGACGTCGATGCCAAGAAGATCGGGTTCGACCTCTCCGAGGCGATCTTCGCGAGCGAGAACAACACGATCAAGATCTGCGACGTACCGCCGCTCGGGGTTACGGTACAGCGCGGTCCCACCATGGACGGCCTCGGCAAGTACTACCAGGAGACGATCGACGAGTCCCCATCCGAGCCGGTGGACGTCGTGCGCGCGCTGCGGGAAGCCGAGGTGGACGTCCTGGTGTCCTATCTCCCGGTCGGCTCCGAGGAAGCCGATAAGTTCTACGCGCAGTGCGCGATCGACGCCGGGGTCGCCTTCGTCAACGCGCTGCCGGTGTTCATCGCATCCGACCCGGAGTGGGCCGCGAAGTTCGAGGCGGCCGGGGTGCCGATCGTCGGCGACGACATCAAGTCCCAGGTCGGCGCCACGATCACGCACCGGGTGATGGCCCGGCTGTTCGAGGATCGCGGTGTGGTGCTGGACCGCACGTACCAGCTCAACGTCGGCGGCAACATGGACTTCAAGAACATGCTGGAGCGGGAGCGCCTGGAGTCGAAGAAGGTCTCCAAGACCCGCGCGGTCACCAGCAACATCGGCCATGACATGGGTACCCGCAACGTGCACATCGGTCCGTCGGACTACGTGGAGTGGCTCGACGACCGCAAGTGGGCCTATGTACGCCTGGAGGGCCGGGCGTTCGGCGACGTCCCGCTGAATCTGGAGTACAAGCTGGAGGTCTGGGACTCCCCGAACTCCGCTGGCATCATCATCGACGCGGTCCGCGCCGCGAAGACCGCCAAGGACCGCGGTATCGGCGGCCCGATCGTGTCCGCGTCGTCGTACCTGATGAAGTCCCCGCCCGTGCAACGTCCGGACGACCAGGGCCGAGCGAGCGTCGAGGCGTTCATCCGAGGAGAGGTCGACCGCTAGTTCCCGCCTGTTTCGCGCCGAGATTGCACATCTGGCCGCTCGCCTCGCTCCGGGGTGCGTTCCTGGCCGACGGGGTCGGCTGCGTAACTGACGAACGTGCTGCCTTCGGCGGCGTTCGACCACCGCTTCGTCAGTTTCGACGACCCACCGGTTTGGGGAGTGCGTCGTGAACTCTGCGCGACCGGATGTCGCCGCCGACCCAACCTCGGTACAAAGAAACGGGCAGACGTGCAATCTCGGCGCGAGATTTCCACAGGGCACGCACTCGAAACCCGCGAGCAACGGCTGCGAGAGGATTGGCCTATGCAGGCTGTGCGGGACCTGAGGTGGCTGCTCCGGGGGCGCGGTTTCCGCAAGCTGTTCCTGGTCCGAGTGGGCAGCCAGCTGTCCGACGGGGTGTTCCACGTCGCGCTGGCGTCGTACGTGCTCTTCTCGCCGGAGCGGCAGACCACACCGGAGGCGATCGCGGCCAGCTTCACCGCCGTATTGCTGCCGTTCAGCCTGCTCGGACCGTTCACCGGGGTGCTCATCGACCGTTGGTCGCGCCGGCAGATCCTGCTCTGGTCCAACCTGCTGCGCGCGGTGGTCATGCTGGCCATCGCCGGGCTGGTTGCGCTGGACTCGGCGGGGTTCGCGTTGTTCGTGACCGCCTTGCTCGCGCTCTCGGTCAACCGGTTCCTGCTGGCCGCGCTGTCGGCGTCCCTCCCGCATGTCGTCGACCACGACCGGCTGGTGATGGCCAACTCGATCACTCCCACCTGCGGTACTGCGGCCTATCTGGTCGGACTGCTGGCAGGGGGAGCCGTGCGCGAGACCATCGTGCTCCTCGGCGGACCCGCGGACGTAGTCGTGCTGCTGACCGCCTCGGTGGCGTACGTCGGAGCCGGCGCGCTGGCCATGCGGATGCGGCGCGGCCAGCTCGGCCCCGACTTCGACCCCGCCCGGCCGAGTGTCCGGGAGCACGTGCGGCACATCATGGTGGGGCTGAGCGACGGGCTGCGTCATCTGCGTGAGCGCCGGGAGGCAGCGTACGGTCTGGCGGTCATCGGCTCGCATCGGTTCTTCTACGCGCTCTCGACGGTCGCGACGATCCTGCTCTACCGGTCGTACTTCAACGACCCCTCCGACACCGACGCCGGCTTCGCCGGGCTGACCATCGCGGTGCTGGTGTCGGGTGCCGGTTTCGTCACGGCGGCGTTGGTGACGCCGATCGCAACCGAGCGAATTTCCTTGCAGTCATGGGTTTTCGTCCTGCTCATGGTCGCGGCGTTAGTCGAGGTGGTGCCCGGTGCGCTGTATACCGAGCCGACCCTGCTGGTGGCGGCGTTCGTGCTGGGGCTCAGTGCGCAAGGGGTCAAGATCTCCGTCGACACCATGGTGCAGGCGGCGGTCGACGACGCGTTCCGGGGACGGGCGTTCGCGATCTATGACGTGATCTTCAACGTGGCCTTCGTAGCGGCCGCGGCGCTGGGGGCGCTGATCCTACCGCCGAACGGCAAGTCGTACGGCGTGCTGGCCCTGATCGCGTTCGGGTATGCCGCCACCGCCGCGGCGTACGCCCGTGCCCACCACCGCCCGGGCGCCCGCGGACTCGTCTCGGCGGCGTCGACGACGCACACATAGCGGCCAAACCGCACGGTGTCGTCTCGGGCGCCGCGTCGTCCTGACCGCTCGCCGCAGGACGTACGCTCACACTCGCGCCGAGATTGCACATCTGGTCGACCAAAAAACGCGCAGTCTCGGCGCGAAGGACACGGTCAGGATCGTCCGGGCGAGCCGCGGTCGTCGCGCTCCTCCCACCAGCGGAGCAGCTCCTCGCGGGCCTGCTCCGCACCCAGCGGTCCGTGCTCTATGCGCAGCTCCAGCAGGTACCGGTAGGCCTGGCCGACCTCCGGGCCGGGATCGAGGCCGAGGATTCCCATGATCTGGTTGCCGTCGAGGTCCGGCCGCATCGTGGCCAGCTCCTCCTCCTCCGCGAGCCGGGCGACCCGCGCCTCGAGGTCGTCGTACGTACGCCGCAACCGCTCCGCCTTCCGCCGGTTGCGGGTCGTGCAGTCGGCCCGGGTCAGTACATGGAGCCGGTCCAGCTGGTCGCCGGCGTCGCGCACATAGCGGCGTACGGCGGAGTCGGTCCACTCCCCGCTGCCGTAACCGTGGAACCGCAGATGCAGGTCCACCAGCGTGGTCACGGCCGCGATCTCGTCCTTGCTGAACCGCAGCGCCTGCATGCGCTTGCGGGTCATCTTGGCCCCGACCACGTCGTGGTGATGGAAGGTCACCGACCCGTCCGGGAGGAACCGGCGGGTGCGCGGCTTGCCGATGTCGTGCAGCAGGGCGGCCAGGCGTACGGCGAGGTCGGGTCCGCCGTCCGGCAACCGGTCCTCGAGATCGATCGCCTGCTCCAGGACGATCAGCGAGTGCTCGTAGACGTCCTTGTGCCGGTGGTGCTCGTCGCGCTCCAGCTTGAGCGCCGGCACCTCGGGCAGCACCCGCTCGGCCAGGCCGGTCTCCACCATCAGCTCCAGGCCGGCCCGCGGCGCCGGGACGCAGAGCAGCTTCGCCAGCTCGTCGCGGACCCGCTCCGCCGACACGATGTCGATCCGGTCGGCCATCGCCCGCATCGCGTCCTCCACCAGCGGATCCACCCGGAACCCCAGCTGGGCGGCGAACCGGGCGGCCCGCAGCATCCGCAACGGGTCGTCGCTGAACGACACCGCCGGCGCGCCCGGCGTGCGGATCATCGCGGCGGCCAGGTCGTCGAGCCCGGAGTACGGGTCGACGAACCTCCGCTCCGGTAGGGCCAGCGCCATCGCGTTGACCGTGAAGTCGCGGCGCAGCAGGTCGCCCTCGAGCGACTCCCCGTACGCCACCTCAGGCTTGCGGGAGTTGGGCTGGTAGGCGTCGGCACGGTACGTCGTGATCTCCAGCGTCCAGTCGCCCTTGCGGCAGCCGATGGTGCCGAAGTCCCGTCCCATGTCCCACACCGCGTCCGCCCAGCCCGAGACCAGCTTCTCGATCTCGTCGGGACGGGCCGAGGTGGTGAAGTCGAGGTCCGGGCCCAGCCGGTCGAGCAGGGCGTCGCGCACCGAGCCCCCGACCAGGGCTATCTCCTGGCCCGCCTGGGTGAACCGCTCACCCAGCCGGTCGATGATCGGCGCGACCCGGAGGAGCGCCTGCACCGCGTTGCGCTGCGCGTCGCTCAGCCGGGCGGCTCGGGGTATGGAATCGGGCACGACCACACACTCTAAACGCGGGCAGCGCCCGGCCGATGGCCGCTTCCGTCGCGAGCGGGATTCGCCGAGTGTTACGTTCTCGACGGACACGCCGGCGGGTCGCGTAGAGAACGTCACAGTCAGGGTGTGCGTCCCCGGCTGGAGGGTGCGGCCTCCGGCAGGCCGTTAGCATGCAGGGCGTGACCGGCCCGAGTGTGGATTCTCCGTGAGCGAGATTGCGAGCGAACCATTTGACACAGTGAGCCAGCTCGCGGGCGAGCGGACCGACACCGTGAGCGAGCTTGCGGGCGAGCCGACCGACACCGTGAGCGAGGCCGCTGAAGTACGGTCCCGAGCAGTGCGACGCGGTCACGAATCGGCGAGCAGGTGCGAGGAGGGCGAGTGAACCGGGTGGCGCAGGTCGTCGCCACGGCCCTCGCGTCCGCCTGCTGGCTGGCGCCGCAGGCGGCGATGCCGCCGCACGCCGCAGCGGAGCCTCCCGACGACTCCACACCGCGCGCGGTCGACCGCGGACAGCGCCCACCGGTCCACGACCGCGACCGGGAGCGCCGCGCCTCCCGCGGTGCGGCCATGCGTCGGCTCCCCACGGCCGAGGCCGAGCCGCCGGGAACCCAGCCGATCGGCATCGAGACCATGCCGGCGCGAATCCGCCCGGAAACCCCGGTCCGGGTCACTGGAACCGTCTACAACGACAGCGACGAGACCTGGGGGGACGTGCAGGTCGGCCTGCTGATCAGCCCCGCACCGTTCACCACCGCCGAGGAGATCGAGGCGTCGAACGAGGCGGCTCCGGAGGCCGCCTGCCCGTCGTACATCTGCCGGATCGTCGTGGACGGAACATACGACGACATCGGCCGGGTCGAGCCCGGCGAGTCCAAGTCGTACGCGCTGACCGTCCCGTATCGCCATCTTGCCCTCTCGGGAGAGGACGGCGTGTACCACGCGGGAGTCGAGGTGAACGCAGGCGTGACCGAGGGCCGGATGGCGGTCGGCCGCCAGATGACCCTCCTGCCGCTGATCTCCCGCCCCCGTGAGGCCGAGCGGGTCGACCTCGCCACGCTGTGGCCGATCACCGCGGCGGTTCCCTGGACCGGGTCCACCTTCCTGAACGGGTCGCTGTCCGAGGAGCTTGCCATCGGCGGCCGGCTGCAACGACTTGTCTCCCTCGCCGAGGATCGCTCCACCGATGGCGCGCCGACGTGGGTGGTCGATCCGGCGGTCCTGGAGGCGGCCGAGGCGATGGGCGACGGCTTCACCGTGGGCGAGCGGGAGTTCGCCGAGGACTCGAACCCGGCCGTGGGGGCCGCCGCCTGGTTCGATCGGACCCTCCAGGCCATCGACAGGGACTCGGTGCTGGCCCTGCCGTACGGCAACCCGGACATCGGCTCGCTGGCGGGGCGGAGAGTCGGCCCGATCCTGCCGCACGCGCGGCACGCCTCCGACCAGACCCTCGATGGGCTTGGGGTCGACGGCGCCATACCCACGATCTGGCCGGCCGCCGGCCGGGTCAACGCGGCAATCCTGGACAGGGCCGAACAGGCCGGAGCCGAGGTCGCCCTCGTCTCCAGTGCGGCGTTCCACGACGACCCGACGCGGTCCGTGGTCGGCTTGCCCTCCAGCCGGCCCGGGCTCGCCGGGCTGGTACACGACCCGATCGCCAGCAAGGCCGGGCTGATCGCCCAACCGGACCAGACCGTGCTGCAGTGGCGCCAGCAGATCCTTGGGGTGACCGCCCTGATGGCCCTCGACCCCGACGGTGACCACAGCGCGATCGCCATGCCGACGTCTCGGTGGTGGCCGGACGACGACTGGAACCAGGCCGACCTGTTCGACAAGCTCGACGTCCCGTGGGTGAGCCAGGTGGACGCGTCCACGCTCCTCGCCGACGGCACCCAGACGTACGACGGCACGTTCCGCTACCCGAAGAGAATGGAGCGCTACGAGCTCCCCAACGCCAATCGCGCCGCCGCGCGCAGGCTGACCAGCAGCGCGCGGAAGGTCAACGGGATGCTCACCCAGCCGGCCAGGAGCCGCGCGCGGACGAATCGAGTGGGCGGGCTGAGCACCTCCATGGCGTGGCGGGCCAGCCCGAGGGTCGGCCGGGAGATCGCCAGAGCCGGGATCGCGCGAAACCACGAGCAGCTCAACGGGGTCACCGTCTCGGTGCCCAGCTTCGTGACCCTGTCCAGCCAGTCCGGCCGGTTTCCCGTGTCCGTCACGAACGAGCTGGACGAGGCGATCACGATCGGCCTCCTGGTCGAGCCGACGGACCCGCATCTGCAGGTCGGCGAGATCGAGCGGGTGACGATCCAGCCGCACCAGCGGATCGCGGTCACCGTGGAGACCCGCGCCGAGGGCGTCGGGCTCACGTCGGTCACCGTCCAGCCACTGAACCAGCGGGACGTCGCCTTCGGCCAGGTGGAGGAGTTCCAGGTCCGTACGTCGCAGCTCGCGGCCGTGGTCTGGGTCGTAATGGCGGTCGGCGGGGGCGTGCTGTTCCTCGCGGCGTTCCGGCGGATCCGGAAACGAGTACGCGCACACCGCGCCGACCGGGCGGAAGCCTGATGAGCGAGGTCGACACCGGTCTGCTGCGGTCGAGTGCGGTGATGGCGATCGGGACGACGCTGTCGCGAGCCCTCGGCTTCGTCCGGTCGGCGATGATCGTGGCCGCGGTCGGCAGTGTCAACCTGCACGCGGACATCTTCACCTACGCCAACACCGTGCCGAACATGCTCTACATCCTGGTGGCCGGCGGCGTCTTCAACGCGGTGCTGGTGCCGCAGATCGTCCGGGCAACGAAGGGCGATCCGGACGGGGGCGCGGCGTACGTCAACCGGATCCTCACCCTCGGCGGGCTCGCCCTGACCGGGATCACGGCGGCACTGATCGCCGCCGTCCCGTGGGTGATGCGGGTCCTGGCCGGCGAGGAGCTGTTCGCGGACGACCTGTCCGCGCAGACCGAGTCCTTCCTCGACTTCGCCCGCTACTGCATGCCGCAGGTCTTCTTCTACGGCGTCTTCGTGCTCATCGGACAGGTGCTCAACGCGCGTAACCGGTTCGGCCCGATGATGTGGGCGCCGATCGGCAACAACCTGGTCTCCATCGCGATCCTCGCGGCGTACCTCATGGCGTACGGCGGCAAGTCCGGCGACATGGCCTACTCGACCGGCGAAGAGCTGGTGCTGGGGCTGGGGTCGACATTCGGGATCGTCGTACAGACCGCGATCCTCATCCCGTACCTGCGCAAGGCCGGCGTGCGCTACCGGCCGCGGTTCGACCTTCGGGGCAGCGGGCTCGGGCACACTCTGCGACTCGGCATGTGGACCGTGCTTTTCGTTGTGGTGAACCAAATTGCGTACGTCGTCGTCGGGCGGATCGCGACCAACGCATCGTCCTCGGCCGCGCTCACCGGAGAGACCAGCAGCGGTTTCACGGCGTACAACTTCGCCTTCCTCCTGCTGATGGTCCCGCACGGCATCATCACGGTCTCGCTGGCGACGGCCGTGCTCCCCCGGCTGTCCGGGCTGGCGGCCGACGGCGAGCTCGCGCAGTCCGGCCGTGAGCTCAGCAGCACGCTGCGGCACGCCCTCGCGTGGATCCTGCCGTTCTGCACCGTGCTCGCGGTGCTGGGCCCGTCCCTGGCCGTGGTGATGTTCAGCTGGGGCGCCGCCGAGGGCGACGCGGGCCCGCTCGGGCGGACCCTGGTGGTCTTCTCCCCGGCGCTGGTGTTCTTCACCGTGCACTACCTGATGCTGCGGGGCTTCTACGCGGTCGAGGACACGCGCACGGTCTTCTTCGTGCAATGTGGGGTCGCGGCCACCAACATCGTGGCCGCCGTGCTGCTCACGGACCCGACCGGCAGCCCCGACGTGGCCCCGTGGCTCGCGGCGGCGTACGGCGTGGCCTACCTGGTGGGTTCGACGCTGTCTCTGCTGGTGCTGCGCCGCCGGCTCGGTGACCTCGACCTGGGCGCGCTTTTCCGGTTCGTCGCACGCCTGGCGATCGTGTGCGTTCCGACCGCCGGCGTCGCCTGGCTGGCGGCCGCCGGCGTGTCGGCCGCCGGCGCCGATCCCGATACGAAGCCGGGCGCCCTGCTCCTGCTCGGGGTCGCCGGAGCGCTTGCCCTGGGCGTACTGCTGCTGGGGGCGCGGTTGATGCGGCTGTCGGAGGTCACCGGGCTCGTCGGGTCGATCATGGGCCGCCTGCGCCGGTGACCGGGGCCGGACGGACGCCGAAAAACCGGGGGTCGCCGCAACCGAAAGGGGTCCGGCAAGCGTAGAAGAAGGCGGCAACTCGGTCCACGGTGGTCCGACAGGGCCTAGCATAGAACCGTACAAACCACTCAGACGCTGGAGCGAGGAGGCCGGCACCCGCGATGACCGTCGAGCCTGGTCACCAGCTCGCCGGGCGCTATGTGGTCGAGGACCTACTCGGCGAGCGCGCCGGAGCCAGGTTGTGGCGTGCCGTCGACCAGGTGCTGCGTCGCTCCGTCGCGATCGACGTGATCTCCGCGGACGCACCGCGAGCCGAGGCACTCGTGCGGGCGGCCCGCCGGTCCGCGGTGGCGACCGACGGCCGGTTCCTGCGGGTGCTCGACACCTCCGAGGAGAACGGCGACGTCTACGTCGTACGCGAGTTCGCGCGCGGGGAGTCCCTCGACCTGGTACTGGCCGACGGCCCGCTCGCCCATCGCCGCGCCGCGTGGGTCGTACGGGAGATCTCCGAGGCGATCGGCACGGCGCACGAGGCCGGCATCTACCACCTGCGGCTGGTACCCCAGAACATCATCGTCACCGACACCGGTGCGGTAAAGATCCTCGGCCTGGCCACGGAGGCGGCGCTGCACGGCATCCAGTACGCCGACGCCGAGGCCGAGGACGTCCGCGGTCTCGGTCGGCTGCTCTACGCCTGCCTGGTCACCCACTGGCCGGGCGGCCCGGAGTCCGGGCTGCCCACTGCACCCACCGAGCACGGGCGGCTGATGCGTCCGCAACAGGTCCGGGCCGGCGTTCCGCGCAGTCTCGACGAGACCTGCGACCGGATTCTCGGAGAACCGCCGAAACACCAGGCACCGCCGCTCAGGCATGCGTCGGAGGTCGCGCTCTCGCTGGCCGACACGGTGCGCCCCGCCGGCGACCTGACCGGTGCCGAATCCACCGCGGTACACGCCGGCCGGCACGCCAGCCCGGCCGAGCACACGTCCCGGCTGCCCATGCGAGACCAGCTGCGCAAGGTCACCCCGGTGAGGCGCGAGCCTCGTCCGGCCCGGACGGAGCCCACCGCGCACCACCCAGCGGTGGCCGCGGCGAGCCCGGCACCGAACAGAACGTCCGTACGCGCGACGGCCCCCGCGACCGTACCCCCCGGGCAGGACACCGAAGCGCCGAGGCGGCGGGGCATCCCGCCCTGGGGCTGGCTGCTGGTGGGGATCGCGATCGCCTCCGCGGCCATCCTGGCCTTCTACCTCGGCCTCTCCGCCGGTGACGGCGGCGAGACCGCCAGCCCAGAGGAGCCGGATCGGAGCGCGGCCGCACCCGCAAAACCGATCGAGATCGCGTCGGCCACCGCTTGGGATCCGCAGGGCGAGGACGGCGAGAACGACGAGGACGCGCCGCTCACCATCGACGAGGATCCGGCATCCGCGTGGTCCACGTTGTCGTACGAACGCAGCCCGAACTTCGGCAACCTCAAGGACGGCCTCGGCCTGATCCTCGACCTCGGCGAGCCGGTCGCCGTCTCCGAGGTGCGGCTGGCGCTCGGCGGCTCGGGTACCGACTTCGAGATCCGGGCCGCTCCCGAGGACGCAGCGCAGCCACCGCCGGATCCCGCCGGATTCCTCGAAGTCGGCGGCACGACCGGCGCGGCGGGCTCCACCCGGGTGGAGCTCGACCAAGGGACCACCACCCGCTACGTCCTGGTCTGGATCACCAAGCTGCCTCCCGAGGAGGGTGGCGGGACCTTCCGCGCGAGCATCAGTGACATCGACGTACGAGGCTGACGGCGTGACGGACGATGATCTGTCCGACGAGACGCTGCTGTCTCGCCACGTCGCCGGGGACCCGGACGCATTCGGTGTACTCTTCGCTCGGCACCGAGACCGGCTGTGGGCCATCGCGCTGCGTACCCTCGGTAACCGCGAGGACGCCGCCGACGCCCTCCAGGACGCGATGATCTCGGCATTCCGGCGGGCCGAGGGCTTCCGGGGCGGTTCGGCGGTCACGACGTGGTTGCACCGGATCGTGGTCAACGCCTGCCTGGATCACGTACGCCGGGCGAAGGTACGTTCCGCCGATCCGCTGCCCGAGGACCCCGAGCGGGTCACGGCGCTGGCCGCGCAGACCCAGCCGGACCCGGTGGACCAGCTGACCGACCGGGGCGCCGTACTCGCCGCTTTGCGGACCCTGCCGGAGGATCAGCGGGCGGCTCTGGTGCTCGTCGACATGGAGGGCTACTCGGTCGCCGAGGCCGCCCAGATGCTGGACTGCGCGCCGGGGACGATCAAGAGCCGGTGCGCGCGCGGGCGGGCGAGGCTCCACCCGCACCTGGCTGACCTCAGGAACCAGGCCGAGCCAGCGCGCGTCGAACCGTTGTCCGCACCGCACGAGCCCATGGGAGGTGATGGTTCGTGACGCATCCCGACATCGAGACCATCGCCGACCAGCTCGAAGGACTGCTGGAGAGGTCGGAGTCCGAGCGAATCGCCTGGCACCTCGCCGGGTGCGCAACCTGCTCGGCGACCGCCTCCGATCTGGCCGAGGTCCGCTCGGTCCTGCGCGCGGAGGGCCGGAAGACCGTGCAGATGCCGCCGGACATGGTCGACCGGCTCGAGGCGGTGATCGAGCGCGAGTCCGCCGAGCGCACCGTCGTGGAGGGCTCGCCGCACGGCGCGCCGGTGCGGTCGCTGGACGAGCGGCGGCGGGCCCGGCGCCGCCGGTACGCCGCCGGTGGACTGATCGCCGCCGCGGCGCTGACTGCGGTCGGAGTCGGCCTCGGCCAGCTGCAGTCGGGTGGTGGCTCCGGCGGCGACGCGGCCACCGCGGAAGCGCAGGCCGGCAGCGCCCAGGAGGACTCCGCGGGCCGCGCGGCCGGCAAGAAGACGCCGCCGCAGGAGTTGTCCCGGCGGTCCGACGCCGAGACCGAGGCCACCGACGAACAGGGCTTCCTCGCCCTGGGTCCGCGGAGACGGGAGACGCTCTCCTCGGTCGTCGAATCGGTACGCTCCCGCCGTTCGGACGGGGATGATCGCCGCAGGCGGCCCGCCTGCGTGGAGGCCGTGTTCGGCGAGGACTGGGCGGGTGCGTCGTACCGTATCCGGCTGAACGGCCGGCCGGGCGCCGTGGTGTTGTACCCCACGTCCGATCCGACCGACGCGTGGGTGATCCGCTGCGGCAACCGTCCCCGCGAGCTGCTGCACCGGAATCTCACGGACTGAGAACGGCCCGGCGAGGTCGGCAACCCACCGTGCGGCGCGTCACGGCCGGGAATTTCCGACACCCTAGGATCGGTTGATAACGGTGCATCCGGAGGGCATCCGCTGGGCGGATGAACCGAAAGAGATAAGACCCGAGATCGGGTGTTACGTGAAGGTCACAGCAAAGCGAGGCGACGTGTCGAACGACGTACGCAACGTCATCATCATCGGATCGGGCCCGGCCGGATACACCGCGGCGATCTACGCCGCGCGGGCCGAGCTGGCGCCGCTGATGTTCGAGGGTTCGGTAACCGGCGGTGGTGCGCTGATGACCACCACCGACGTGGAGAACTTCCCCGGATTCCCGAACGGCGTGATGGGTCCGGCGCTGATGGAGGATCTCCGCAAGCAGGCCGAGCGGTTCGGTACCGAGCTGGTCGCCGACGACGTCACCGCCGTGGAGCTGACCGGCGACGTCAAGGTCGTCACCGACTCCTCCGGCACAGAGCACCGCGCGTACACCGTGATCCTCGCCACCGGTTCCGGCTACCGCAAGCTCGGGCTGCCGGACGAGGAGCGACTGTCCGGACACGGCATGAGCTGGTGTGCGACCTGTGACGGGTTCTTCTTCCGCGACCAAGAGATCGCCGTCGTGGGCGGCGGCGACTCCGCGATGGAGGAGGCGACGTTCCTCACCCGGTTCGCGAGCAAGGTCACCGTCGTACACCGCCGGGGCGCCCTGCGGGCCAGCAAGATCATGCAGGAGCGGGCCTTCCAGAACCCCAAGATCGAGTTCGCCTGGAACTCCGAGGTTGCGGAGCTGCACGGCGAGGACAAGCTCGATGGCGTGACCCTGCGCGACACCCAGACCGGCGAGACCCGCCGGCTCGACGTGACCGGGCTGTTCGTCGCGATCGGCCACGACCCGCGATCCGAGCTGTTCCGCAACCAGATCGAGGTCGACCCCGACGGCTACGTGCTGGTGGACCAGCCGTCCACCCGGACCAGCCTGCCCGGCGTGTTCGCCAGCGGGGACCTGGTCGACCACCACTACCGGCAGGCCGTCACCGCCGCCGGCACCGGATGCGCGGCCGCGCTGGATGCCGAGCGCTACCTCGCGGCCCGCAGCCACGACCCCTCGACGGCCGGGGACGCGGCCGCCACCGAGGCCGAGACCCATTCCGATGCCGACCTGCTCCTGGAGCAGAGCCAGCCCGTCTGACCACTACGTACGAAGGAGCCGAACTGTGGGTGCACTCCCAGCCGTAACCGACGCCGACTTCAACACCACCGTGCTACAGGCCGACAAGCCCGTGCTGGTCGACTTCTGGGCCGAGTGGTGCGGCCCCTGCCGCCAGGTCGCCCCGATCCTGGAGGAGATCGCCGCCGAGCACGGTGAGGCGCTTTCGATCGTCAAGATGAACGTCGACGAGAACCCGCAGACCCCGTCGCAGTACCGCGTGACCGGCATCCCGATGATGGGGGTCTTCAAGGGCGGCGAGCTGGTCAAGTCGATCGTCGGCGCCAAGCCGAAGGCTGCCATCGTCAACGACCTCCAAGACTTCATCGGCTGACCCGGTCGATCCGTCGCGAGCCCAGAGCCAGGCCGACCGACGCCGGGCTCCGAGTGGGCGTGGCCGGGCGTAGAAGAGGCTCCGAAGGAGCCTCCGGGCGGAGCCGACACCGACTGGCGAAGCGTCGTAGCGGAGCCGACATCGCCGGGCGTAGCGCCCGAGCCAAGGCGTCAGGACGTCGGCGTACCCGTGCGATGCCGCAGCGGCTCGACCCGGGTGGGCTCGGGGCGCATCGACCCCAGCAGCCTCTCCAGCGCCACCTCGACGTCCTCCCTCCACGTCACCGCGTTGCGCAGCTCCAGCCGTAACCGGGGGAACCGGTGGTGCGGCCGGATGGTCTTGAACCCGACCGCGGTGAGATAGTCGGCCGGTACGAGGCAGCCGCTCCACTCCGACTCGGCGGAGCCGAACGCCTCGATGGCTTTGATCCCGCCGTGCTTGATCAGGTCCTTGGCCACGGTCTGCACGAGCACCCGCCCCAGCCCGCCGCCGCGGAATTCGGGCACGATGTGCGCGGTCACGAACTGCACCGCGTCCGAGCTCACCGGGGAGGTCGGGAACGCCACCGACCGGGGTACGTACGCCGGCGGTGCGTACAGCACGTAACCCGCCGGGACCTTGTCGACGTACACCAACCGCCCGCACGACCCCCATTCCAGCAGCACGGCCGATAGCCACGCCTCCTTCTCCAGCGCCGGGTCTCCGGCCTCGACGGCCCGCTGACCGGCCACCGGATCCAGCTCCCAGAACACGCAGTCCCGGCACCGCACCGGCAGGTCGTCGATGTTGTCGAGGGTGATGTTCGCCAGGCGCCGCGCCATGATCAGCTCTCCCGCCCCGGCCTCCTGGCGTGCTCGCCCATCCGGCGACACCGACGGCTACCCGCACCGCCCTCCGGTCTCGGCCCCGGGCGTGGGCGCAACAGCCCAGCCATGAACCCGGCGACCGCCCCGAATGCGACGCCGGTTACGGCCAGCAGTACCAGCACCAGCCACCTTTTCGCTACGCCAGCCATGCCCAACTCCTGCTGCTGTGGCGTGTCCTGAGATTTGGCCCGCCGACGCGGGAGAATCCCTTATAAGGCATCGTAGTAGGTCGCATTCACCTCGCAGGAGACGCAGCCTCATGGACCCAGACCGGGAGTCCTCGCTAGAACACCGCGGCGCCGGCGACGCGACCCCGCAGCCTCCCCCGCGTGCCGGCGACCGCCCGGCCGCCGTGCCCCCGCGGCCTTCCTCGGGCGGGACCGCCGGCAGACCGCCCGCGGCGCGGGTCCCGAGGGAGACCCGGCTCGACTCGTACGTCGACCGCTACGCCACTCGCACCCATGGCATGGCCGCCTCGGAGATCAGGGCATTGTTCTCGGTCGCGAGCCGGCCCGAGGTGGTCTCCCTCGCCGGCGGGATGCCGAACATCTCCGGGCTGCCGCTCGACGTTGTGGGCGACCTCGTGCACACGCTGGTACTCGGGCATGGCGGCCACGCGATGCAGTACAGCTCCGGGCAGGGCGAGCCACGACTGCGCGAGCAGATCTGCGAGGTGATGCGGCTGGAGGGCGTCGAGGCCCATCCGGACGACGTCGTGGTCACGGTGGGCTCGCAGCAGGCGGTCGACCTGGTGACCAGGCTGTTCTGCGACCCGGGCGACGTGGTGCTCTGCGAGGCCCCCAGCTACGTCGGGGCGCTGGGGGTGTTCCGGGCGTACGAGTGCGAAGTCGTGCACGTCGAGATGGACGACGACGGGCTGCGGCCGGACGCTCTGCGCCAGGCGCTCCAGGCGATCGCCGATGCCGGTCGACGGGCGAAATTCCTTTACACGATTCCGAATTATCACAACCCGGCCGGCGTCTCGCTGTCGACGCCGCGTCGTGCCGAGGTGCTCGAGATCTGCCGTGAGGCCGACCTGCTCGTACTCGAGGACAACCCGTACGGGCTGCTGGGTTTCACCGACGAGCCGTTCCGCGCGCTGCGCGCTGACGATCCCGAGCGGGTGCTCTATCTCGGTTCGTTCTCCAAGACCTTCGCACCCGGGTTGCGGGTCGGCTGGGCGGTCGCTCCGCACGCCGTCCGCGAGAAGCTGGTGCTCGCCCAGGAGTCCGCCACGCTGTGCCCGCCGACGTTCAGCCAGGCGGTCGTGTCGGCGTATCTCGCAGGCCATGACTGGCGTGGGCAGATCAAGGCGTTCCGGGAGATGTACCGCGAGCGGCGGGACGCGATGCTGGAGTCGCTGGAGGACCTGATGCCGCCCGGGACGACGTGGACGGTCCCGCAGGGTGGCTTCTACGTATGGCTGACGTTGCCAGAGGGTCTGGACGCGAAGGCGATGCTACCGCGGGCTGTGACCGAGCGGGTGGCGTTCGTGCCCGGCACGGCGTTCTACGCCGACGGCTTCGGCAGCCAGTGCATGCGCCTGTCGTATTGCCATCCGACGCCGGAACGGATCCGGGAGGGCGTGCGCCGGCTGGCCGCGGTGATCGAGCAGGAGATGCAGCTGCGGGAGACGTTTGGGGCGGGCCGCGCGTCCCTGCCGACGTACGACACCCCGAACCCGGACCTCACGTAGTGGCCGCGCCAGAGGAAGGAACGTCGATGACGCACGAGCTCCCGGGCCGGGTTGTGGTGCTGGCCGGCGGGCTGTCGCATGAGCGGGACGTCTCGCTGCGGTCCGGACGGCGGGTGGCCGAGGCACTGCGCGGCGTCGGGGTCGAGACCGAGGAGCGCGACGTCGACGCCGACCTCGTTCCCGCGCTACTCAAGGATCGTCCTGACTGTGTTTTTCCTTTGTTGCACGGCGAAACAGGCGAGGATGGCGCGCTGCGCGAGGTGTTGCGGCTGCTGGACATCCCGTACGTCGGCTCCGGTCCGACGGCCAGCCGGGTGGCGTTCGACAAGCCGGTCGCCAAGGCGGTCGCCCACCGGGCGGGGCTGCTGACGCCACCCTCGGTGACCCTGCCGCACGCGACGTTCCGCGAGATCGGTGCCGCGGTCATGATGGACGCTCTGCTTGCCAGGCTCGGCGTCCCTCTGGTGGTGAAACCGACTCGTGGGGGTTCCGCGCTGGGGTGTTCGGTCGTACGCCGTCCGGATGACCTTCCGGGGGCGATGGTCGGATGCTTCTCCTACGGGCCGGTGGCCCTGGTCGAGCAGTTCGTCACCGGGACCGAGGTGGCGGTGCCGGTCGTCGACACCGGGTCGGGTCCGCGGGCGCTGCCGCCGGTCGAGATCCGCCCGGACGGTGGGGTGTACGACTACGCCGCGCGCTACACCGCGGGATCCACCGAGTTCGTCGTACCCGCGAAGCTCGACGACGAGGTCGCGGCGGCGTGCGCACGGGCCGCGGTCACCGCGCACGAGGCGCTCGGCCTCCGGGACATCTCCCGCTCGGACCTGATCGTCGACGAGGACGGCCAGGTGTGGTTTTTGGAGGTCAACGTCGCCCCCGGGATGACGGAGACCTCGCTGGTCCCGCTCTCGGTCCAGGCGGCGGGGCTCGATCTCGGGGAGCTGTGCGCCGAGTTGCTGGCGGTCGCGAAGACCTGACGGTCCGCCGTCCTCGCGAAAGCGGTTTACCTACAAGGGTATCTAGCGCTTTGTCGATAAATGGACGGATGGCTTTAGGACTTAGCTGCCGGTGGATCCATCGTGGTGATGATCCGGTCCAGATCCTCCAGCGACGCGAACTCGACCACGATCTTGCCCTTGGTCTTGCCCAGCGTGACCTTGACTCGGGTCTCGAACCGCTCCGTCAGCCGGGCGGCGATGTCCTCCAGGCCGGGGGCCGTGGGCTTGCTCGTACGAGCTCGTGGCCGGTCCTGGCTGCCGTCCATCCCGAGCGCGACCAGCTCCTCGAGTGCGCGCACCGAGATCCCCTCGGCCACCACCCGCTCGGCCAGTCGGTCCTGGGTGTCCTCCTCGGTGACGCCGAGCAGGGCGCGCGCGTGTCCAGCCGAGAGTACGCCGGCGGCCACTCGGCGCTGTACCGGCGGCGTCAGGCGAAGCAACCGTAGGGTGTTGGTGATCTGCGGCCGCGATCGGCCGATTCGGTCCGACAGCTGGTCGTGCGTACAACCGAAGTCGTCCAGGAGCTGCTGGTAGGCCGCTGCCTCTTCCAGTGGATTCAACTGCGTGCGGTGCAGGTTCTCCAAGAGGGCATCGCGCAGCATGTCGTCGTTGCGGGTGTCCCGGATGATCGCCGGAATCGTCGTCAGTCCGGCCAGCTCGATGGCGCGCCATCGGCGTTCCCCCATGACAAGCTCGTAGCTATTCTCGCCAACCGGGCGTACGACCACCGGCTGCAGCAGCCCGACCTCGCGGATGGAGTGCACGAGCTCCGCCATGGCGTCCTCATCGAACACCTGCCGGGGCTGTCGCGTATTTGGGGAGATACTGCTCACCGGCAGCTCGGCGAACCGCGCGCCGTCGACCGGTGAGAGCAGCGGCTGGCCGTTCGCATCATCAACGGCAGGGTGCCCGTCGTGGTCGGCCACCACCGTCGAGGAGACGACGAAGGCGTCGTGGGCCGACCCGGGTTGGCCGGTCGCTTCCTGTTCATCGGTGGAGGTGGGAATGAGGGCGCCGAGCCCGCGGCCTAACCCACGGCGGCGAGTGTTCACGATTCCTCCGGCGAGTGTGTGGCGATGGGATGGTGGGCAATCTCCCGGGCCGCCTCGAGGTAGGACAATGCGCCCGTCGAGCCCGGGTCGTAGGTCATCACGGTCTGCCCGTAACTGGGAGCTTCGGACACCCGCACCGATCGTGGAATCACGGTGTGCAGGACGGCGTCGCCGAAATGGTCGCGTACCGAGTCGGCGACACCCGACGACAGCCGGGTTCGGCCGTCGTACATCGTCAGGATGACCGTCGAGATCGTCAGCGCCGGGTTCAGGTGCGCGCGGATCATCTCGACGTTATGCAGGAGCTGGGTGACCCCCTCGAGGGCGTAGTACTCGCACTGGATGGGGATCAACATCTCGCGGCCGGCGACCAGGGCGTTGATCGTGAGCAGGCCGAGGGAGGGCGGACAGTCGATGAAGATGTAGTCGAACCGCTCCGGGACTCCCGAGCTGTTCTCCAGGAACGCGTCGAGCCCCCGGCGTAGCCGGGACTCCCGCGCGACCAGGGATACGAGTTCGATCTCCGCGCCGGCCAGGTCAAGGGTTGCGGGTACGCCATACAGTCCGGGGATGTCGGCGGACGGTTGCACCACGTCCGCGAGCTGCTTTTCGTCGGACAGCACCTCATAGACCCCTGGGGTCCCGTGCCCATGCTCGATCCCCATGGCGGTCGACGCGTTGCCCTGCGGATCGAGATCGACGACCAGCACCCGCAGTTGGTAATGCGCGAGCGCGGCGGCCAGGTTGACGGCGGTCGTGGTCTTACCGACGCCACCCTTCTGGTTCGCCACCACCAGCACTCGGGTGTCCGGTGGTGCCGGGAGCTTTTCCAGGCTTCGCGTGGTCACCTTGATCCTGAGGGCGGTTTCCCTGGCGAGTGGCGTGTTGTGGTCCGGCTCGCCATGGAGGTTGGCTGCGATCTCCGCTGCGGTCCGGATGGCCTGGGTTGGCGGTGGCGCGGCGCCGAAGGACGCTCGTTCCGGCTCGGCGCTCCGCATCATCCGGTCATCCTGAGGCGCAGTGGTTTCACGTGAAACATCATCCCTCGCGTGGTCGCCTAATCCCGCTTTTTCTTCCGGCGTGGCGGAAATCGTGTACTCCCGATCCGCCGCCGTACCGCCCTCCAGAGACCCGCTCGTCCCGACGGACACATCCGCTCCGCTCCCCGGGTCCGGGTACCGCCCCGTCGCGGGTCCAACCTCCATCCGCCCGGCCGCCGGTCCTTCGCCGGCGCGAGTGTCCGGAGCTCCTTGGTGTTTTGTCGACTTCTCCATAGAGAGACTGGTGGATGGCCAGCCGAGTGAGCCGCTAGTCCGGCGCTCAGCTTCCTCTGGCCACCCGAGTCCGGCAACTGTTCCCACCTGTCACGCCCTCCGCCGCTCGTCTAAGCCCGTCCAGTGTCGCCAGCCACGATCTCAACAGCAACCGCGGTCACGTCAACGGTGGACAACGTGAAGTCTCGAACTCTCCACGACCGCGCGTCCATCCGACGCAGCGTCGGCACACAAGCCTCCAGCTCCGCCTCCGCCTTCGCGCCCTTCATGGCGACCAGCCGGCCGCCAGACCGGCACCGAGGCAGACACCACCGCACAAGTCGATCCAGCGGGGCCACCGCCCGCGCGGTCACGGCGTCGAACGATCCGGAGGCCTGCTCCTCGATGCGCCCGCGCACCACCTGAACTCGGCTCAGGCCAAGGCTCTCGACCGCCTCGCGGAGAAACTCATACCGACGAAGCAGCGGCTCCAGAAGTATGAGCTCCAGATCGGGTCGGGTCAGCGCCAGCACAACACCTGGCAATCCGGCTCCCGAACCCACGTCGCACACCCTCGACTCCGGATCGAATCCCGAGGAAATCGCCGCACAGTTCAGTAGGTGCCGGCTCCATAACCGCGGTACCTCCCGCGGTCCGATCAGGCCGTTCTCCACACCGGTCGTCCACAGCAGCTCGGCATAGGTTTGGGCCAGCTGCCAGGACTCGCCGAATATCTTCTCGGAGCCCGCGGGAGGCTCGGATGTTTCACGTGAAACCGCGGGCTTCACGGGCTCACGGCTGCGCGGGCAGGACGACCACGCGTCGGTTGGGCTCCTCGCCCTCCGACTCGCTCCGGAGCCCGGCCGCCGCCACCGCGTCGTGCACGACCTTCCGCTCGAACGGAGTCATCGATGCCAGCTTCTTCGGTTCTCCCGTGTCCCGTACTTCCGCCGCCGCCTCCGCGCCCACCTTCTCGAGCTCGGCCCGCCTCGCCGCCCGGTATCCCCCCACGTCCAGCATCAGCCGGCTGCGTTCGCCGGTCTGGCGTAGTACCGCCAACCGCGTCAACTCCTGCAGGGCCTCCAGCGTCCGCCCGTCCGGACCCACCAGGTCGGAGAGGTCTGCGCCGATAATCGACACCGCCGCGCGTTCTCCCTCCACCTCGATGTCGAGGTCGCCATCGAGATCCGCGATGTCCAGCAGATCCTCCAGGTAGTCCGCCGCGATATCCCCCTCGTTCTCCAGCGCCGCCACCCGGTCCGCGGCCGATGCCTCCTCCTCGGCAGAATCACCGTCCGCGGACTCCGCGTCATCGGCCTCCCCATCGTCCGCCGACTCCTCCTCCTCCGGCGTAGCCCCGGTGTCATCCGCGCCAGCCTCGACTCGAGGTGGCTCGCTGGCCTCCAGTGAGGTCTCCTCGGTACCGGCGTCTCCATGATCCGTGTCGGTCAACACCGACTCGTCCGACTCGGTCGCCGACTGTGGGGGTGAGGAGGTGCTCTCGCTCACGTCCGTCTCCTTGCGTCTCTGTTCGCGTAAAGGTCTCTCGGTCGCGCGCAGCGTCCACCCAGCAGACACCGTCAACGGCGACCAGACTTTCGCCTTGACTTACTCTTTCCCGACTTGCGCGACGGATGCTTGCCGTCAGAACCGCCGGACTTGGCCGGCGGCCGCTTACTGGAACCGCTCGCACTGGACGTACCCGAGCTCGAACCGGTCGCGACGGGCTCATCCTCCACGGCCTCATCCTCGACGGCCTTGCCATCCGCCGACGCCTTCGCGCTCGACCCAGCCGACTCCGCCTCGCCGCCCGACATCGGCTGCTTGGCCGGCACGGACTTCTGCGTACGCTGACTGCGCGGCTGCCGCTTCGGCTGGGTGCGAGGCCGAGGTGCCTCTTCTACGGCCGTGTCCGTATCTTCCGCCGTGCCTGGCTCCAACTTCCCCTTCCGGGCAAGCCGCTCCTGCCTGGCGTCGAACGCCTGCGTACCGGGTGCCGGATTCCGCCGGATAACGTAAAACTGCTGGCCCATCGTCCACAGGTTCGACGTCGTCCAGTACACCAGCAGCCCGATCGGGAAGTAGACGCCGCTAGCCGCGAACACCACCGGGAGGACGTACAGCAGCATTTTCTGCTGCTGCGCGAACGGACCGCTCATCGCGTCCTTCGGCATGTTCTTGCTCATCAACTGCTTCTGAGTCAGGAACATCGTGGAGGTCATGAACACCACGAGCACGATCGCCAGCACCTGCGTCGACAGGTTGCCGCCGGCCTCCAGGAAGGTGCTGTGCACGTCGGCGCCGAACAGCGTCGCGCGCTGCAGCTGCTCCACGTGAGATTCCGTGAGCACGCCCAGCGGGTTGTTATTCGTACTCGCCTCGCGGATCAGCCGGAACAACGCGAAGAACACCGGCATCTGCAGGATCAGCGGGAGACAGGAAGCGAACGGGTTGGTGCCGGTCTCGCGATAGAGCGCCATGGTCTCCTGCGCCAGGCGCTCACGGTCGTGACCGTACTTCTTCTGCAGCTCCTTCACCTTCGGCTGCAGCAACTGCATGTTCCGGCTGCTCTTGATCTGCTTGACGAACAACGGAATCAGCAGGATCCGGACCACGATCGTGAGGCAGACGATGGCCAGCGCCCACGCCCAGCCCTGCCCGGCATTACTCTCGCCGAACAGGCCGGTGAACAGCGTGTGGAACGCCCGCAGGATGAAGGACGTCGCGTACTCCAGCGGGCCGATGATGAAGCTGCCCAGGTCCTTGAAGAAGTCGATCACGTTCAGATCCCTCGACCGTCCGCGGCGGTCGGGCCCGCCGATATTGTCGTCGTACGCCTCGGCGGCACCGGGTCATAGCCGCCCTTCGCCCACGGGTGACAGCGCGCCAATCGGCGTACCGCCAGCCAGCTGCCCTTCAGCGACCCGTGCTCGGTTACCGCCTCCAGCGCGTACGCCGAGCACGACGGGTGGTACCGGCACACCTGTCCGTATAGCGGGCTTATGATCGCGCGATAGACCCGCAGCAGCCCGATCAGCAGGTACTTCACGCCGACTCATCGCCCGAGGCCCGCGTCAGCGCT
The DNA here is from genome assembly GCA_009377795.1 of Propionibacteriales bacterium. Taxonomy (GTDB): domain Bacteria; phylum Actinomycetota; class Actinomycetes; order Propionibacteriales; family Nocardioidaceae; genus WHTJ01. Next base: position 22,782 of record WHTJ01000020.1, on the reverse strand, counting down.
CGGTCCAGCGCGGCGTCCAGCTCGGCACCGAGCACCCGCCGCTCCGCGCTAGCGGCGGCCGGCAGCGCTCGGACCACCAGCAGACTGCCCCTCGGAAGCAACGACATCCTCTCTCGCATCAGGTGGCGTAGGCGGCGTTTCACGGTGTTCCTCGTCGGCGCCGAGCCTACGGCCTTGCCCACCACGAACCCACATCGTGGGGGAGCGGTCTCCGAGGTGAACAAAGCGTGTACGACGACAGTACGCCGCCCGGCACGCGACCCACCGCGTACCGCCCGGTCGAAGTCCGTACGTCTACGCAGCCGGTTGACCGCCGTGAGCACGACCGATCGGACACCAGACCGACTCAGGCCGTCAGGCGGTTACGGCCCCGGCGGCGACGGTTCGAGATGATCGCTCGGCCGGCGCGGGTACGCATACGCACCCGGAAGCCGTGCCTGCGATGCCGGCGCCGGTTGTTCGGCTGGTAAGTCCGCTTGCTCACGGGACGCTCCCCAATCGACGGATGGAGGTTCAAGACTGCATGTCACGACCAACCCGTTCGACCGGCACCGCCCACCCACGTCACGGTCTTCCTCGCCGGTCACGACATCGGCGCCGAGAGGCGCTGGGAAGCGGGCCCGTGGACATGCGGCACCCGTCGACACAGATCGACTGACCAACGATAGTCGGGTCGACGCATGCCGGTCAAACCGTACGCCGGCCGGCCCGTCCCGGGATGGGGCCGCTCGCCATGACCTGTCGGCTCCGCCCGGGCGCCTGCGGCGCCTGACGCACGGCCACACCCCAGCCGACACGTCATGGCTCGATCACCCTGTCCCGGGTGTCGGACGGCCGGCCGGCCGGTTCGCGGGATGGCGTCGAAGTTTGTCCAGGGGTTGTGGACAACGGGTTGAAGGTCACGCCGCGGAGTTGTTAGCGTCGCCCGTTACCGAGATGTTCCTCCCGACAACCGGCATGTGGCTATGATGTGCCGAATTTTCGGGTATGAGCCGTGATTTGTCGGGGGCACTCGGGGGGAACGCCCGCGTATGACGGTCGTCGTCCCCGGTTACACATGTTGTGGATAACGCTGTGGACATGGGCCGTCACCCCACTTGGTGGTAGCCGTCGATCCATGGCAGGGACAACGGGAGACAACGCATGACTAACTCCTCGACCACCGCCAACGATCTCGGGGCCCTATGGGAACGGCTGATCGACGAGTTGCCCGCCAGCCAGCGTGCGTGGCTCACCGCCAGCGAGCCGGTCACTTTGCACGAGAACACGGCAATTGTCGCGGTCCCAGACGACTTCACCCGCGGTCAGCTCGAGACCCGGCTGCGGCCCCGGCTCGAGCAGGCGCTCAGCGAATCCCTCGGCCGGGCGGTGCATCTGGCGGTCACCGTCGACGCCTCCCTGGCCAACGCGCCCGCCTCCGACGAGGGGACGGAGTCTGCCGAGCCATCCACAGATTTAGCCGCTCATCCACAGGTCGATGAGTCGACAAATATCCAAATCGACCCACGCGACTCCGAACGCGAACGTCGTACCACCAACGCGCTCGCCGCCGCACCGCCCGACCAGCAGACCGTCGCCGAGGCCCGGCTCAACCCCAAGTACACCTTCGAGACCTTCGTCATCGGCTCGTCGAACCGGTTCGCCCACGCCGCCGCGGTCGCCGTCGCCGAGGCGCCCGGCCGCGCCTACAACCCGCTCCTGGTCTACGGCGACTCCGGGTTGGGCAAGACCCACATCCTGCACGCCATCGGGCACTACGTCCGCAGCCTCTTCCACGGCGTCCGGGTCCGGTACGTCTCGTCCGAGGAGTTCACCAACGACTTCATCAACGCCATCCGCGACGACCGGGTCGCCACGTTCCAGAAGCGCTATCGCGATGTCGACGTGCTCCTGATCGACGACATCCAATTCCTCGAGGGGAAGATCCAGACCCAGGAGGAGTTCTTCCACACCTTCAACACCCTGCACAACGCCAACAAGCAGATCGTGATCAGCTCCGACCGGGCACCCAAACGCCTGGAGGCGCTCGAGGACCGCCTCCGCAACCGGTTCGAGTGGGGCTTGATCACGGACGTCCAGCCGCCCGACCTCGAGACCAGGATCGCCATCCTGCGCAAGAAAGCGGCCACCGAGCGCCTCACCGCGCCGCCGGACGTACTCGAGTTCATCGCCAGCAAGATCCAGACCAATATCCGCGAGCTGGAAGGCGCGCTCATCCGGGTCACCGCGTTCGCCAGTCTCAACCGGCAGGACGTCGATCTCACGCTCGCCGAGATCGTGCTGAAGGACCTCATTCCCGAGGGCGGCGAGCCGGAGATCACGGCCGCCGCCATCGTGGCCCAGACCTCGGCGTACTTCGGCCTCTCGATCGACGACCTGTGCGGCTCCAGCCGCAGCCGGCTGCTCGTGACCGCCCGGCAGATCGCGATGTACCTCTGTCGCGAGCTGACCGAGCTGTCCCTGCCGAAGATCGGCCAGCAGTTCGGGGGCCGCGACCACACCACCGTCATGCATGCCGACCGCAAGATCCGCCAGCTGATGGCCGAGCGGCGCAGTGTCTATAACCAGGTCACGGAGCTGACCAACCGGATCAAACAACAGGCGCGCCAGGCATGACGTGCCTGGCATCAGCGTGACCGTGACCGGGAAGGCCGCGTGAACCGACGCCGTACGCCGAACCGCACAGCCTGGGGAAAGTCCTGTGGACGGGAGTTCTTCCACCGGGGACTAGCTGTGGATAACCTGCGGATTTCCACGCCTTGCCTCCGGCACGTCCACCGCCGAACCCCGAGCACGCCCGTCCCTCCACAGGACCGGTGGAGCCAAAAGTTCGCCCCGACCTGCACAAACCCGGGTTATCCCCAGCGTCCACCCTTGCTACGAACCCTACGAGAAGACAACCGATAGATCTCCTCACCACGGTCACTCTCCCGGACCTCCTGGGGAAATCCCTCCCACCCGCGTACCAATCTGTCCCGCCGTCGGCACTCCATGGCAGGATTCCTTGCGAGGGTCCCTGCCCATTTCGTCGCACCGGAGTCGTACCCACTCCGGCCGACCGAGGTGGCACCACCGGCCGAAGACGACATGGCCACCGCCCATCACAAGGAGGCTGCCCGTTGTGAAGTTTCGTGTAGAGCGCGACGCGCTCGCCGACGCCGTCGCGTGGGCGGCTCGTAGCCTGCCGGTACGCCCCAGCGTCCCGGTCCTCGCCGGACTGATGGTGGAGACCGGCACCGAAGGCCTCGTACTGTCCGGATTCGACTACGAGACGTCCACTCGGGTCACGGTTCCCGCCGAGGTCGCCGACGAGGGCCGCGCCCTGGTGTCCGGCCGGCTGCTCGCCGACATCTGCCGCAGCCTGCCCGCGAAGCCCGTCGACTTCGCCACGGACGGGGTGAAGGTGTCGCTGACCTGCGGAAGCGCCCGGTTCAGTCTGCAGACCATGCCGGTGGAGGACTACCCGAACCTGCCCGACATGCCGCACTCGTCCGGTACGGTGCCCAGCGAGCTGTTCGCCACCGCCGTCAGCCAGGCGGTCACGGCCGCGGGCCGAGACGACATGCTGCCGGTCCTCACCGGCATACGGGTCGAGATCGACGGATCCGCCATGGCCCTGCTGGCCACCGACCGTTTCCGGCTCAGCCTGCGAGAGCTGGAGTGGAGCCCGGAGCAGCCCGACGTCACCGCCACTGCGCTCGTCCCGGCACGCGTCCTGGCCGACACCGCCAAGTCGCTGACCTCGGGCACCGAGGTGACCATCGCGCTGGCCGGAACCGGCACCGGTGAGGGGATCATTGGGTTCGAGGGACAGGTCGGGGGCGGGAGCCGGCGTACGACCACCCGGCTGCTGGACGGCGAGTTCCCCAAGGTGAGGTCGTTGTTCCCGTCGGAGTCCACCACCGTCGCGCGAGTCGACACCGCGACCCTGGTGGAGTCGGTCAAGCGGGTCTCCCTGGTTGCGGAGCGCAATACGCCGGTCCGTCTCAGCTTCGAGGAGGGCGTTGTGACCCTCGAGGCCGGAAGCGGGGACGAGGCGCAGGCCTCGGAGTCGCTGGAGGCCGCGATCGAGGGCGAGCCGATCGCGATCGGGTTCAATCCGACGTACCTGCTCGACGGGCTCGGCGCCATCGACGCCCCGGTCGCGCATCTCTCGTTCACCCAGCCGACCCGGCCGGCCGCGCTGGCACCGGCCGCCGACCTGGACGCCGATCCGGACCTGGACTTCCGCTATCTCCTGATGCCGGTGCGGCTGCAAGGCTGACCGGCGGCACGGACCGGCGAGCAGCCGGTGCCCGGCCACCGACAACCGCCAACCGAAGGACGAAACGACGTGGAGCTTGGTCTGGTCGGCCTCGGCAGGATGGGCCACAACATGCGCGAGCGGTTACGCCGCGCCGGCCATACCGTCGTGGGGTACGACCACCGGCCCGACGTGAGGGACGTCCCCAGTCTCGAGGCCCTGGTCGAGCGCCTGACGGCACCCCGGGCGGTGTGGGTGATGGTGCCCGCGGGCGACCCGACCCGGGAGACGATCGCCGCGCTGGCCGAGCTGCTCGGTGAAGGCGACGTCGTGGTGGACGGCGGCAACTCCCGCTGGACCGACGACCAGGCACACGCGAGGGCGTTGGCGGAACGCGGGATCGGCTTCGTGGACTGTGGAGTCTCCGGTGGCGTGTGGGGGCTGGAGAACGGCTACGCACTGATGTGCGGCGGGGATGCCGACGACATCGCCAAGGTGCAACCGGCGTTCGATTCTCTCAAGCCAGACAACGAATTCGGCTTCGTACACGCCGGCAAGGCAGGCGCCGGTCACTTCTCCAAGATGGTGCACAACGGCATCGAGTACGCCCTCATGCAGGCCTATGCCGAGGGCTGGGAGCTGCTGGAGGCCGCCGACCAGGTCGACAACGTCACGGAGGTGCTGCGTTCGTGGCGTGCGGGCACCGTGATCAGATCCTGGCTGCTCGACCTGCTGGTGGCCGCGCTGGACGAGGACGACCACCTGAGCCGGATCGCGGGTTACGCCGAGGACTCCGGCGAGGGCCGGTGGACGGTCGAGGCCGCGATCGAGCACGGCGTACCCGCGAATGCCATCGCCACGGCCCTGTTCGCTCGGTTCACCTCACGCCAGGACGACTCCCCGGCGATGAAGGCGGTGGCGGCGATGCGCCAGCAGTTCGGCGGACACGCGGTCAGGGGCGAGTCGGCTCCAGAGAGCGCTTGATACCACGGTGTATGCCACCCACCTCTCGCTGCACGATTTCCGGTCGTACGCCGGGGCGGAGATCGAGCTCGAGCCGGGCATCACCGTCTTCGTCGGTCCGAACGGCCACGGCAAGACCAACCTGGTGGAGGCCATCGACTACGTCGCCACGCTCGGGTCCCACCGGGTCGCGAGCGACACGCCACTGGTACGCCAGGGTGCGGGGCGAGCCGTCGTCCGGGTCGAGGCGGTCCGCGACGAACGCCGCGCGCTTGCGGAGATCGAGATCAACCCGGGCGGCGCCAACCGCGCCCGCCTGAACAAATCCCCGCTGCGCCGTACCCGCGAGATTCTCGGCCTCGTCCGCACCGTGCTGTTCTCCCCGGAGGACCTCGCCCTGGTAAAGGGCGACCCGGCCGGACGACGCCGGTTCCTCGACGACATGCTCGTGGCCCGCGCACCGAGGTACGCCGGAGTCCGGCAGGACTACGACCGGGTGCTCAAGCAACGGAACACGCTACTGAAGACCGCCGGCGCCGCCCGCAAGGCGGGCGAGGGCTCGGGTGGCCTGCGCACGCTCGAGGTGTGGGACGACCATCTCGCGCGCACCGGCGCCGAGCTGCTCGCCGCCCGGCTGGAGCTGGTGAACACGCTGCGCCCGCACGTCGCGAAGGCATACGAACGGGTGGCGAAACCACACGCCGGAAATCCGCGGGAGCCGGGCGCTGCGCAGATCGCGTACCAGTCGTCGTTCGAGCTGCCGGAGGAGCCGGGCGACCGCGAGGTCCTGACCGCGGCGCTGCTGGCGGAGGTGGCCGCGCGCCGGGATGACGAGCTGGCCCGCGGGGTCTCCCTGGTCGGTCCGCACCGCGATGACCTGGTGTTGTCCCTGGGACCCTTGCCGGCCAAGGGCTACGCGAGCCATGGTGAGGCGTGGTCGCTGGCGCTCGCCCTGCGACTGGCCTGCTTCGACCTGATGCGTGCGGAGGGTGACGACCCGGTGCTGATTCTCGACGACGTGTTCGCCGAGCTCGACGTCGACCGGCGTGCCCGGCTGGCCGAGTCGGTGGCCGGTGCCGAGCAGGTGCTGGTCACCGCCGCCGTGCCGGCGGACGTACCGGAGGTGCTCGCCGGCGCGCGGTTCGACGTCGCGAACGGGGAGGTACGCCGTGTCCTCCGACCATGACGACGATCGCGAACGGCACGACCCCGTGGGCCTCGACCTGGCCCGCAGCGTCGCGCGTGCCCTCGGCCGTACCCCTCGCGCCAAAACCGGCTCGTCCCAGGCTCGCCGCCGACGGCGCAGGACCGTCGACCCGCAGGCCTCCGGCGCCGCGCCGGATGATCGGGACCCGCAGCCCCTGGACTCCACGATCGAGCGGCTGGTCGCCGAGCGCGGGTGGAGCGGCGACGTGGCGATGCACGGGGTGTTCTCCCGGTGGAGCGCGATCGTCGGACCGGAGCTCGCCGAGCACTGCTGGCCGGAGCGGTTCGCGGACGGCGTCGCGACCGTGCGTGCGGCCTCGACCGCCTGGGCCACCCAGGTGCGGCTGCTGGCGCCGACCGTCGTACGCCGGCTGAACGAGGAGCTCGGTGACGACACGGTGCAACGGGTGCACGTCGTCGGTCCCGTCGGACCGAGCTGGAGCAAGGGCCCGCGCGCCGTACGCGACGGACGCGGGCCGCGCGACACGTACGGGTGAGCCCGAGCTCGTCCGGCCGATGAGTTCTCGCCTCGACCATGGTCAGTACGGCGAAGGCAGCTGGGGGTCGAGGACGCCGACATCCTGGGCTACAGCAGCGGATCCGCGGTCGCCCTCCAGGTGGCGATCGATCATCCCGAGCTTGTCCGCAAGCTGGTGCTGCTGTCGCCGGGGTACAACCGAGATTGCCTCCACCCCGGAATCCTCGACGGGATCCAGGACCTCCAGCCCGAGATGTTGGCCGGTACGCCTTTCGCCGAGGCGTATGCGAAGATCCCGAGGCGTCCGAAGAACGGCTCGGACCCCCCGTCCCGGGTATAGGTACCCGCATGCGGTCATCCTGAGCGGATGGCGAGCGGTTTGCACGCCGTACACGACGAATCTCACAGCGGGGCGGCGGATTGCTGGGGAAGGTGACCGCGTATACGGCCTCTGAGCGGGTATAGTGGAACTTGTTCTGCAAACCGCTCCCGCAACCGGGACGCCGAGCACGGTATGAGTCCGGTGTGACCTACCGGGCGTCTGTGGCGCGGAGCGGTTTCGTGTGCTACCGGGTCACCTGGAGGTCCCACGCGTGACGGCTCCCCAAGAGTCCGAACCAATCGACGCCACCCTACCGAACCGAAACGTTCCGGACCAGCAGTTGGCCTACGACGCGAGCGCCATCCAGATTCTCGAGGGTCTCGACGCGGTCCGCAAGCGACCGAGCATGTACATCGGGTCCACCGGAGAGCGCGGCCTCCATCATCTGGTCAACGAGGTGGTGGACAACTCCGTCGACGAGGCGCTGGCCGGTCACTGCAGCCAGATCGTGGTGACGCTGCTGGCCGACGGCGGCATACGGGTCGAGGACGACGGCCGGGGGATCCCCGTCGACGAGCATCCGGTGGAGAAGATCCCGGCGGTGACCGTCGTCCTCACCACCCTGCACGCCGGGGGCAAGTTCGGCGGCGGCGGGTACAAGGTCTCCGGCGGGTTGCACGGCGTCGGTGTCTCGGTGGTCAACGCGCTGTCCATCCGGCTCGAGGTGGAGATCTTCCGGGACGGCTACTGCTGGACCCAGTCGTTCACCGACGGCGTGCCCGACGGCCCGCTCGCCAGGAACGAAGCGACCGAGCGGACCGGCACCACCACGACGTTCTGGGCCAGCCCGGACATCTTCGAGACCACGACGTACTCCTTCGAGACCCTGGCCTCACGGTTCCGCGAGATGGCGTTCCTGAACAAGGGCCTGGAGATCGTCGTACGCGACGAGCGCGCGACCGCCGAGGGGATCGCCGAGGACGGCACCGCCGAGGAGTCCGCGGACGGCACCGCCGACGCGGTCGGCGAGGGCCCGCATGGTGGGCTGGAGCGGAGATTCCGGTACGACGGCGGGCTCATCGACTACGTCGCGCACCTCAACAAGGCCAAGGAGCCCGCGCACCGCAACGTCATCTTCTTCGAGGGCGAGGCGCTCGACGTGGGCATGAGCCTCGAGATCGCGATGCAGTGGAACACCGGCTTCAACGAGTCGGTGCACACCTTCGCGAACACCATCAACACCCACGAGGGCGGCACGCACGAGGAGGGGTTCCGTTCGGCGCTCACCAGCCTGGTCAACGGATGGGGCGAGGAGTGGGGCCTGATCAAGAAGCGCGAAGACCGGCTGTCCGGCGACGACATCCGGGAAGGGCTGACCGCGATCATCTCGATCAAGCTCGCCGAGCCGCAGTTCGAGGGTCAGACGAAGACCAGGCTGGGAAACACCGAGGCCAAGTCCTTCGTGCAGAAGCTGGTCAACGAGTGGCTCGGCGGATGGCTCGAGGAGAACCCGGGCGAGGGCCGCGAGATCATCCGCAAGGGCATCGCCGCGGCGAGCGCCCGGGTGGCCGCCCGCAAGGCCCGCGACCTGGCCCGTAGCCGCAAGGGCCTGCTGGGCGGTGGCGGACTCCCCGGCAAGCTGGCGGACTGCCAGTCGACCAACCCCGAAGAGTGCGAGATCTTCATCGTCGAGGGCGATTCCGCCGGGGGCAACGCCAAGGGCGGCCGGGATCCCCGTACCCAGGCGATCCTGCCGATCCGGGGCAAGATCCTGAACGTCGAGCGCGCCCGCATCGACCGGGTCCTGCAGAACAACGAGGTCCAGGCGATCATCTCCGCCCTCGGTACCGGCATCCACGACGACTTCGACATCGACAAGCTGCGCTACCACCGGGTGGTGTTGATGGCCGACGCCGACGTGGACGGGCAGCATATTTGCACACTGTTGTTGACGCTTCTCTTCCGGTTCATGAAGCCGCTGATCGAGGCCGGCCACGTCTACCTGGCGCAGCCGCCGCTCTACCGGATCAAGTGGAACAGGCCGCACGAGCACGAGTTCGCCTACTCCGACCGGGAGCGGGACGGCCTGATGGAGACCGGCCAGGAGGCCGGCAAGAAGCTGCCCAAGGAGTCTCCGATCCAGCGCTACAAGGGCCTCGGAGAGATGAACGCCGACGAGCTGTGGGAGACCACCATGGATCCCGCCAGCCGGGTGCTGCTCCAGGTGTCGCTGGACGACGCCGCGCAGGCGGACGAGGTGTTCTCCGTGCTGATGGGTGAGGACGTCGAGCAGCGGCGTTCGTTCATCCAGCGCAACGCAAAAGACGTGCGCTTCCTCGACATCTGAAGGCTGATTCGTGACCGACGACACCATGACCCCTGACTACGGTCCGCAGGGCCGGATCGAACCGGTCGAGCTGCAGGCCGAGATGCAGCGTTCGTACCTCGACTACGCGATGAGCGTGATCGTGGGCCGAGCCCTGCCCGGCGTACGCGACGGGCTCAAGCCCGTGCACCGGCGGGTGCTCTACGCGATGTACGACGGCGGGTACCGCCCCGACCGCGGGTTCTCCAAGTGCTCGCGGGTCATCGGCGACGTGATGGGGCAGTACCACCCGCACGGCGACTCCGCGATCTACGACACGTTGGTCCGGCTCACCCAGCCGTGGGTGATGCGGGCGCCGCTGGTCACCGGCCAGGGCAACTTCGGCTCACCGGGCAACGACCCGGCCGCGGCGATGCGCTACACCGAGTGCAAAATGGCGCCGCTGGCCATGGAGATGGTCCGCGACATCGACGAGGACACCGTCGACTTCCGGCCCAACTACGACGGCCGGTCGCAGGAGCCGGTGCTGCTGCCCAGCCGGTTCCCGAACCTTCTTGTCAACGGATCCGCCGGGATCGCCGTCGGCATGGCCACCAACATCCCGCCGCACAACCTGCGCGAGGTCGCGGCCGGCGTGCAGTGGGCGCTGGAGAACCCGGAGGCCAGTCGTGAGGAGCTGCTCGCGGCCCTGCTCGAACACATCCCGGGCCCAGATTTTCCAACTGGCGCACTGATTGTCGGGCGTTCCGGCATCGACGAGGCGTACCGCACGGGCCGCGGGTCGGTCACCATGCGCGCGGTGGTCGACATCGAGGAGGACACCAAGGGCCGTACGTGCATCGTCATCACCGAGCTGCCGTACCAGGTCAACCCCGACAACCTCGCGCTGAAGATCGCCGAGCTGGCCGACGCCGGCAAGGTGCAGGGCATCGCCGACGTACGCGACGACACTTCGTCGCGTACCGGTCAGCGGCTGGTCGTCGTACTGAAGCGGGACGCCGTTCCCCGCGTGGTGCTGAACAACCTCTACAAGCACACCCAGCTGCAGGACACCTTCGGCTGCAACATGGTGGCGCTGGTCGACGACGTCCCGCGCACGCTGAGCCTCGACCAGTTCGTGGCGCACTGGATCGCGCACCAGATCGAGGTCATCCAGCGGCGTACCCGCTTCCGGCTGCGCAAGGCCGAGGAGGACGCGCACATCTACCGCGGTCTCGTGAAGGCGCTGGACGCCATCGACGAGGTGATCGCGCTGATCCGGGGGTCGCAGACCTCCGACGAGGCGCGTACCGGGCTGATGGAGCTGCTGGACATCGACGACGTCCAGGCGCGGGCGATCCTCGACATGCAGCTGCGCAAGCTGGCGGCTCTCGAGCGGCAGGCCATCGTCGACCGGCTGGCCGAGCTCGAGCGGATCATCGCCGACCTGGAGGACATCCTGGCCTCCGAGGAGCGCCAGCGGCGGATCGTGAGCGAGGAGCTCGCCACGATCGTGGAGAAGTACGGCGACGACCGCCGTACCCAGATCATCCCGGCCGACGGCGAGATGTCGATGGAGGACCTCATCCCCGACGACGACGCCGTGGTCACGATCACCCGCGGCGGCTACGCCAAGCGGACCCGCGCGGCCAGCTACCGGGTGCAGCGGCGCGGCGGTAAGGGGGTGCGCGGCGCCGCGCTGAAGGGCGACGACGTGGTCGGGCACTTCTTCGCCACCACGCTGCACCACTGGATCCTGTTCTTCACCACGGCGGGGCGGGTCTACCGGGTGAAGGCGTACATGCTGCCCGAGACCGCCCGGGACGCGAAGGGCGGGCACGTCGCCGGGCTGCTGCAGTTCCAGCCGGACGAGCAGATCGCCCAGGTCCTGGCTCTGCGGGACTACGAGCAGGCCCCGTACCTCGTGCTGGCCACCCGGCACGGCTACGTGAAGAAGACCGCGCTACCGCTCTATGACTCGGCGCGTCAGGCGGGAGTGATCGCGATCAATCTCCGGGAGGACGACGACGAGCTGATCGGCGCCGATCTGGTGCACCCCGAGGACGACCTGCTCCTGGTGTCGAAGAAGGGCCAGGCCATCCGGTTCGCCGCCGACGACAGCCAGCTGCGCCCGATGGGCCGGGCGACGTCCGGCGTCATGGGGATGCGGTTCCGCGAGGACGACGAGCTGCTCTCGATGTCGGTGATCTACGCCGGGGAGGCCGAGCCGGACACCGCCGCTGACTCCGACGAGCCGGAGGACGACGGCGAGTCCGACGCCTCCGATGGGCCGAACGACGCGGACGAGCAGTACGTGTTCACGGTCACCAACGGCGGGTACGCCAAGCGCAGCCTGGTGAGCGCATATCGCCGTCAGGGACGCGGTGGTTTGGGAATCAAGGCCATGAAGCTGCATGATGATCGAGGGTCCCTGGTAGGCGCGATCGTCGTCGGGTCCGGCGACGAGGTGCTGGCGATCAAGGCGAGCGGCCAGGTCACCCGGAGCGCTGCCCGCGACGTGCCGGTGAAAGGGCGTGACACCATGGGGGTCAGGTACGTCGGTGTCAACGACGGCGACGAGGTGGTCGCCATAGCCCGTAACATTGAGCGACTGGTCGACAACGGGGACGACGTACCCGGCGTCGATGCGCAGGAGGAACCCGATGACTGACCGCCGCCCGGAGGAAGGCGTGGCGCGCGGAAGCACCGTGACCACCGGCCCGACCGCCGCGACCAACGGGCAGACCGAAGCACCCGAAAACGGTGCCTTCTGGCCTGCTTCGGACAAATCGGGGGGAACCAGTCAGTCGTCCCAGTCGGCGCCGGGACCCGCGCCGTCCGACCGGCCTTCGCCTCCACCGCCCTCGGCGGAGCAGCGGCGGGCCCGGCGACCGGAGACTCCGCCCGCTTCCCAACCCCAGCCGCAGGCACCCGGCACGCAGCCCCCGCCAGGCCCGGAACCGTCCGCCAAGCCGTCCCAGCCCGGGCGGCAGGCGCAGAACCCTCCGGCCGCGCCGCCGCGTGCGCCGCAGCCGGCCAATCCGGCGGGTCCCCCGGCGAACGGGCCGAGCCCTGCGGCCGGCGGTGCGCGCGAGCCGGCCCCAGGTGCCGGTCCACTGCCTGCGCCCGAGCGACCGCTGTACCGGCCGGAGCCTGGCACCGCTGACGAGTCCGAGGAAGAGAAGACCACGCCGATGGCCATGGCCGGAGCGGCGATGAGTGCTGCGGTGGAGCGCTTCTCGCGAGCCCGCGCCCGGCGCCGCAGGATCGACGCCGAGGCCAAACGCGCCGTACGGATAGCGCCCGAGCCGGTGCCTCAGCCGCAGGTCGAGGAAGCCCCCAAGCCTCGTCCTCGAAGCCGGCGGGCCCGGCTTCGGCTCGTGCGGATCGACCCGTGGTCGGTGATGAAGTCCGCGTTCCTGCTGTCCATCGCGTTCGGGATCATGTGCGTGGTGGCGGTGTTCATCGTCTGGTCGGTGCTGACCGCGGCCGACGTGTGGGGGTCGATCAACTCGGCGGTCGAGAGCGCGATCGGCGAGGACTTTGCGATCGAGAACTACATCGGCATGGATCGGGTGCTGTCGTTCACCATGCTGGTCGCCGTACTGGACGTCATCCTGATCACCGCGGTGGCCACGCTGGGAGCGTTCCTCTACAACCTGGCGGCCAGCCTGCTGGGCGGCCTGGAGGTCACTCTCGCCGAGGATCGGAACTGACGACTCCGCCGCGTGATCCGGGATTGAGGGGTTCGCCGACGATGGGGTAGCCTTTCGGGTCGATCCCCCGGCACGCAGGGTGGGTCAGTCGTGGGCCTATAGCTCAGCCCGGTTAGAGCGCTTCCCTGATAAGGAAGAGGTCCCTGGTTCAAGTCCAGGTAGGCCCACCACCACAAACCCGCAGGTCAACGCGGGATTCAGTCACCGATCTTCATCGGTGTTTTCGGCGTCAGCGTCCACCTGGGGGTCTAGCTGGGGGTCTACGAAGATCTGATCCATGACCTCGGCACCGCGCGTCAGCATCGGACGCAGCTCCAATCGGTAGACCGTCTCGGTGACCTTAGTGTGGCCGTGGCCGACGAGGCGGGCAATGTCCTCAATGGGAACATTAGCTTGGTTCGACAGCAGCGACACGAAGCTGTGCCGTAGCTCCCGGGGCGTCCAAGACTCGGGATCGAGGCCAGCCTTCTTGGCAACGATGCGGAACGCCCGCCGTACGTTCCCGGCGTACAACTCAGTTCCGACGCGGGACGCGAACACCAGACCGTTGTCCTGCCATCGGTCACCGAGCTTCTTGCGTCTCTCGTCCTGGCGAGCCTTGTGATCGCGGAGAGCATCCACGCACCGTTGCGGGAGCTGCAAGGTGCGGCGCGATTTCAGCGTCTTGGTGTCGCGGTCCTCCCGGACAGATCGCCACACCTGTATAGACGGCGGAATCGGAGGCTCAACGTTCGCATCACCGTCCAGATCGACGTGGTCCCATGTCAGGGCTCGTAGCTCCTCAGTCCGGGCTCCGGTGAGGAGGGACACCACGATGTACGCGTGCAGTGATTTCCCCTCCGCAGCCCTCAGGAGAGCAGAGGCTTCCTGCAAACTCAACGCCTTTGAGGGTCTCCCAGGCCTCCCCTTCGGGACCTCACACAACAGGGCGACATTACGGCGGACCTTGTCTCGGGCCTGCGCGCGATTGATCGAGCGGCGCAAGATCGAGAGCAACCGCTTCAGCGCGTCCGTACCTAGTTGGTCGACCTTGTCGAACAGCCATTCGTCGATCTCCTCCGCTGACAGTTCGTGCAGAGGGCGATGACCTAGAGACGGGATGATGTGAGTACGAGCGAGGCTTTTGTGCTTTTCAACGGTTGCCTTCGCTGTGGCCGGTAAACCGAACCGGAGCCATCCTTCAACCGCATCGCCAACGGTGTATCCGCGAGGAGCAACCGGAACGCCATCGTCTAAGTCCCGAACGAGCCTCCTGATCTCGGCCTTGACCTTGGTCTTGTTCTTGTTGGTGACCTTGACCTTCTTGCGCTTACCGGCGGGCGTGTAGCCCACGTAGACCTGGCCGATCCAACGCTTCCGGTTGTCGTCCCAGTAGATGCTGCCCTCTCCGCGCTCACGCCGCCTTTTCATCGCGAGCCTCCTTCTCCAACAGCTGGATGTACTCGCGGATGGCAGAGGCAGGAACGCGACGAGCACGGCCCTCGGCGACAGTGCGCAGTCTGCCCGACCGGATCAGCTCATACACGACGGTGCGACTCAGGCGAAGCATCGCCACAACCTCAGGGATCTGATACAACGCCAGATCGCTCAACGCGTCATCGGTGCGCATCTCACTACCTCCTTCCACCGTCAGGCCGCCGTCGCGGCTCGTTGAGTTGCCGAATCGGTGCCAGGGCTTGGACCGGCGCGTGTCTTGGCGCGTTTGTATTCGGTGCGCCATCGGATGCGGGTGTTGATGCTGTAGGCCAGGACTTCCTTGAGAGTGGGAATGTCCTCGTCCCAGTCACGCCGAACGGGTGTCCAGGTGAACCGGGGCTTCCCGTCGGCGGTGGTTTGCCGATTGCCGAATTGATGTTGGTCGTCCATCTCGACACCCGCAGCGGCCAGGGTTTGCCGAACAACCTCGGCACGATCCGCCCGGTGATGCTTGAGGGTCTTGCCGGTCCACTGTCGCGACACGAGCACCCGCCGACCACCGATACCCAGGTGTTCCCGGTCGTGTGCCTTGGACTCGCACTGACCGGGGATCTCCTTACCGATAGCGTTCTTGGGCTGCACTCCATACCGGATCCAGTTGGCGCAGCTCGGGGAGCAGGGCAGCCACCGGACCTCCTGGTGCAGCCGTACAAGATGCTTCTCCTGGTCCGGGTGTAGCTGGCCGTCCTCGTCGGCGTACGTTTGTGCGGTGGACTTGTTCAGGTACTTGGTCAGGTAGCCGACCGTCCGGTCGACGCCCTCTGTGTTACCGCCCCAGATGCCCTGGTAGTCAACGGTGCCCAGCTGCAACAGATGCGCGGGGTTCTCCCCCACCTGGTCGACTGCCTCCTCCCACGTGGGAAGCAACTGGCCGGTGTCGGGGTCGATCAACCGCCACACCAACTGGTCTTTGCCGTCGTCGGTCTCGAGGACTTGCTCCCACAGGGGCAGCCGATCACCGACGTAGCTTGGCGTCTCCATCTGTGGCCACCAGAGCTGGTGGTAGGTAGCGGCCGCGATTTGCTCCACGATTTTGCGCGGGATAGTGCCGCGCACGGCAGCATGCAGATGCGGGGCAAGCCGCTTCTGCGGCTCGACGGTGGCGAAGTACTGCGCCTTGTACCCGGCGCAGCGGCGAAAGTTCTGCCAGAAGCGGTCAACGAGCTTCGCGAAGTGCAAAGCGTCCAGGGCAGCTCGCCGGTAGTCGTAGTTCGCCGGGTCGAGCGGTGTACCCAGTACCGGGTCGTCGATCCGGTGATGCTTGCCGCAGCCACACGGGCGACCTTTCGGGATGTTGTGCACTGGCCCGTAGGACCGCAACGTCAGAGTGAGGAACATCGAAGGCCGGTAGACGCGCCCATTGGCGCGGAACGCCCGCCCGACCGTGGACTGTGACGCGTCCATCTTCGGCAGCTTCGGCACATCCGGCCTGCGCCGGGTCGACCGCACCCGACGCTTGGTCCTCCTGGGTGTCTCGGGCTCTCGGCGAGTCAGCGCATGCAACGTGATCATGGACAGCACGACACGGCGGAGTACTGCACGCATAGCGATCGGAGCGAACAGCGACGGGTGATGCAGCCACCACGGAGGACGAGCGTGAACCGATCCCCGATGCGCCGCTGCGAAAGCCTGCGCCATCAACTGCGGGGTCAGAGGCTCTTTCTCCAGGTGCCAGCCTTCGCGGCACTGGTGCATGCGCAGACGCCGGTTCTTGTCCGCACAGGCCGGGCAGAAGGAGGCGAGGGTGTGCCCGCAGGCCACGGCCACGATCCGTTCGGCACCGGCGTTCTCAGCATCAGTGACCTTGTTCAGGATCGGGCGGCTGCACACACCGTGCTCAGTGGCCAGATCGGTCAACGTCGACAGCGGCACCTTGTCCAACGTCAACATGCCCGCACCCCCTTGGCCTCGGCGGGATCGAGTCCCCAGCAGTCGCCGCACACCGGCAGCTGGTGCCAACGCCGCCAGGCGAACGACCAGCCAGCGCCGCAGTTGCAGCACCGGTCGACGTGCCGGAACCGCTGACGGATCGGCTTACGTGGACCGAGGTCGACCAGCAGCAGCTGGCCGGGAATATGCGCCGCGCTCATTGCTGGTTCTCCTGTTCCTGTTCCCGCTCGGCCAGCCACTGCCGGGCCATGGCGATCACGATGTGGTCGGCGTCTTCCTCGACGAAGCACCGGATCAAGAACACCGCGCGACCAAGCTCGTAGTACGGGCGGAGAGCCTCCTCTTTGTTCGTCATGCCGCCACCCCCAGCACGCCGGGACGGGCGAGTACGGTGTCGACCTGTGTGCCGTCGGCGAGGTCGCAAGCCATGCGCTCGCGCTCGTAGGCGGTCGCGCCTCCCCAGATGCCGTGTTGTTCGTCGTCGGCGAGGGCGTAGGCGAGGCAGGAGCGGCGGACCGGGCAGACCGCGCACGCGAGTTTGGCGGCGTGTGCGGAGTCGCCAGAGTCTGGTTCGGGGTACCAGGTGTCGTCGAGGCTGGTCTGACACGCGGCCGCGTGCTGCCAGCCATGGTCGACCCATGCCCACAACGCCAGCTCCTTCCACGGCGGAATCGCGGGTGGGTCGAGCCGCAACGTCAGCTGACCCGGCATCGTGGCGATTTGGCGTTTCATGCCGCCTCCCCTGTGCCGATCGCCACCAGCGACGGCGAGTAGAGCTGCGCCATGGTGGTGATGTCGTCGTCGGTGTTGTAGGAGGCACGCACCCGACGGGGTTCCTTGCGGCCTTCCTGCTTGACGTAGCCGACGCCGGGTAGGGTTTCGGGGATTCGGTCGGCGTATGCGCCGAGCTCGCGCACTCCTTCCCCGAGCACCATGTCGACTTGGACGGCCTCGTCGAGTCGGAGGGCGATCTTGGTGGGGAACAGGTTCCGCCAGACCACGACCTCCTTGGACGGGTCCTGCACACACGCGAGGACGGTGTAGCCGGGGGCGCGGCCCTTGGTGAGTAGCAGCCCGAGTGCCTTCTCCGCCCGTTGGGTGAGTTTGCGGTCGGGGAGGAACGCGGTCAGGGTGGCCAGCTCGTCGACCAGGATCAACACGAACGGCGTCTCGATCGTGGGGGTGAACTTGCGGGCCTTGCCCCGGATCTGTCGGCCGCGCGTGTCCATGTCGGCGGCGTCGTCCTCGAGCAGCTGGACCATGGATTCGTGGTCGTCGCGTTCGTAGCGGGTGAACATGCCCGCCCCGAATTCCAGCTCCATGCCGCCCTTGGGGTCGATCGCATGCACTTCGACCAGCCCGGCGCGGATCAGTGGGGCGAGGGCGCGGAGGACGGCCCAGATGATCGAGCCCTTGCCGGAGTCGGTGACCCCGGCAACGAGGATGTGGGTGCCGTGCACCTTGAGCTTCAAGGGTGTGCCGTCCTCGCCGTAGCCGATCACCAGCCCGTCCAGGTCGGCCACGTCCACCCGATCCGGGATCGGCAGCGCAGGGATCGTCTCAACGAGCGGATCGCTGCGCAGCAGGTCGACCCATACCCGGCGCGGCTTGTCCCTCCTGGTTTTGGCCTCCTGGGCACGGAACGCGTGTGCCAGCTCGTCGGACTGGCGGGTCACGTCATCTGGGATGAGTCCGGCGGGTAGCTGCAGCAGCAGCTGGTCGGTGGTCGGCGTGCAGTGGACCTTGAGCAGGCGCGGGCGGACGGCTTTGTTGCTGCGTTCGTCGTGCAGGGTGAGTCCGCAGCGGCCCATCCAGAACCACCACAACAGGCCGTAGCGGATCCAGCGTTTCCACCACTGACGGGCGTACCTGCCCACCGTGTTGTTGAATGAGGCGCGGTGCCGCCACCACCACACGCCCAGACCGACAACGAGGGCGAGGCCGGCGAGGGTGGGGGTGACCCAGCCCGAGTGGGCCACCCACACCAGCACTGCCAGCAGCACTGCCAGTGGTGCGGCCAGGCCGGGATGCCGGGCCAGCGCCCAGACCAGCCGCCACGACACCACCACGACGGCCACCAACGCCACGACGACGACGTCGGAGAACGTGACCTTCCGCCACGTACGAGCCGTATGTAGCTGTTTGGTCACCATCAGACTCAGCCCCTCTCGTGCCGGTGGAACGACGCCAGGACCGCAGACAGCCGTGCCACCGTGGTATCGGTCGCCCGGGTCGCGGCCAACATGCCCCGCATGGCGTCCCCGTCCGGGGCGTTGCGCAGGGTGTGACCGGCGGCTCGGAGTTCGTCCTCGGCGTCGCGGATCTGGGCCATCACACGTTTCAGGGCGGCGATCGCGTCGTTGTCGTTGTCCACACCCAGCGACCGGGCCCACTTGGTCAGTTCCTTCCGCATCGCCATTGCGGGTCATCTCCGTTCGTGGATCTGGAAGCCGCGGGCGACTTCCTCCAACACGGTTTGCAGCTGGTCGATCCGGCCCAGGGCACGGGACAGCTGCACGAGGACATCCCGGTTGGGTGCCTTCGCCAGCGTCTTCTGCGCGCCCCGCAGCCGGTCGTCGGCATCGACCAGGCCATCGGTGAGCCGATGCAGCACGCCGATCGCGTCGTCGTCGTTGTCCACACCCAGGGCGTGTGCCCACGCGTCCAGATCCCGGCGGTTGGTGAACAGCCCGCTCATGGCTGCTCACCCGCCAAGATCCGCTCACACATCGGGCGGAAGTCGACCGGGTTCCAGCCGGGGAACTCGGTGTCGAGCAGGTAGGCCAGCTCGCCCATCCAGGCGACCCACTCGTTATGCGCGGGCAGGTAGGCCAGGCTGTACCAGCGGTCCCACTCGGCCCGATCCCGCGGCTGGCCGTGCTCGTTGAACTCCGGAGCCTGGTCGTAGACCACTTGCAGCCGGTCATGGGCGGCCAGCACCTCGCGTGCCGCCGAACGCCGTACCCTCTGCTCAAACTCATCGAGCGCGGCCATCACAGTCATCGCTCTCACGCCGCACTCTTGGACGAGGACGTGGAGAACTTCACGGCCTTGACCTCGGTCGCCCGAAACGACCACGCCTGACGTGCCTTGCACCGATGCTTACCCGGATCCGTACCGGTGCACCGGTCGCGATCCACGTACGGGGTCGCGGTCAGCCCACCCAGCTCAATCGGCGTGAACGGCAACTCCGGCATCCCCGCCGGCATCTTCGGCTTCTCCGGCAACACCGGCTGCACCTTCGCCAGCAGCTTCACCGTGAACTGCCGCTCTGCCTTCCGTGCCTCCGGATCGGCATCCATCACATCGACCTGCCAGATCCGCAGCCCGGTCGGCTCATCGGTCGCCTGAACCGGGTTGTCCTTCGTCGACTTGTCGAAATCGCGAGACTCGGTGACCTCCGACACCGCGTACAGCCCATGCGGGAAGACCTCACCGAACTCCACACTGATGCGCGTTGGCATCGACATAGTTCCATCTACCTTCGGTAGCTAGGTACTTTGGTAGCGAACTATCGGAAGACCCTAACCTCAGCGAAGGAGTAATGCAAGGGGTTCGCTACCGAACTGCCGAAGTTTCTGATCTAATCGTCTGCATGGAACCCGAACGCACGCCGGGCGTTGTCCCCGTCCACCACCAGATAGCCGACTCGCTCCGAGAGCAGATCGCCTCCGGAACACTCAAGCCAGGTCAGTCACTGCCCACGATCCGAGAACTCGCACAACGCTGGAAGTGCGCTGACGGACCCGTCCGGCGAGCGCTGGAGGTGCTTCGCACCGAAGGACTCATCACGGCTGGCCGAGGGCGACCGGCGACAGTCCGCAATCGGCAAAAACGAACGCCAATCACATTGACGACATCATGGACACAGGAGCAGAAAGACCTCGTACTCCGTCCGCGTGCCGAGCGCGCGAAAGTCGGCGGGATCGAGCTGACCGCCGGGATCTCCATCCAGGACACCGTCTCAAGCCATCGGTACAGCACCATCACCGCAGACCCGGACCTCGCCGCCGAATTTGACGTCGACGCTGGCACTGAGTTGGTACGACGGGCGTATGAGATCACTGACCCCGAGACCGGCCACCTACTCTCTTGGAGCATCTCGTACATCCCGCGGTGTCTGATCGAGGGCAACCCCGCCCTACTCGATGACTCGAATGAACCGTGGCCAGGCGGACACCAACACCAGCTCTACACGGTCGGCATCGAAATAGCCGAGTTCCGCCGGACCGTCATCGCTGTCGAACCGACGCCAGCAGAACGGCAGCGATGGGGCATCGACACCGGTGTACCCATTCTCGCCGTACGATCACGATCAGTTGCGACCAACGGAAAAGTCGTCGAGGTCTCGGACGCACGCTATCCCGCCGATCGGACCGAAATCGCGCTCGTAGAGATGCTTGAGCCGTGGCCCGATGACCACCCCGAATACGACGAAGCCAAGGACGTCTAATGCCACTCCTCACAGTGCTCACCGCAGCCCATGCGGGCGGAGCCGAATTCCTTCCAGATACGGGCAACAGTGTGTTCTCACAGGAGCTTCCAGATGGCTGGGAGGTCGAGTGGGTCGTTCAAGAAGATGGGGCCGCGTCCACCGACGTCCGGGAGCGGCTACCCGATGACGAGCGGGTCCAGTACTCAGCCGATGAGGCACGTCTTGGTCCAGGCATCACCCGGAATCTTGCTCTAGCACGAGCGCGCGGGCAATACCTCCAAAACCTCGACGTCGACGACATGCTCCTGCCCGGTGCGCTCACAACGGTTATCCGCATTTTCGAGGAGCACCCCTCTGTCCATTGGGCATTTGGTCAGGCGCACGACCTCATGCCCGACGGCTCACGCAAGAGCTTTCCACCGTGGATCCCACCCTTCGGCCTCATGCCAGCAGGACGCCTGACCGACTGGGTGATCGAGCACGACGGCAACTGGCCGATCCCCTGTGCAGGCATCGCCTACCGCACCGCCTCCCTTCGGGCCGTGGGCGGCTGGGCAGCCCTTCCGGTGGGCGAGGACATCGCGATGATGGCTGCCCTCAGCCAGATCACCGACGGGTGGCAGGACGAAGCTGTCACCTGGCTCTACAGGCAACACCCGAACCAGCTCAGTCGACACCCCGAGCAGCCGAGCTGGAGTGTCATCGCCCGGCGATTCGCCTTGCAACGCACGGCAGCAGCGCGACTCAGCTCGCTCAGCCTCACGGGCACCGACATCGACCCGCAGCCCATTGCGCATGTCGGCCAGTTCATGAAGACCCCGGCCCACCTGGCCTGACCTAACGCTGAGATCGAGTTCCGTAGCGGTGCTGTGCGGTCTGCTTTGACACCCCCAGCACGGCGGCAATCGCGGCCCACGAGTAGCCCTTAACGCGGGCTGCATCTACCGCGTCGGCAAGCTCCCTCTCAGCATCCACCGACCGACGAAACGCCTCACCGATCCGGCGCAGCGGAGCACCATCGCGCCACTCGGTATCGGCCGGGTCGCGCTTGGCGAGCCGTTCCGCGATCTCCTCAGCAGCTCGCTGCTTGTCTGTCATGGTCCGTGCCATCTGTTCTCACCCCCTCAACGGGAAGAATCGTTCGATGCGACCACGCATGGCGTGGATGATCACTGGCCCTTCGTCTGTGTCGAGCACGCCTACCTCCACCAGGTTTCCGGCGCGGTCCGCGCCCAGGAACAGCGTCACGTCATCGTCCACGCGGTCGTCTGCTGTAGCGAAGAAGTTGCGGAGCACATGTCGAATGTCTGCATCGTCGACTCCGTGCCTTCGAGCGCTTGCCCATATCGGTGCCTCCGACAACTCCATCCGGCGCGCCTCCACTAGCTCCATGTGTCAGTATATATTGACGGTCCAAGCGTCGCGCAGATGGCCAATCGACGCACGCACCGGCCTAGTCCCTATTCAGAAGGTGGCCCATAGATCTCATGGATCGTGACCGACCCGGAACCAGGGCCGAGGTGATCTCGGATGCAGTCCGCGATGCGTTGGGCATCCTCCATGGAAGTGCCAGCCTTGAGCCGAAACCTCGCCCACGCCGGTGGCATGCTCAGTGCGATCACGCCCTCTTCCACCTCTGAGCTTCCCCCGCTTTCCCGGAGACTTTCGAACCGGGTTTGATCTTGTGTCAGACCGGAGAGGAAGTTTTCGTGGCAGCACCGAGGAAGTACCCCGATGAGCTGCGTGAG
>WHTJ01000113.1 GCA_009377795.1 Propionibacteriales bacterium | reverse complement strand
GACGGACCAACGGAACCCCGTTTCCAGTTATCCACAAAGAAAATTCGGGCGCCGCCGCATTCTCAGCCGGCGATCAGCCGCAGTAGAGCCGTGGTCGCCGCCGCCACCGCCACCACCACGATGAACGGCGCTCGCAGCAGAAGTGCGATCACACCGGCAAGTAGCCCGGCCAGTCGCGCGTCGACCACCAGTGCCGTGCCGGCGGCGAACGTCTGCGTGCCGACGAGCGCGGCCAGCAGGGCCACGGGCAGGAGGTCGGCGATCCGCTGTACGACGCGACGACCGAGCACCGACTCTGGAACGGACAGACCGGCGAGCTTGAACGCATAGCATCCGAGAGCCGAGATCAGGATCGCCACCCACATCAGGACTCACCCCGCCAGCCGACGACCACCGCTACCAGTGCGGCGACCAGGACCGGCACGCCCACCGGTACGACCGGCACGAGGGCCACCGCAACCCCCGTTCCGCCGACGGCCGTGATCCAGGCGCGGGTCGAGGTCAGCCGAGGCCAGATCAGCGCGACGAAGGCGGCCGCGACGGCTGCGTCCAGACCGAAGTCCCGGGGATCCCCGATCGCGGATCCCGCCAGTGCGCCCACGAGAGTTCCGGCGTTCCAGAACGCGAAGAGCAGCAGACCGGTCGCGAAGAAGCCAACTCTGGCGAGCGCCGGCGTCTCGCGGTTGAGGGCCATCGCGGTCGACTCATCGATGACCAGCTGGGCGGAGGCGGTACGCCGCAGCCCTCGCAGTCGGAGCAACGGCGCCAGTCGCAAGCCGTACAACGCATTGCGTGAGCCGAGCAGCAGCGCGGTCGCGGTGCCGGAGAGCGGGGCGCCGCCGGCGGCCACGACCCCGACGAACGCGAACTGCGAGGCACCGCTGAACACGAGGACGGACAGCGCGCAGGTCTGCAGGAGGCTGAGCCCGGCGGCCACCGAGAGTGCGCCGAACGACACGGCATAGGCCCCGGTCGCGACCGAGATGGCGAGCGCGTCCCGGATGATCGTCCGGCGGGTGGCGCGCGTCGCCGAGCCGCTCTGCGCCGTGCTCCCCGCCGGCGGCTCGATCGGCTTCCCGGCGCGGATATCAACGTCCCTCTCCCGCATGTGGAGACACTAGCAAAGTATGTATTGACTCCTGACATGATTTTCGGCCCCGTCGAAGGCGGACGGGGCAGGACTCAATCGAACACACGCCCGTGACCCAGGTGCCCACCGGCACCTGGGTCACGCCCGCGGATCACCGGCGTTCGGCGTCGGCGGTGACCAGGCTGGCTCCCAGGGCCCGCGCCGCGATCACCATCCCGGCGGCCACGAGCACGATGTCCTTGAAGACGTACTGGGCCTCCAGCGTCGGCGCGCCCGGGAACATCTCGCTGAAGAACAGCACCAGCGGCGACATGATCCCGACCAGCGAGCCGGCCAGCACCACCAGTCCGGCCTTGAGCATTCGGCCGGTGACCAGGGTGAGGCCGATGAACGTCTCCGCGACCGCGGTCATGAGCAACGCAGCGCCGCCGGACACCATCCCGAGACTCAGGGTCTCGAGCGTGCTGACCGCGAGCTCCTCCGCCGGGCTGACGCCCGGGAAGAACTTCTGCACGCCGAACCCGAGGAACACCAGCCCGAGGCTGACCCGCAGTACGCCGATGCTGTGCCGGGTCAACGCCCGGGTCAGCCGCTGCAACACCCGTTCGACGTTCGACTGCCGGTGCGTGATGGTGCCCTCGGGTACGTTCCGGGTTTTGCTTTGTGTGATTGACATCGCTGCCTCCGATTTCCGTGCCGTCGTGATGCAGGAATCGTGTCGCGATGTGCACCGTCGAGTCGTCAGCCGACGGTCGGCATCTCCGCTACGCCGTCCGGCGTACGCCCTACGCCGGAGGACGTAGCCGCCGTGCCAGACCCTCGGCGGAGCAGGGTGGTCAGTCCTCGCGGAGATCGGTGTGCAGACGTACCTGCTTGACCCGGGTGCGGCCGTCACCGGTCAGGTCGAGCTCACGGTGCGCGCCGTCCGGTGCCCAGCCCGCCTCGGTCAGGAAGCCGCGCAGGGCGTCATCGGTCGACGTCACCCAGACGGACGCCCTGTCGAAGCCGTCGGCGCGCAGCGCGTCGGCGCAGGCCTGCAGCAGCCGGGAACCGTGGCCGTGGCCGGTGCGTTCGGGGTCGACGGCGAACTCGGCGATCTGGCCGTCGGTCGCCGGGTGGGCGTCCGGGTCGTCGGCCGGGGCGGTGAGCGCGACGCCGGTCACCGTCGTACCCTCCAGCGCGACCAGCACCCGATTGCGAGCGTCGGCGGGCTTGGTGACCGCCTCCGCCCACTGGCTCGCGAACGCCTCCCGGTCGAGGGACGCGAGCAGGTCGGACGGGAGCACGTCGGCGTAGGCGACCCGCCAGGCGCGGATCTGCACGTCGGCGATCGATCCGGCGTCGGCGGCCAGGGCGACCCGGACGCTGAGATCGGGCCTGGGGGTGTCCATCGGCACATCCTCGCATCCGGCCCGTCGCGGGACGCCGCAAGGAAAAGTTCGGTAAAGCTCTGACGGCGGCCGAACGCCGGTTTAGGGTGGAAATCCCCGCGAGCAAACAGGCGGACTTTGGCAGTGATGTCCGATCAGTTTCACGGTGGGGCGGCCGCGGATGACGGTCTCGGCTTCGGCCGGCTCCTGCGGGAGCATCGGCTTGCGGCCGGGCTGTCCCAGGAGGCGCTGGCCGGGCTGGCAGGGCTGAGCGTCGACGCGGTCGCCGCACTCGAGCGCGGCCGGCGCAAGGCGCCCCGCCCGCTCACCGTTCGCCTGCTCGCAGATGCCCTGGATCTCGACGACGTGACCCGGGCCGGGCTGATCCGAGCCGCGCGACAACGCCGTCCGGCCGAGCGGGCGGCGATTCCCCGTACGCCCGCGGCACCGGACGAGCTGATCGGACGCGACCGGGAGCTGACCGAGGCCATCCAGACTCTGACCGGGTCCACCCGGATGCTCACCCTCACCGGCGCGGGAGGCGTCGGGAAGACCCGGCTCGCCACCGCACTGGCGGAGCGGCTGCGTGACCACTTCGCCGACGGTGAGTGCTGGGTCTCCCTGGCCCCGGTGGCGGACCCGTCGGAGATCGCCGTGACCATCGCGTCCGCGGTGGGGATGCCGATCCCGCCGGGCGGGGCGACCTTCGACGCGCTGGCCGATCACTTCGCCGAGCGCTCCGCGCTGCTCGTACTCGACAACTGTGACCATGTGCTGGACGCGTGCGCCTCGCTGTGCGAGGTGCTGTTGAAGAGCTGCGCCGGCCTCCATGTGCTCACCACCAGCCGCGAGCTGTTGCGGATCGCCGGCGAGACCGTACGGGTGGTCGCACCGCTGGAGCTGCCACCACCGGAGTGCCCACCGGAGGAGCTGGAGCGGTCCGGTGCGATCCGGCTGTTTCTCGCGCGGGCCAAGGACCGGGGCTTCACCCCCTCGGCTGGCCAGATGTCGGAGGTGGCCCGGATCTGCCGGCGGCTGCAGGGGATCCCGCTGGCGATCGAGCTGGCCGCGGCGCGGATGAACGTGCTCTCACCGCGCCAGATCTCGGTCGAGCTGGACCGCTCCCTGACCATCCTCGCCGGAGCCTCGCGCACCGCTCCGGAGCGCCATCACACCCTTGCCGACGCCATGGACTGGAGCCACCGGCTGCTCAGCCACGAGGAGCGCCGGGCCTTCGCCGAGCTGTCGGTCTTCGTCGGCGGATGGACGCTGGCCGCCGCCGAGGCGGTGTGCGGCCGTCGGCGGCAGACCGGCGGGCGGTTCGACGTGCTCGACGTCCTGGGAAGGCTGGTCGACAAGTCCCTGGTGCAGGTGGAGCGCGGCCCCTCGGAAGCCGTGCGGTTCACCATGCTGAGCCTGATTCGGGAGTACGCGGAGGCGCAGCTGCGGGAGTCCGGCCGGTACGACGAGGTCGCGCGGGCTCATGCGGACTACCACGTCGTACTCGCCGCGGAGGCCGAGTTGCGGCTGCGCGGGTCCGACCAGCAGCGCTGGCTGGACCTGCTGGAGACCGAGCTGGGAAACATCCGGGCCGCGATGTCGTGGGCCATCCGGACGCGGAGCGAGCATGCCCTGCTGATCGCCGCGCCGCTGTGGACCTTCTGCTACCTGCGCGGGCACTACGGCGAGGGGCGCGCCTGGCTCGAGCGCGCGCTCGGGGTGAGCGCCGACAAGGAGGGTGCGGACCAGAGCGTGCGCGCGAAGGCGCTGCTGGGGGCCGGCATGATGGCCTTTCTGCAGTGTGAGTACGCCCTCGCGGAGACCCGTATCGAGGACGCACTCCGCATCTACCGCGGGCTCGGCGACCGGTCGGGTACGGCGCTCTCCCTCCAGCGGCTCGGAAGCATCGCGCGCGAGCGGGGTGACTACGACGAGGCCCGGCGCCTGCACAGCAGGAGCCTGTTCATGTTCACGGCGGCCGAGGACGGTCTGGGTGCGGTGTGGGCGCGGCACCACCTCGGATTCGTGTCGTGGTTACGGGGCGAATTCGCCGGCGCCTACCGGCACGGTATCCGGGCACTCGCCGCGTTTCGCGAGCTCGGCGACGGAGAGGGTGTCGCGTGGTCCTTGATCAGCCTCGGAGCGATCGCGCACTATCGCGGCCAGCCGGCACAGGCCGAGAAGCACCTGACCGAGAGCCTGACGCTGTCCCGGCGGCTCGGCTACCGGGAGGGTGTGGCTTGGGCCCTGAACCAGCTGGGTCTGGTGGCGCTCCGGCGTGGCGAGCTCGACCGGGCGGCCGGACTGCTCGGGGAGAGCCTGACGGTCAATCGTGAGCTGCGGGACCGATGGCGGTCGTCCAGTGTGGTGGATGCCCTGGCCGCCGTGGCGGTACGCCACGGAGAGGTCGAATACGCCGCGTTCCTGCTGGCGGCCGCGAGGGCGGAGCGCGAGTCCATCGGTACGCCGGTCCCGTGGTGCGAGCGCGCCGACCACGAGGACACGATGAACGCCGTACGCGTCGTGCTCGACGACGCCACCTTCACCGCCGCCTCGGAGGCCGGCTCCTCGGCGTCGCTGGATGCCCTCGAGGCGTACCCCGCGCGTGCGAAGCAGCCGAGGTCCTGATCACGAACCCGCGTCGAGCGGCGGCGTCGCCGCTTCGGCCGTTCAGGCCCGCTGCGGTACGGGTGGCCGGAGCAGCCAGCGGGTGGAGGCGGCCACCCTGCCGTGGACCCCGAGCTTGGTGTACGCCCGGCCGAGGTGAGTGTCCACCGTCCGGGGGCTGATCCCCAGCCGTCGCCCGATCTGGCGGTCGGTGAGTCCTTCGGTGAGCAGGTCGAGCACGGCGGACTCTCGCGGGGTCAGCTCGTCGCCCCGTGGACCGAGCTGGGGACCAGGACGCCGCCCGAGCCCGGTGCCGGTTTCGAGGGCCGGCACACGCGCCCCGCAGTTCGGGCACGTGTGCCGGTCGGCCGAACCCCCCACGAGCACAGCCGACTCCTCAGTCGTCACGACCATGAGCTTCGCCCTCGATCCCCCCTGAAGGTGTGTCACCCTCACTTGTCATCCGCCATGTTGCCGGGTCTGCGGGCCGCTGCCCAGGGACATCACCCTGACGTCGCCCTGACAAACGGATGCGGGCCGTGTCGGCGCGGTTACCGGCGGCTGAGGCCGGGCGACGCCGTCCCGGTTTCTTGGGGTGTCGGTGTCGGTCGTACATGCGAACATATGTTCGTGAGCCGGGAGGCGACCATCCTGCATGCCGACCTGGATGCGTTCTACGCGTCGGTCGAGCAGCGGGATGACCCTGGCCTGCGTGGCCGTCCGGTCGTCGTCGGAGGCGGGGTCGTCCTGGCCGCCAGCTACGAGGCGAAGGCGCGTGGCGTCCGTACGGCGATGGGAGGGGCGCAGGCCCGCCGGCTGTGCCCGGACGCGATCGTGGTCCATCCCCGGATGTCGGCGTACGTCGAGGCGAGCAAGGCCGTGTTCGAGGTGTTCGAGCAGACGACGCCGCTGGTCGAGGGGCTGTCGATCGACGAGGCGTTCCTCGACGTCGGGGGTCTTCGCCGGGTGTCCGGCTCGCCGATGGAGATCGCGCGGCGGCTCCGGGGTGAGGTGGTGGAGCGGGTCGGCCTGCCGCTGACCGTCGGGGTCGCCCGGACGAAGTTCCTCGCCAAGGTGGCCAGCGGCGTGGCCAAGCCGGACGGCCTGCTGGTCGTGCGTCCGGATCGGGAGCTGGAGTTCCTGCATCCGCTTCCGGTGGAGCGGCTGTGGGGCGTCGGCTCGGTGACCGCCGCCAAGCTGCACGAACGCGGGATCACCACGGTCGGCGAGGTCGCCCAGCTCGCCGAGTCCGCCCTGGTCTCGATGCTCGGGAGGGCGTCCGGCCGGCACCTGCACGCGCTCGCCCACAACTACGACCCACGCCCCGTCCGGGTCGGGCGGCGCCGTCGCTCGATCGGATCCCAGCGCGCGCTCGGCCGAAGACGGCGGTCGCCGGAGGAGCTCGACGCCGTGGTGCTGGCCATCGTCGACCGGCTCGGCCGGCGGTTGCGGGCCGGACGACGCACGTGCCGCACGGTGGTGCTGCGGATGCGGTTCGACGACTACTCCCGGGCGACCCGGTCGTACACGCTGCCCCATCCGACCGCACAGACCGCGAACATCCTCGCCGCCGCGAGGGGCCTGCTGGCGGTGTCCATGCCGATGATCCGGCGCCGCGGCCTCACGCTCCTCGGCATCGCGTTGTCCAACCTCGACGACGACGCAGACGTCCAGCTCACCCTGCCGTTCGACCGGCAGCACCTCAGCGCGCTCGACGCCACGCTCGACAACGTGCGAGACCGGTTCGGATCGGCCGCCGTCACCCGGGCCGTGCTCCTCGGCCGCGACGAGGCCGATGCATCGGTGCCCGTGTTGTACGAGTGAGCCCTACTGGAACCGCGACCCATCGGCGGAACTGCGCGCCCTTGCGGCCGGGCAGCGCAACGGCCGGACCGGAGCACTCCGGCAGTGCGGTCCGGGTTGCACCGCGGTCTGATCGCGCGATGTTCGGAATCGAGGGGCTACTCCAGCATCCCCTCGATTCCGAACATCCCGGGTGCAGGTTGTCCACAGGCCCGCCGATCGGGCATTGGCCGCGAGCACGCGATCCGGCGAGTCTGTACAGGACGGCCGCAGTCATCCCGGAGCCCGAGAGTCAGGCGACGCGGTACCTCAGGTGGGTGATGCCGGGGGCGTCGACCACTCGGATGGTCTCCAGCTTGATCGGCGCCGTACCCAGGTGGTCGAACAGGCGGACGCCGCCGCCGAGGAGCATCGGGACGACGTCGACCTGGATCTCGTCCAGCAGGCCGGCCCGCAGGCACTGCTGCGGCACGGCCGACCCCATCAGGCTGACGTACTTGTCGCCGGCCGCGGCCTTGGCCTGCTCGATCGCGCTCTCCACGCCGTCGGTGACGAAGGTGTACGGGACCTCCTGGGGCGGCACGAACTCCGGGACCTCGTGCGTCACGATGAACAGCGGGAGGCCGGGCGCCGGACCCTTTCCGTCCCACCCGTTGGTGATGTCGTACGTCCGCCGGCCGGTCACCACCGCCCCTCCGGTGTCGACCAGCTCGTCGAACACGTCGGCGCTCTGCTTCGACAACCTGAACCGCGGGTAGTGCCGGCTCGGGGTGTCGCCGGTGAAGTACCAGTCGAACAGCGGCATGCCACCCTCACCCCAGCGGGTACTCGGGACCGTCGTTGGGTCCGGCGATGAACCCGTCCAGCGACATGGTCAGGGAACGATCACCTTGACCACGATCTCGGACTCCCTCAGCAGGCCTCGGCGTACGCCGACTGGTCGTCGATGACGTGCGTCTTCGGCGCGGGGCCGTGCCCGGCCTGCCGCAGGGAGACCGCGACCGCGATCGCCGCGACCACGAGCACCGCGCCGACCACGAACCCCAACTGGTAGCCGCCGATCAACGCCGAGGTGGCGGACGCGCCGCCCTCCAGGAGGTTCTCCGTGCGGGTGGCCGACAGGGTGGCGAGCACGGCGAGCCCGAGCGCCGCGCCGACCTGCGCCGAGGTGTTGACCAGCCCGGACGCCAGGCCGGCGTCCTCCGGGGTGGCCCCGGACATGGCCAGCGTCATCAGAGCCGGGAAGCAGACCCCGACGCCGGTGCCGATCAGGAGCGACGAGGGCAGCACGTCGACGAGGTACGTGCCGTCGACGGGCACCCGGGCGAACAGGGCCAGTCCACCGGCGATCAGCGCCAGACCGGGAAGCAACAGCCGCTTGGCGCCGAACCGCATGATCAGCCGTTCGGAGTACCTCACCGACAGGGTTCCCATCACGATGGTCGTGGGCAGGAAGGCCAGCCCGGTCTGGAGCGCGTCGTACCCGAGCACCTGCTGCAGGTAAAGCACGCCGAGGAAGAACATCCCGAACATCCCGGCGACGGTCAGCGCCTGGATGGTGTTGGCGCTGGAGACGTTCCGGGAGGCGAAGATCCGCAACGGCACCAGCGGGTTGCGCGCGGTCTGTTCCCGTACGACGAAGGCCACCAGCAGGCCGACCGCGACCGCACCGAGTCCGAGGGTACGGCCGGCACCCCAGCCGAGCTTCGCGGCCGGCTCGACGATGGTGTAGACGCCGAGCATCAGCGCGCCGGTGATCAGCGCCGAGCCCGCTATGTCGGCGCCGGTGCCGAACCCGATGCCGCGGTCCTTGTCCAGCAGACGCAGGGCCAGAGCGCCGGTTACGACGCCCACGGGCAGGTTGATGAAGAAGATCCAGTGCCAGTTCATGGCCTGCGTCAGCACGCCACCGGCGAGCAGGCCGACCGAACCGCCGGCGGAGGCGACGAAGGCGTACATCCCGATCGCCTTGGCCTGCTCGCGCGGCTCGGGGAACATCGTCACGATCATGCCGAGGATCACCGCCGAGGTCATGGCCCCGCCGACGCCCTGAAGGAAGCGGGCCGCGACCAGGACCTCCTGGCTCTGGGCGACGCCGCACAGCACGGACGCCGCGGTGAACAGCACCAGGCCGGTGATGAAGACACCGCGGCGGGAGACCAGATCGCCGAGTCGTCCGGCGAGCAGCAGGAGGCCGCCGAACGGGATCAGGTACGCGTTGACCACCCACGCCAGGCTCGACTGCGAGAAGCCCAGATCGTCCTGGATGGCCGGCAGGGCCACGTTCACCACGGTCATGTCGAGGACGATCATCAGCATCCCCACACACAACACGACGAGCGCCGTCCACCGGGAACGCTCGTTCCCGGGCGCTCGCCGGGAGCCTTGGTCGGCCGCTTCAACGGTCTCGGACATCTCGGTGTCTCCTGGTCTCGTACGGTTCTGGAAGTGCGGTCACCCCTGTAGACCGGGCCCGTCGCGGAAACTCATCGCCGTGGCGCGTATTACACTGAGGTGTTCAAGCTGCACATAGCCGTAACATCGCAAGTACGGAGGGCGCCGGATGCACGACCACGATCCGGAAGAGCGGTTCCAGGCGATCATCGACGACGACGGCCGGATCGAGCCGCGGGACTGGATGCCGCCGGCGTACCGGAAGAGCCTCATCCGGCAGATCGCCCAGCACGCACACTCCGAGATCATCGGCATGCAGCCGGAGGGCAACTGGATCACCCGCGCGCCGAGCCTTCGGCGCAAGGCCATCCTGATGGCGAAGGTGCAGGACGAGGCCGGGCACGGGCTCTACCTGTACGCCGCGGCGGAGACCCTCGGTGTCGACCGGGCCGAGCTCCTCGACATGCTGCACGACGGCCGGCAGAAGTACTCCTCGATCTTCAACTACCCGACCCTCACCTGGGCGGACATGGGCGCGATCGGCTGGCTGGTCGACGGCGCCGCGATCGTCAACCAGGTGCCGATCTGCCGCTGCTCCTACGGGCCGTATGCGCGGGCGATGATCCGGATCTGCAAGGAGGAGTCGTTCCACCAGCGCCAGGGGTTCGAGATCCTGCACACCCTGTCGCACGGCACGCCCGCCCAGCACGACATGGCGCAGGACGCGGTCGACCGGTGGTGGTGGCCGAGCCTGATGATGTTCGGGCCGCCCGACCAGGAGTCGACGCACTCCGAGCAGTCGATGCGCTGGGGGATCAAGCGGTTCTCCAACGACGAGCTGCGGCAGCGGTTCGTGGACATGACCGTCCCACAGGCCGAGGTGCTGGGGCTGCGCCTGCCCGATCCGGACCTGCGGTGGAACCCCGAGCGCGGCCATTATGACTTCGGCGAGATCGACTTCACCGAGCTGTTCGAGGTGATCAAGGGCAATGGCCCGTGCAACCGGCAGCGGATGGCGGACCGCCGGCGGGCGCATGAGGAGGGCGAGTGGGTACGGGAGGCGGCCGCCGCGTACGCCGCCAAACGGGCCGCGCAAAGGGAGGAGGTCGCATGAACACCGCGCGCGACTGGCCGTTGTGGGAGGTGTTCGTACGCTCCCGGCGCGGCCTCTCCCACGGGCACGTCGGGTCGCTGCATGCACCGGACGCCGAGATGGCGCTGCGCAACGCGCGCGATCTGTACACCCGGCGCCGCGAGGGAGTGTCCATCTGGGTCGTGCCGTCGTCGCGGATCACGGCCTCGAGCCCGGACGAGAAGGACGAGTTCTTCGATCCGGCCGCCGACAAGATCTACCGCCATCCGACCTTCTACGACATCCCCGAGGGGGTCGACCACCTGTGACCGGGTCAACTTCGCGCCGAGATTGCGCTTCTGGTCGATCCCAGCTCGACCAGAAGCGCAATCTCGGCGCGAGTCTGGGGAGGGCGAGCGTGGCGGCGTACGTCCTGCGACTCGGGGACGATGCCCTGGTGACGTCCCACCGGCTGGGGGAGTGGATCGCCGATGCGCCCGAGCTGGAGGAGGACGTCGCGATCGCCAACATCGCGCTCGACCTGCTGGGTCAGGCCCGTGCGCTCCTGACGTACGCCGGGGAGGTCGAGGGCGCCGGGCGGGACGAGGACGCGCTGGCGTACTTCCGGGACGAGCGGGCGTTTACGAACGTCCAGCTCTGCGAGCTGCCGAACGGCGACTTCGGGCATCTGACCGCCAGGATGCTGGCGTTCTCGGCGTACCAGCACGAGCTCTACACCCGGCTGCGCGACTCGGCGGACGACACGCTGGCCGCGATCGCCGCGAAGGCGGTGAAGGAGGTCGCCTACCACCGCGACCACGCCCGGCAGTGGGTCCTGCGACTCGGGGACGGCACGGCCGAGTCGCACCGTCGGGTGCAGGCCGGGCTGGATGCGGTTTTCCCTTATACTGCGGAGCTTTTCGAGTCTGATGCGCTCACGGATGAGCTGTTCGAGGCCGGTGTGGCGGTCGACCCGGCCGCGCTGGCCGCGCCGTGGTCGGCGTACGTCGAGGGCGTCGTGGCCGAGGCCACCCTCGCCGTGCCCGACCCGCAGTACGCCGTGACCGGTGGACGGCGAGGGATCCACACCGAGGCGATGGGCTACGTCCTGGCCGAGATGCAGCACCTCGCCCGTTCGCATCCGGGAGCTT
>WHTJ01000019.1:40238-53196 GCA_009377795.1 Propionibacteriales bacterium | reverse complement strand
CAAAACCCACAGCGACCGGAAACTCGCCCAACCCTTCAACGGCATCTACCTCTGGCAATCACCCACCGGACGGATCTACCTCATCGACCGACAAGGCCACACCCACCACCTCGGACCACCAGGCGGCCATGACCCGCCGGCGATTAACGCGTCACGGAGCGCGTCGCCTCGACGGATTCGGCTCCCGGCGGTGCGTACGGACGCGTCCGCGTCGACAGCAACAGCCAGGTGACCGACGCCATCAGCAGTGCCGCACCGAGAAGGTGCAACTCCACCAATGGCCGGGGAAGGTCCAGGTAGTACTGGGTGATCCCCACCGCGCCCTGTCCCAGTTCGACCGCGAGCACCATCCACGCCGCCTGAACGATCTGCGGCGGGGGCGTCTCCATGCGCCGAAGCAGCACCAGGAGCGCGATCGTGAGTAGCACGAGCACGACGACCAGATCGCCGTGGACCTGGCTGACGACTCGGGGGTCGAGCCCGTTCCGCGGCGCATCGACGTCGCCTGCATGCGGCCCGGACCCGGTGACGACCGTGCCGGCGTACAGCACCACCACCGTCAGCCCGAAGATCGCCTGCACCAGCCACCTGGCCGCGGCGGCGCCCACCGGTCGCGGCGCGCCGTCGCCCTCGGAGAGCCGGCGCAGCAGCAGTGCGGCGAGTCCGATGAGGCCCATCGACAGCATCAGGTGCAGCGAGACGATCCACGGGTTCAGATCGGTCAGCACGGTGAGGCCGCCGATCCCGGCCTGACCGGGGATCCCGAGCGCCATCACGGTGGCGATCGGCCGGACACCGGGCTTCACCGGGCGGCGCTGCATCGCCGCGACCCAGGTCGCGACCGCGACCGCCGCGAGCACGAAGGTGAACATCCGGTTGCCGAACTCGATCGCGCCGTGCATGTCCAGCGCGCCGTGCGGCGTCCACGATTGATCGGTGCAGCGCGGCCAGGTCGGGCAGCCGAGGCCGGAGGACGTCAGGCGCACGGCACCGCCGGTGAGGACGATGCCGATGTTGAGGATCAGTGAGGCAATCGCCAGGGGCCGGAGATACCGGCCGAGATCGAGCACCGTCGTCACTCCCATTTGAACGTCCGCATGGTGGCGAAGGTGCCCGCGGCGGCCCACGCGAGCAGTACGCCGATCGCGGTCCAGGGGAGGTCGCCCGAGACCAGGGCCCCGCGCATGCCGTCCCCGAGCAGCGCCGACGGTAGCCACTCGACCAGCGCCCCGGCGTCGCCGTAGAACCGCGAGGGCACGACGACGCCGCCCCCGATCATGAACAGCACGAACAGCAGGTTCGCGGCGGCCAGGGTGGCCTCCGCGCGCAGCGTACCGGCGATCAGCAGCCCAAGCGCCGCGAACGCCGCCGTACCCGCCGCCGCGACCCCGGCCGCGCCCGCCACCGCCGCGACGGAGAGATCCGGGCGCCAACCGAGGGCCAGGCCGGTGGGCACGATCACCGCGGACTGCAACAGCTCGACCAGCAGGATCGCGCACACCTTCGCCGCCAGCAGCCCGGAGCGGGGGAGCGGCGAGGCGCCCAGGCGCTTGAGCACCCCGTAACGCCGCTCGAACCCGGTCGCGATCGCCAGGGACGTGAGCGACGTCGACATCACCGCCAGGGCGAGCACGCCGGGGGCGACCGTGTCGATCGGCCGGGCACCGCCGACGTCGAGCGCCCGGGCGCCGGCGGCGCCCGCGACCAGCACCACGAGCGGGATGACGAGCGCGAGCAGCAACTGCTCGCCGTTGCGGAGCAGGAGCCGGATCTCCATCCACGCCTGTGCGCGGACCATCGCGGGCAGTGGCGCCGCGCCGGGACGCGGCGCGAAGGTCCCGCTCACCCGCCGGCCTCCCGTGCCGTGAGGTCGAGGAACACGTCCTCGAGGCTCCGGCCGTCGGCGGTCAGCTCCGCGGGAGGACCCGAGGCGACCAGCCGGCCGTGGTCGATCACGAAGATCTGATCGGCCAACTGCTCGGCCTCGTCCATGTAATGGGTGGTGAGGACGACAGTGACGCCGTCCTCGCGTAGCTCACGGAGCAGCTCCCACGTCGTCCGCCTGGCCCGCGGGTCGAGCCCCGCCGTCGGCTCGTCGACGAACACGAGGTCCGGCCGCCCCACCAGGGCCATCGCGAGGCCCAGGCGCTGGCGTTCGCCGCCGGAGAGCCTGCGGTACGGCGTGCGCCCGCAGCTCGCCAGGCCGAGCCGGTCGAGGAGCGGCCCGGCGTCGACCGGGTGTGCGTGCAGTGCGGCGATGTGGCGGAGCATCTCCTCGGCCCGTACCCCGGACCAGGCGCCGCCGTCCTGCAGCATGACGCCGATCCTGGGCACCAGGAGGCGGTGCTGCTTGCGCGGGTCGAGAGCGAGCACGCGAACCTGCCCGTCCTGTGCGGTGCGGTATCCCTCGCAGGTTTCGAGGAGCGTCGTCTTGCCGGCGCCGTTGGGTCCGAGAACAGCCGTGATCGTTCCCTGGGCTACGTCCAGCGAGAGTCCATCGAGCGCGGTCACCTCGCCGTACCGCATCACCAGGTCTCGGACCTCGACCGCGGGTTCGGGCACGACCTGAGTGTAGGAACACCTCCGCTCCTGACGCGCTTCGGGGCGCGGGCGCGCGGATCCCGCGGTGGTGAGCGGTGCGGCCGATGGCAGGATGCGCACATGAACAGTGACACGGCGTGGGCGATGGAGGCATGCAAGCAGGCGTATCGGCGGCTGTTCACGACGCTCGGCGAGGTAGACGACGACGTCGTACGCCGTCCCAGCCGGCTCCCGGACTGGACCGTCGGACACGTCCTCACCCACCTCGCCCGCAACGCGGACGGACACGCCCACCGCCTGGAGGGGGCTTTGCGCGGGGAGGACGTGCCGCGCTATCCCCGGGGCTACGACGAGCGGAACCGGGAGATCGAGGAGGGTGCCGGCCGTCCCGCCCGCGAGCAGGTGGCGGACGTGCGCGAGTCCGCGGACCGGCTCACGGAGATCTGGAGGCGATGCGAGGCGGCGGGCTGGCCGAACAGCGGTTTCCTGGGCAACGACGGCTGGCCCACGACGGACAGCCCGCCCTGGCGCCTGCGCGAGATCGAGGTGCACCACGTCGACCTCGGCCTGGGCTACGAGGCCACCGACTGGCCGGAGGAGTACGTACGGTGGGACCTGCCGAACCTCCTGGAAACCGTGCCCGAGCGGCTCGCCGGGCCCGAGGACACCCGGCGGTTCCTGGCCTGGCTGACCGGCCGGTCGGAGCTGCCGCACGGGCTTCGGCTCGGCAAGTGGAGATGAGTTAGGGCAGCCTTCGTTGAACCGGGCCGGTCAATAAGGAAACATGGGCGTTGTGAAAACACCGGTCGTCTCCACTCGCACGCCGCGCCGGGAGTCGTCCCGCGCGGAGGCGGGCGATGCGCCCACCCGGGAGCGGGTGGCGCAGGCCATCCTGGAGAGCGGCCCGTCGACGGTCGCCGCCCTGGCCGAGGAGCTGGAGCTGACCCCGGCCGCCGTACGCCGGCACCTCGACCAGATGCTCGAAGACGGCACGGTCACGGCCCGCGAGCAACGCACCTACGGCCATCGCGGCCGCGGGCGGCCGGCCAAGGTCTTCGCGCTGACCGACTCCGGTCACGACACCTTCTACCAGGCGTACGACGACCTCGCGGTCAGCGCGATGCGCTACCTGCGCGACCAGGCCGGCCCGGAGGCCGTACAAGAGTTCGCCCGCCGCCGCGTGGCCGAGCTCGAGGAGCGCTACGCGCCCGCGGTGAAGGCGGCCAAACCCGAGGATCGCGCGCAGATCCTCGCCGAGGCCCTGACCCACGACGGCTACGCCGCCTCGGTCGCGGCCGCGCAGCACGGCGACCAGCTGTGCCAGCATCACTGCCCGGTGGCGCACGTCGCCGAGGAGTTCCCCCAGCTTTGTGAGGCCGAGACGGAGGTGTTCGCCCGGCTGCTCGGGCGACACGTGCAGCGCCTCGCGACCATCGCACACGGCGATGGTGTGTGCACGACCCACGTGCCCGATCCGACGAGAGGTCCGGCACCGTCCACCCCAACCGGGAGGAAAGACCCTTCATGACCACCACCGCTCATCCGGAACTCGAAGGCCTCGGCCGCTACCAGTGGGGCTGGGCCGACTCCGACGTCGCCGGATCCTCCGCCAAGCGTGGGCTCAGCGACACCGTCGTGCGCGACATCTCCCAACGCAAGAACGAGCCGGAATGGATGCTCGAGAGGCGGCTCAAGGGGCACAAGCTGTTCCACCGCAAGCCGATGCCGACCTGGGGCGCGGAGCTCGGTGACATCGACTTCGACAACATCAAGTACTTCGTACGCTCGACCGAGCAGCAGGCGACCTCCTGGGATGAGCTGCCCGACGACATCAAGAACACCTACGACAGGCTGGGCATCCCCGAGGCCGAGAAGCAGCGCCTGGTCGCGGGGGTCGCAGCCCAGTACGAGTCCGAGGTGGTCTACCACCAGATTCGGGAGGATCTGGAGCAGCAGGGCGTGCTCTTCCTCGACACCGACACGGCATTGCGCGAGCACCCCGAGCTGTTCAAGGAGTACTTCGGCACCGTCATCCCGGTGGGCGACAACAAGTTCGCCGCGCTGAACACCGCAGTGTGGAGCGGCGGCTCGTTCATCTACGTCCCGAAGGGCGTGCACGTCGACATCCCGCTGCAGGCGTACTTCCGGATCAACACCGAGAACATGGGGCAGTTCGAGCGCACGTTGATCATCGTCGACGAGGACGCCTACGTGCACTACGTGGAGGGCTGCACCGCTCCGATCTACTCCACCGACTCGCTGCACTCGGCGGTCGTGGAGATCATCGTGAAGAAGGGCGCGCGCTGCCGGTACACCACGATCCAGAACTGGTCGAACAACGTCTACAACCTGGTCACCAAGCGGGCGACCTGCGAGGCCGGCGCCACGATGGAGTGGGTCGACGGCAACATCGGCTCCAAGGTGACCATGAAGTACCCCTCGGTCTACCTGCTGGGGGAGCACTCCAAGGGCGAGACCCTGTCGGTCGCGTTCGCCGGCGAGGGCCAGCATCAGGACGCCGGCGCCAAGATGGTGCACGCCGCGCCGCATACGTCGTCGACGATCATCTCCAAGTCGGTGGCGCGCGGCGGTGGCCGTACGTCGTACCGCGGGCTCGTCCAGGTCGACGACGGCGCGCACCACTCGAAGAGCACGGTGAAATGCGACGCCCTCCTGGTGGATCAGATCAGCCGGTCCGACACCTATCCGTACGTCGACGTCCGCGAGGACGACGTCACGATGGGCCACGAGGCGACCGTCTCCAAGGTCAGCGACGACCAGCTGTTCTACCTGATGAGCCGGGGCCTGAACGAAGACGAGGCCATGGCGATGATCGTCCGCGGGTTCATCGAGCCGATCGCCAAGGAGTTGCCGATGGAGTACGCCCTGGAGCTCAACCGGCTGATCGAACTGCAGATGGAAGGCGCGGTTGGGTGACGCTGTGGGGCTCCGCTGGGAGTGCCGTCCCCGCCCGGGCGCTCCTCCGGAGCGCCTTTGACGCCCGGCCACGCCCCGGACGACACTCCCGGCTCCGCCAGGCAGCCGTGCGCCGGCAGTCGGTCGAGGCTTGCAGGGAAGAGAGTCTGAATAACGAGATGGAAAGCGGAACGCGATAGTGAGCAACGTGCAAGAGGCAGTGGAGGCGGCGGCGAGCCACCTCCATCCGCCGGGGTCCTTCGAGCCCGATGAACACCCGGTGCCGACCGGACGGGAGGAGGTCTGGCGGTTCACCCCGCTGAAGCGGCTGCAGAACCTGCACAAGGACATCCCGCTGGACGGGCAGGACTACACCGTCGACGTGCAGGCCGCGCCCGAGATCACCGCGGAGTCCGTCGCGGCCGACCACCCGGCGAAGGGGTCGTCGGGCTACGTCCCCACCGACCGGGTGAGCGCGCGGGCGTGGCAGGCCGCGGACAAGGTCTTCCTGGTCACGATCCCCAAGGAGACCGTCGCCGCGGAGCCGACTGTGATCACGCTGCGGGGTTCGGGGACCAAGACGGCGGCCGCCGGACATCTGGTCGTCCAGGCCGGACCGTTCTCCGAGTCCACCGTGGTACTCCTGCATGAAGGCTCCGCGACATTCGCCGACAACATCGAGGTCGTGCTCGCCGAGGGCGCCAGGCTCACGTTGGTCAGCGTGCAGGACTGGGACGACGACGCGGTACACCACACGCACCACCATGCGGTGGTGGGGCGTGACGCGTCCCTGAAGCACGCGGCGGTGTCGTTCGGCGGTGACCTGGTGCGGATGAACGCGTCGGTCGCGTACGACGGCCCCGGCGGCGAGGTCGAGATGCTCGGGCTGTACTTCGCCGACGCCGGCCAGCACCTCGAGCACCGGCTGTTCGTCGACCACAATGCACCGCACACTCGCAGCGACGTGCTCTACAAGGGCGCGCTGCAGGGCAAGGGCGCACACACGGTGTGGATCGGCAACGTCATGATCCGCAAGGCTGCGGAGGGAATCGAGACCTTCGAGACCAACCGCAACCTGGTCCTGACCGACGGCTGCCAGGCCGATTCGGTCCCGAACCTCGAGATCGAGACCGGCGAGATCGTGGGCGCCGGGCACGCGTCCGCGACCGGGCGGTTCGACGACGAGCAGCTGTTCTACCTGCAGTCCCGTGGCGTCCCCGAGGACGAGGCCCGGCGGCTCGTCGTACACGGCTTCTTCGCCGACATCGTGCGCCGGGTCGGCGTACCGGAGATCGAGCGCCGGCTGCTGGAGTCCGTCGAGGACGAGCTCGCCAAGAACGTCGGCCTGCCGCCCGCGACCCCCGTGGGAGCCGCCGGATGACCGACTTCGTGCCGGCAGCCGCCGTGGCCGACGTACCCGAGGAGGGCACCCTCGCGGTCGAGGTGGACGGTGTCGAGATCGCCCTGGTCAACAGCGGGGGCGAG
Source organism: Propionibacteriales bacterium (assembly GCA_009377795.1). GTDB lineage: Bacteria > Actinomycetota > Actinomycetes > Propionibacteriales > Nocardioidaceae > WHTJ01. The sequence goes on along the minus strand of WHTJ01000019.1, from coordinate 46,254 downwards.
ATCTTCGCGATCCACGACGAGTGCTCGCACGCCCAGATCCCGCTGAGCGAGGGCGAGGTCGAGGACTGCGAGATCGAGTGCTGGCTGCACGGCTCGATGTTCGACCTGCGCACCGGCAAGCCCACCGGCCTCCCGGCCACCGAACCCGTGCCCGTCTATCCCTGCAAGGTCGAGGGGGACACCGTCCTCGTCGACGTGCACCACCCGCTGAACACAGATACGGAGTCCTGACCACATGGCCACCCTGGAGATCCGCGACCTACACGTCTCCGTCGACACCGAGCAAGGCCTCAAGGGCATTCTCAACGGCGTCGATCTGACCGTGCGGTCCGGCGAGACGCACGCGATCATGGGCCCGAACGGGTCCGGCAAGTCCACGCTTGCCTACTCGATCGCCGGGCACCCGAAGTACCGCATCACGTCGGGCTCGGTGACCCTCGACGGCGTCGACGTGCTCAGCATGACCGTCGACGAGCGCGCCCGCGCCGGGCTGTTCCTCGCGATGCAGTATCCCGTCGAGGTGCCCGGCGTGTCCGTGTCGAACTTCCTGCGCACGGCGAAGACCGCGGTCGACGGCGAGGCGCCCCAGGTCCGCACCTGGCTCAAGGAGCTGAACTCCGCGATGGAGGCTCTCTCCATGGAGTCCGATGTCGCCCAGCGCAACGTCAACGAGGGCTTCTCCGGCGGTGAGAAGAAGCGGCACGAGATCATGCAGCTGGAGTTGCTGAACCCGAAGTTCGCCGTCCTCGACGAGACCGACTCCGGGCTGGACATCGACGCGCTGAAGGTGGTGGCCTCGGGCGTCAACCGGTTCCGTGAGCAGGGCGACCGCGGCGTCCTGCTGATCACGCACTACAGCCGGATCCTGCGCTACATCACCCCCGACTTCGTGCACGTCTTCGTCGCCGGCCGGGTGGCCGAGGAAGGCGGCCGGGAGCTGGCCGAAGAGCTCGAGTCCGAGGGCTACGACAAGTACGTGAAGGCGGCGGCAGCGTCGTGACCGGCGAGTTGCGCGTCGAGCGGCAACCGGCGGTCTCGGACCCGGCGGCGGCCACCGGCGTGTCCGGGCCCGGACTCGACCCGGAGAAGGTGCGGGCCGACTTCCCGATCCTGTCCCGGCGACTGGCCGACGACCGGCCGCTGGTCTACCTCGACAGCGCCAACACCTCGCAGAAGCCGCGCCAGGTGCTGGATGCGCTCGCCGAGCACTACGAGCAGCACAACGCCAACGTGGGTCGGGCCCTGCACCAGCTGGGCGACGAGTCGACCAGTGCTTACGAAACCGCGCGCGCGACCGTAGGTGCTCTGGTCGGGGTCTCCGACCCGGCCGAGATCGTCTTCACCAAGAACATCAGTGAGGGACTCAACCTGGTCGCCAACGTCCTGGCCTGGGCCAAGGAGCCGTACGCCGTGGGACCGGGCGACGAGGTCGTCATCACCGAGATGGAGCACCACTCCAACATCGTGCCGTGGCAGCTGCTCACCGAGCGCACCGGCGCGACGCTGCGCTGGTTCGGCCTGACCGACGACGGTCGCCTCGACCTGTCGAACATCGACGACCTGATCAACGAGCGCACGAAAGTGGTCTCCGTCGCCTGGGTGTCGAACATGCTCGGCACGATCAACCCGGTGTCGGAGATCGCCCGGCGGGCCCACGATGTGGGCGCGCTGATGGTCGTGGATGCCGCGCAGGCGGTGCCGCAGCTGCATGTGGACTTCACCACCCTGGGTGCGGACTTCGTGGGCTTCACCGGCCACAAGATGGTGGGCCCGACCGGGATCGGCGTCCTGTGGGGCCGCCGGGAGCTGCTGGAGGAGCTGCCGCCGTTCCTCGGCGGCGGGTCGATGATCGAGACCGTACGCATGGAGGGCTCGACCTGGGCGCCCCCGCCGGCGAAGTACGAAGCCGGCACCCCGCCGATCGCGCAGGCCATCGGGCTGGCGGCGGCGGCGGACTACCTGTCCGATCTCGGGATGGGCAACGTCGCCGAGCACGAGCACGCGATCACGGCGTACACCCTCGACCGGCTCGCCGAGATCGACGGGCTCACCATCCTCGGGCCGACCGAGGCGGTGGACCGCGGAGGCGCGATCAGCTTCGAGCTGGACGGCGTGCACCCGCACGACGTCAGCCAGGTTCTGGACGCCCTGGGCATCGCCGTACGCGCCGGTCATCATTGCGCGAAGCCCGCGCACGCGCGCTTCGGCGTGCAGGCGTCCGCGCGCGCGTCGGCGTACCTCTACACCACCACCGACGAGATCGACGCGCTCGCCGACGGCATCCGCTACGTCAAGAAGTACTTCGGGGTGGGCTGATGGATCTCGACTCCCTGTACCAGGAGATCATCCTCGATCACTACAAGAACCCTCACCACGCGGGGCTGCGGGAGCCGTTCGAGGGCGAGTCTCGCCAGGTCAACCCTACCTGCGGCGACGAGATCACGCTGCGTGTCCATCTCGGGGACGGCGCGGATGGGGAGCGGCAGATCCTCGACGTGTCGTACGCCGCGGAGGGATGCTCGATCTCGCAGGCCGCCGCCTCGGTGATGAGCGACCTGGTGATCGGCAAGCCGGTGGACGCCGCCATGTCCCTGCACGACGAGTTCGTCGAGCTGATGCAGGCGAGGGGTCACGCGGAGCCGGATGAGGACCGGCTCCAGGACGGCATCGCCTTCGCGGGGGTGGCGAAGTTCCCGGCCCGGGTGAAGTGCGCGCTGCTGGCCTGGATGGCGTGGAAGGATGCCACGTCGCAGGCTGTTGGTACTGACATGACCACGCGACAGGAGGGTGTGCGATGAGCGAGAGTGCACCAGCGAGCGACCTGCCAGACGTCGACCTCGGTGGTCCCAAGCCGGTGCAAGTCGACGACGTCAGCGAGGCGATGAAGGACGTCGTCGACCCCGAGCTGGGCATCAACGTGGTGGACCTCGGCCTGTTGTACGGCGTTCAGATCGACGACGACAAGACCGCCGTACTCGACATGACCCTGACCTCCGCCGCCTGCCCGCTGACCGACGTGATCGAGGACCAGACCCGCCAGGCGCTCGAGGGGCTGGTGAACGACTTCCGGATCAACTGGGTCTGGATGCCACCCTGGGGCCCGGACAAGATCACCGACGACGGCCGGGAGATGCTCCGCGCCCTCGGCTTCAACGTCTGACCCGCACCGGACAGACCGACCGCGGGTCGGCTGGGTAGCATCGCTGGCTATGGCGCAAAAGGTCTACCTGCACGTCGGCACCATGAAGGCGGCCACGAGCTACCTCCAGGCGATGCTCGACCGCAACACCGAGCGGCTCGCTGAGTCGAAGGTCCTGTGGTCGGGTGCTGTCCGCAACCGGCAGGCCGTCGGGGACCTCATCGGGAACGAACGGCGTCCACCGGGCGTGAAGCATGCGTGGTCGAAGCTGGCCAGGGAGATCGGCCGGTACGACGGCGACGCAGTGATCTCGATGGAGCTTCTTGCCCAGGCGGGCCCGCGTAAGATTCGGCGCCTGGCCCGTTCTCTGGAGCCGGCCGAGCTGCACCTGATCCTGACTGCCCGGCAGCTCACCCGCCAACTGCCCTCACACTGGCAGGAGGTGGTCCAGAACCGGCAGACCATGGGATGGGAGGACTTCCTCGCCCACGTGTGCACCGACGCTCTGGAGACGAGCGCACTGACCCGGCGGTTCTGGCGCCATCACGACGTGGCCGACATCATCCGCAGATGGTCCGACGCCGCTCCGGTGACGCAGGTGTCCGTGGTGACCGTGCCCACCGCCTCGAAGAAGCCGGATGAGGTCTGGCGGCGGTTCTCTTCGGTCCTCGGTCTCGGCGACGGCGAGTTTCGCAGTATAGGTTTGAAAAACCAGTCGCTCGGCGGGGTGTCGGCGGAGCTGATGCGTCGGGTCAACCTGCACGTGCCTGATCTCGACTGGCAACGCTACCGCTGGGGGTTCAAGAACGCATTGGCCAAGCAGACCCTCGCAACCCGGGCCGGCTCGGAGCCGCGGCTCGCTCTGCCCGCCGAGCGCCACGCCTGGGTGCGTGCGCGGGCCGAACGGATGATCCGGGAGCTGGGCGAGCTCGATGTCACCGTGGTCGGCGATCTCGCGGATCTGCTCCCGCCCGCCGAGCCGTCCGCGGCGGACTTCGACCCGGACGGCGCGTCGGAGGCCGACCTGCTGGCCGCGGCGACCGAGGCGCTGGCCGGAATGGGCACCCGGCTCGCCGAGCTGCGCATCGAGCGAGACCAGCTCCTGGACCAGGTCGCCCAGCAGAAGGGCAAGGGCAGGCGCACCGCCCCGGGTACGCCGGCAGCGGCGCCCGCACCGGTCAGTCGATCCCGGCTCTCGGCCGGCGCCCTCCGGTTCGCCCGACGGGTCGGCGTGAAGGGGCATCTGCGCTCTCGGTGACCCCCTCGGCGACTAAGCTCTCTCGCAGCTACGAGCCGACTTCGTGGAGCGTGGCGATTCCGGGTTGCCGAAGGGAGTTCTTGTGAGCTGCGAAGAGTCGGAGAAGGTGCCGAACCAGCGGTTGGCGGCGCTGAAGTCTGCGCGGAGCGCCGTCGAGTCGGCCCAGGGTCAGGCCACCGAGTCACCGACACCGTCATCGATCGCCTCCACCTCGTCGACGTGGAAAAGTTCGACCGCAGACGCCTTCCGGTCCGACCTGAACGGCAAGACCAGTGAGATCAATGGCAAATTCGACGCCTTGATCGGCAACATCGATGCAGAGATCGCGGCCGAAGCAGGCGAGCCGAAGGTTTGCCCGGACGACCCGCGGGCGCAGCAGCACTCTGTGGGCCCCCCCATGTACTGATTTGCGAGTCCCTTCGCTTGACCGCCATCCCGGACGATAGGAACCAGTAGGCCATGACGACGGTGAGCATCGACTGTTCGGATATGGAACAGGTAATCAGCAAGCTGAACAGTCTGGCGAGCAATATCGGCAGTGCCCAGACCTCGGCCAGCAACGCCTGCCGGCAGCCGCCGTGCTCGGCCAGCCCGATCGGCGACCTGACCGGCATCGCGGAGTGGGTACGCGGCCGGGTACCCGGCCTGCAGGCCCGCGTCGACCTCGCCAGGGCGCTCATGAACGACGGCGACTTCGACGGTGAGGTCACGTACGAGATCGACGGCGCAGACAACGTCACCAACACCAAGCAGCTCCTCGGTGAGGAGCTCGCCGAGGACGTCGAGGACGGCGAGGCCCCGGATTGGGTCTGGGACATGCTCCAGGAGTGGTCGCAGGACGAGACCGTGTCCGGCTCCTTCGTCCGCGCCCAGGGCCCACAAGAAATGGCCCAGATGACCCAACAGCTCATGCAGAACGGCGACCTCGACGGCATGGAGCTGGACCTGGAGGGCCAGGATCACAGCCGGTTCGTGACGCTGAGCTATCTAATGGGCAGCGCCAGCCGCGACGGCGCCATCACCGAGGACTTCGTCCGGGAGTTCAATCACCAAGGCGACACCAATTGGCCCCCGGACCTGATCAGCCTCGGGCACCTGATGCAGTACGGCGACTGGGACGGGGACGCGTTGCAGACGATCGGAGAGATCGCCTTCGATCCCGACGCCGGCGGCATGGCCAACTGGGAGGGCCAGGGTCTGGTCCTGCAGGGCATCGGGCGTAACCCGATCGCGTCAGCGGAGTTCTACAACGAGAACTTCGAGCTGATCCACAATCTGGGCAGTCAGTCGCCGGCCGCGCTCATGGGAACGACGAACATGTGGGCGGAGAGGGACGACCTCGCGGACGTCTACGCCGACTTCCTCCGATCGGCGACGATCGAGGCCGATCGTGAGTACTTCCTGATGCAGCTGGACAACCCCAACGTCAACAACCTCGCTCAGGATCTGACGCTGCGGATCATGGAGTACCAGGCGGAGAATCCGGACGATCACCGGACTACCCAGACCCAGGCGGCGTACGGCGACATCATCATGCATTTCAAGCAGGACATGTACGACTCGGTGACGTCGGCGACTCCGGAGCTGTTCGAGGAGATGACCGACCAGCGCGACGGGCT
>WHTJ01000019.1:0-40138 GCA_009377795.1 Propionibacteriales bacterium | reverse complement strand
CCAGGCGGCGTACGGCGACATCATCATGCATTTCAAGCAGGACATGTACGACTCGGTGACGTCGGCGACTCCGGAGCTGTTCGAGGAGATGACCGACCAGCGCGACGGGCTGGAAGCCCCGGCCGACGTCTGGTCGGCGTTCATCCAGGAATCGATGCGCCACGGCGAGACCGCCGGCGAGCTGTCGGTGGTGTTCGAAAACGACGTACAGACCATGATCGACGAAAACCAATCAGAACAGACCGGCATCCGCTTCAGCGAGTCAAGCCGATTCGAGCTCGCCCAGGCACACCACCTGGAGACCTGGTTCGTCAACAACTTCCAGGAAACCCGCGCCGACGTCATCCAAGAGAACGAGGACTGGGACAACCAGGTCAACAGCGGAGTCGACACCGCAGTCAACTACCTGTTCGCCGGCGGCACCTCCCTCGCCACCGGCAACCCCGCCCCACTCCTCACCCAACTCGGCCAAGACGCCACCAAAACCATCCTCAAAGAGTTCCTCGGCCACGAACAACCCGTCCCCGAAGCCGACACGGACTGGGCCAACAACTACTCCGACCGCTGGCGCCAAGCCGTCGACAACAACGTCAACGAACTCCCCTTCAACAACCCCGGCGACAACACCAACCACCCACCAGTCGAAGTCGACGGCCTCACCTACGACGGCAACCCCGCCGACTACGAATCACCCGGAGCAGAATTCACCGACAGCAACAACCAACCCCTGCCCTACGACGAAATCGTCGCCAGCGGACCCGAAGCACTCCAGGCCTACCACCAATGGCTCGAAGACCCCGCCGTCCAACAATACGCAGCCAGCAGCTTCGACCCCGTCTACACCGAACGCTCCACCGACATCTTCGACCGAGGCAGCAACTAAACCCACCAACGACCGGATCGAGGCTCTACCGCCAGTCGGGAACCCGCGTGCGCACCAGGATGGCCTGGTCGCGATCGTCGTCGACTTGGCCGACCAGGTACAACCAGTCTCCGTCGATCGCGGCCGCCTTCGCGTGCACCGCGGCGGTGGTCGCGTGGCCGTCCTCGACCAGCACGGCTCCGGCGTCGTGCACGGCGCCGTCCATGACCTTGTCGATCAGCCGCTGCTGCACGTTCGTGAAATCGCCGGTCCAAGCGAAGTCGGCGTTGTCACCGAACTCACCGGTGAAGGAGAAGTCGGCGATCACGACTCGTCCGTCACTCGCGGAGATCCCCGAGCGCTCGGTGATCTCCATGCCCAGCTCTTGGGCCACGCCTTCGTCGGTGAACGGCCGCCCGGGAGCATCACGGTCGACGCCACCGGCGAGCTTCGAGAGGCTTCCGTCGGGCGAGACCGTCAGGACGTAGCTGCTGGCCAGCAGGTAGACACCCGCCGAGTCGGCGGCAAGGTCGAGATCCGGACCGGGGGAGACCATCGCGAAGCCTCGCGCCGGTGTACCCGCCGGCGGGTCCTGCTGCCGATCGAAGAGCTCTTCGTCGGAGTTGGAGGCCGGCCGGTCAGAGCCCGCCACCGTGTCGACCTGATCGCCGTCCAGCCGGTGTACGACGATCGGGTGGCGTGACTTGGCATGCGCATCGGCCTGCGTGGTGCGGTCCTCGCTGCCGACCACGGTCCACAGCAGCCTCCCCTCGCCGTCGACCGCAACCGCGCGGATGTCGCCGTTCTCGGTCCGGACGGCCGTGTCTTGTGCGTCGTCGTCGGCGATCTCCAGTTGCGCATCCGATCCGGACACCCGCCAGATACCCGAGGCGTCCACCACCATCACCGAGCCGTCGGGGGCGACCGCCACGTCGGTCATCGACTCCATCCCCGGCAGGGGGGTCTCCTCGAGCTGGCCGTCGTTCACCTGCCACAGCACCGACGTCTCGCCGTCGCGTAGACCGATGACCGCCATCATTCCGTCGCGGACGTCGACGTCGGTGACGTAGCCCGGGAGGCGGCTTTCGGCACTGCCGCCGGCCACGACCTGCATGTCCGCGGGCTGGTCGCCGTCGCCGTCGCCGTCACCCTCCGCCCCAGATGCACCGCAGGCGGTCGCCAACATGACCGCGACGGCCGCGGGCGCTATGCGCTTCGTTCCGTGACTCATATCGCAACCAGTCTTACACAGCGTCGGGTCACGGGGCGCGCATCGCGCGCGGTGCGGGACGCTTCCGCGGCCGCGGTGACCCGTTCGACGGCTAGGCTCCTCCTGCGCCGTACCCGAGCGAGGACAAACCCAGACCATGACCACTGTGAGTATCGACTGTTCGGACATGGATCAGGTGATCAGTGACCTGAACAGTCTCGCGAGCAACATCGAGGGTGCCAAGACCTCGGCCAGCAACGCCTGCCGGCAGCCGCCGTTCTCGTCCAGCCCGATCGGCGACCTCAGCGGCATCGCGGAGTGGGTCCGCGGCCGGGTACCCGGCCTGCAGGCCCGCGTCGACCTCGCCCGAACGATCATGCAGGACGAGGGATTCGACGGCACCGTCGAGTATGACGTCAGCAGCGACACGTCCGCGGCCACCAGGCGACGCCTCGGCGAGGAACTCACCGAGAACGTCGGTGACGACGGTGCGGCACCGCAATGGGTCTGGGACATGCTCGACAGGTGGTCGCAGGACCGCGAGGTCAGTGGGGCATTCGTGGAGACGCTCGGCCCGCAACGGGCGGCGTACATGTTCTCGGAGCACGGCAACTACGAGATCCTCGATGATGAAGACGAGATGCGCCGCCGCAACGTGCTCTCGGGCTACATCATGGCCGCCGCCAGCCACCAGGGCGTCCTGACCGAGGAGTTCTTGGAGGACTTCTGCCCGAACTACACGCAGGCCGGCATGAACATGAGCCTGATGGCCGACCTCATGCAGTACGGCGAGTGGAACACCGACGCGTTGCAGACGATCGGCGACGTGGCGCTGCACGGCCAGACCACCGACATGCAGCCATGGGAGGGACGCACCCGAATCCTCGACGGCATCTCCCGCAATGCGATCGCGTCAGCGGAGTTCTACAGCTCCAACTTCGACGAGATCAACCAGATGGGTGTCGGGGACTCGCATCACGGCAATGGATATGCCAGCGAGTCGGAGTGGCAGGAGAACATCGCGAACTTCATCCGGGCGGCGACGATCGAGGCCGATCGTGAGTACTACCTGATGCAGCTGGACAACCCCAACGTCAACAACCTGGCGCACGAGAACACCCGGAACCTGCTGGAGTGGAAGTTCGAGAACCAGGACACGCACGTCAACGCGGAGATCCAGGCGGCGTACGGCGACATCATCATGCATTTCAAGCAGGACATGTACGACTCGGTGACGTCGGCGACTCCGGAGCTGTTCGAGGAGATGACCGACCAGCGCGACGGGCTGGAAGCCCCGGCCGACGTCTGGTCGGCGTTCATCCAGGAATCGATGCGCCACGGCGAGACCGCCGGCGAGCTGTCGGTGGTGTTCGAAAACGACGTACAGACCATGATCGACGAAAACCAATCAGAACAGACCGGCATCCGCTTCAGCGAGTCAAGCCGATTCGAGCTCGCCCAGGCACACCACCTGGAGACCTGGTTCGTCAACAACTTCCAGGAAACCCGCGCCGACGTCATCCAAGAGAACGAGGACTGGGACAACCAGGTCAACAGCGGAGTCGACACCGCAGTCAACTACCTGTTCGCCGGCGGCACCTCCCTCGCCACCGGCAACCCCGCCCCACTCCTCACCCAACTCGGCCAAGACGCCACCAAAACCATCCTCAAAGAGTTCCTCGGCCACGAACAACCCGTCCCCGAAGCCGACACGGACTGGGCCAACAACTACTCCGACCGCTGGCGCCAAGCCGTCGACAACAACGTCAACGAACTCCCCTTCAACAACCCCGGCGACAACACCAACCACCCACCAGTCGAAGTCGACGGCCTCACCTACGACGGCAACCCCGCCGACTACGAATCACCCGGAGCAGAATTCACCGACAGCAACAACCAACCCCTGCCCTACGACGAAATCGTCGCCAGCGGACCCGAAGCACTCCAGGCCTACCACCAATGGCTCGAAGACCCCGCCGTCCAACAATACGCAGCCAGCAGCTTCGACCCCGTCTACACCGAACGCTCCACCGACATCTTCGACCGAGGCAGCAACTAAACCCACCAACGACCGGATCGAGGCGGCGGACCATTGCACGGTCAGCGTTCGGCCGCACCCGTGAGGAAGGATTCGAGCTCACCGACCAAGGCGATGCGGTCGACGTCGTGAGCTATGACGGCATCCGGTCGGGAGGGATCGTCGGACAGGCGCGTGACGATGGTCCGGTCGTCGAGGCGGCATGCGCCGAGCCGGTCCTCGGCCACCCCGTCTGCGGTCTGCGCTACCTTCACCACCGAGCCAGCACGGTAGCCGTCGCCAGCTGGTCCCAGCCGTCGTCCCCGGGCCGCACCACGACCGAATCCCCGGAGACCGACCGGATCTCGCTGGGCGCCAGCCAGGCGGCCAGGACCGGAGCCAGCGTCGCGGTCCGGCGGAGCTGCACCCGATGCGTGCCCTCGTGGTCGACCGATTCGTCTACCACGAGCTCTCCATGGTGGTAGAGCGCGCGGAATGCCGGCTGGTCGGCGTCCCGCCGCTCCAGCAGCGTCACCTGCGGCGCCGCGGAGCGCAGCACAAGCAAGGAGGCCAGCGGCTGGGCGATGTGCAGCTCGGCCTGGCCGTCGACGGTCTCGTGCCGGACCAGGTCGCGCTCCAGCAGCCGGCCGAACGCCGCGCCGAGCGCCTCCTCCCTCGCCTGCTCGTCGAGGGCGCTCACGGTCCGCAGCGGCGCCGCATGATGCCGGTTCAGGCCGTCGAAGATGGCCAGCTCGGCGTCCTGGAGGGTGAGGAGCTCACACTCCTCGGCCACGCCCAGCCGCTCGTCCAACACGCTCCGAGCAGCGGCGAGGGACTCGGCTGCCGTAGCCGGTGTCATCGGCACCGGCTCAGCCGTCTGCCGAGGGAACGAAGCCGACGATGCGGTGCGCCGCGCTGGTCCGGCAGGTCATGTCCTCGGCAGGGCGCACCTCTGCTGATTCCGGAGCGGGTTGGAACGGAATCGAGCGCTGAGGCCACATCACGGGCGGGATGCAGATCGGTCCCCACGCCATGATGTCGTACGCCAGCCAGGAGATCCGCTCGGCGATGCGCATTGTCTCGGACTCGATGCTCCCAGTCCCGTCCGGGTAGCATCCGCCGGGCGCAATGCCCTGGCTCGAGTCGGCCCGGCCATAGACCGGTGGGGTGAACACCGGCCCGTCCAGCAGGTGGGCGTAGTTGCGCAGCTCGTGCGCGCAGTCCTCCACCGCCTGTGCGTACCTCCGCAGCCTGCCCGCGGTGAAACGGGCGCCCAGCAGCCAGGTGGTGGCTCGGGGCCCATGCCAGTCCTGCTCGACCCGTTCGGCGGATCGGGCGTAACGGTCGGCCTGCTGCTCGACGTCGGCCGCGATCTCGCCGAGGTTCCGCGCCAGGTTGCGGATCTCCTCGGCCCGCTCCGCGCGGTCGGACGGTGGTCCTGGGTAGTACAGCGAGAGGTGGTCGTCGTCAGGCGTCGGCATCGGTCGCCTCCCTCGCCTGCGCGACGTCAGGTGCCGTCGTGAGCGTCCTCGGGAACTGGTCTCGCCAGTACGCCGGGGGGAACTCCGGGCTGGTCGGGGGAGGGTACGGCGGCCAGCAGATCGGGGGACGATCCCAGTTCTCCAGGTCCTCTGCGCCCTGCCGGAGCTCCTCCGCCTGGTCACGAAGCGAGGTTTCCAGGGTGTCGCCGAGACGCTCCCGGGCGTCCGCGAACCGCTCCAGTGCCTCCGCGAGCTGCTCCTCCGCCTCGGACGGACGTGGCAGCGGGGGTGCCCAGTCGCTCGGCGGGTAGCAACCGCCAGGAGCGATGCCCTGGCTGTGGGTCGAGGACACGGCCGGTCCACCGTCGGCCATCGGCCTCAGCTCGAAGCCGCCGTACCGCACCACCTGGGCGGCGTTCCGGCTCTCGCGCCACACGGCGTCACCGGCCGACTCGCAGTCGTCGCCCACGGACTCGACCTGCGTCGCCTCTTCACGCAGGGTCCGTGGGTTTCCACCGAGTAACCAAGCATGCCCGCTCCCGTCTACTCACGCGCGTTCGACGCAGCCTATCGAGGGGAAGGGTCATCGGCGCCTACACACCGTGGCCGGCCGCGGACGATTCGACCGAGGTCTCGTAAGCTCTACACGGTAAAGACGCGGACCTCGAAGGAGCGCCTATGCGCGTCATGCTCACCGTGGTCGATCCGGAGCGCGACGCCCTCTGCGACGTCGTACTGGACTCCGATCCGGAGGTGACCGTGGGCCAGGCGGCGCCGAAGCTGGAGGCGTTGTTCGAACAGGCCGCACCCGCCCAGGCGTCCGCGGCGTCCTCGGGGACGGTGGTCGACCTCCACAGCACACTCGCCGCGCGCGGGGGTGTCAGTGGCAACGGGGGGACCAAACCGATGTTCGTGAACGGCGAGCGGCTGGACCCGATGCAGCAGCTGGTGGACTCGCCGATCCGCGAAGGGGTCGTGGTGAGCCTCGGCGATCCGCGCGGCTGCCCACCGCCCGAGCCGGAGGGGCTCGTGGAGATCCGCGTCGTGGGCGGCCCGGGCGCGGGGGACGTCCACCGGCTGGGCATCGGCAGCTTCGCGATCGGATCCGATCCGAACGCCGCGATCCGGCTGGCCGACGCCCATCTGCCGCCGACCGCGGCGTACGTCGATGTCGCACCGAGCGGCGACGTGACGCTCCGGCCGGCGCCCCAGGCGATCGGGCTCCATGGGCTCTATCGCCCGGCCGACGAGGAGTCCGGACCGGTCGTCGTACCCACGGAGACTGGCGAGGCCGATAAGACCCACGTTCTCGATCCGGGCACCGAGCCCGCCCTGATCGAGCTCGACCGCAAGCCTTTGGATCAGACCGACCGCTGGCTGCCCGGCGGCGTCGTGACGGTGGGCACGGTCCTCATGAGCCTCGCGCCCGTGCAGCCGCCCGACGCGTCGCTGTCGAGCAGCCCTGAAGGGGTGACCCTCGACTTCAACCGGCCGCCGCGGCTGCTGCCGCCCAAGCGGCAGACCGAGTTCAAGCTGCCGCGGAAGCCCGACAAGCCGTCCCGGCAAGCCTTCCCGCTGATGATGCTGATTATCCCGCCGGTCGGTGCGGTCCTCATCGCGACGATCTTCCAGCGGTGGTTCTTCCTGATCTTCGGCCTGATGGGGCCGTTGATGTACATGAGCAACTACTTCAACAACAAGAAGCAGGGCAAGCACCGCTACCGGGACGACATGAAGAAGTGGGTCGAGCGCACGAAGGCGGTCGAGCGCGACGCCCGGCGCGCACTGTGGATCGAGCGCGCGGCGAGACGGCGCGACCTGCCCGACCCAGCCGCGTTGTTGCTCCTCGCCACCGGTCCCCGGGCACGGCTGTGGGAACGCCGGCCAAGTGATCCCGACTGGCTCGAGGTGCGGATCGGCAGCGGCGACCTCCCCAGCGAGGTCGAGCTCGATGACTCCTCGCGGGAGGACCATCAGCGCAAGGTCGAGTGGTCTGCACCGGACGTCCCGGCCTCCATCCTGCTGCCCAACACCGGAGTGGTCGGCCTGGCCGGTGCGGGGGATTTCGCCCGCCAGATCGGCGGCTGGATGCTCGCCCAGCTCGCGGCGTTACACAGCCCGGCGGACCTGCGGCTGAGCGTGCTGTGCCCCCCGGACGCCGAACCACACTGGAACTGGGTCCGCTGGCTTCCGCACAGCCGGGGAGAGGACGACGCGGCGTATGTGTCGTCGATCGGCAGCGACGACGAGACCACCATGAAACGGATCGCCGAGCTGAGCCGGCTCGTGGAGACCCGGGCCAAGGCGTCCGGGAACCCCCTCACCGGCCGTCCGGCGGGTCCGGTCGGTGAGCAGGTCGTCGTGCTGATGGACGGCGCCCGCAGGCTCCGGCTGCTCCCCGGCGTCGTGAGCCTGCTCAAGGAGGGCCCGGCCGTCGGGGTGTACTTCATCTGCCTCGACGCCGACGAGCGCCAGCTCCCCGACGAGGCCATGGCCGTGGTGACCAGCCACGGTCCGTGGCTGCGGCTGCGGCGGATGTCGGAGAAGACCGTCGACGGCCTGCGCCCGGACCTGGTGTCGATCGCGTGGTGTGAGCGGCTGGCGCGTTCGCTGTCGCCGATCCGGGACGTCTCCGGTGACGACGCCGGCCTTGCCCTGCCCGGCTCGAGCCGGCTGCTCAACGTGCTCAGCCTGGATCCCCCCGACCCGGAGCGGCTCGCGCAGATCTGGACCCGCGGCGGGCGCACCACGCAGGCGGTCCTCGGCGAGGGAGCAGAGGGTCCGTTCGCGATCGACATGGTGCGTGATGGTCCGCACGGCCTGCTCGCGGGTACGACGGGCGCGGGCAAGTCCGAACTACTCCAGACCATCATCGCCTCGCTGGCGGTGGGGAACCGGCCGGACGAGATGACGTTCGTGCTTGTGGACTACAAGGGCGGCGCCGCGTTCAAGGACTGCAACCACCTACCGCACACCGTCGGAATGGTCACCGACCTCGACGGCCATCTCACGACCCGGGCCCTGCAGTCTCTGGCCGCCGAGCTCCACCGGCGGGAGCACCAGCTCAAGCAGGCCAACGCGAAGGACATCGAGGACTACCTCGCGGGCATGGGGCCCGGCGACGAGCCGATGCCCCGGCTGCTGATCGTCATCGACGAGTTCGCCGCGATGGTGACCGAGCTACCCGACTTCGTGACAGGCATCGTCGACATCGCCCGTCGGGGGCGCTCCCTCGGCGTACACCTCATCCTGGCCACCCAGCGCCCGGCCGGCGTCGTCACCGCCGACATCAAGGCGAACACCAACCTGCGAATCGCCCTGCGGGTGACCGACGTCGAGGACAGCAAGGACGTCATCGAGGCGCCGGACTCCGCGTACATCGGGAAGTCGACGCCCGGCCGGGCCTTCGCCCGGCTCGGGCACACGTCGCTGATCCCGTTCCAGACCGCCCGGGTCGGAGGCAAGCCACCGGGCGTGGTGGACGCCGCGATCAACGTCAAGCCACTGCGGTGGTCCGACCTGGCCCGACCGGTCCAGCTCGGCGGTGGCCAGGCCGAGGACGACGCCTCCGTGCCGACCGACCTGGCGACCCTCGTCACGGCGCTTCAGGAGACGCAGCGGCTCACCGAGATCGACACGCCGCCGAGCCCGTGGCTTCCGCCGCTGCCCGACATCGTGACGCTGGACGACATGGAGCTGCCTGAGCCGTCCCGGAACGGCGTGGTTCCGCCGATCCCGTTCGGGATGGCCGACGTACCCAGCGAGCAGTCCCGCGAGGTGGCGACCCTCGACCTGAGCTCCGGCGGGCACCTCGCCGTGGTGGGAGCCCCGCGGTCCGGCCGGTCGTCGGCGCTGCGGGCCGTCGCGGGCGCGGTCGGGCGGCTCGTCGACCCGCGGGACGTGCACGTCTACGGCTTCGACTGCGGCAACAACGCGCTCCTGCCGCTGGTGAGCCTGCCGCACACCGGCGCCGTGGTCAGCCGGGAACAGACCGACCGGCTCACCCGGCTCACGGCGCGCCTTCAGGCGGAGATCGCGCAGCGGCAGCAAAGCCTTGCCATGAAGGGATTTTCGGATATCCGCGAGCAGCGGGCGGCCAGCCCGCCGGAGGAGCGGCTCCCGTACCTTCTCGTGCTCCTCGACCGCTGGGAAGGGTTCGTCGCGGCGTACGACATGGTCGACTCCGGAAGGTTGATCGACGCCTGGATGCAGATCCTCCAGGAGGGCGCCGGCGTCGGCGTCAAGGTCGTGGCGACCGTCGACCGCACCGGTCTGATGGGCCGCGTCTCGACGTTGTTCGAGGACAAGCTGGTGCTTCGTCTGACCGATCCGCAGGACGTCACCGTCATCGGGTTGCCGAAGAAGGAGGTTCCCGAGCACTACCCGCCCGGTCGCGGGTTCCGGGCCGCGGGGCTGCGGGAGACCCAGGTCGCGTTGCTGACGGAGGACGACGACGGTACGGCGCAGGTCGCCGAGCTACAGCGAATCGCACAGCACGCGCCCGCGCTGCATGACATCGAGCCGGCCAGGCGGCCGTTCCGGGTGGATCCGCTGCCCGCCTCGATCACCGTCGCGGACGCGCTCGAGCTTGCGGAGACGCGCCTGCAGAAGACCGAGTTCCTGGTAGGCGTCGGCGGCGACACCTTGGGGGTCCGCGCGTTCGACGGTTACGAGCACGGCCCGGCGCTGCTGGTCACCGGCCCGCCGCGGTCGGGCAGGAGTACGACTCTGATGACCATAATCCGGTCCATGGTCTCGCAGAAATGGCGGGTCGTGGTGATCGTCCCGCGGCGCAGCCCGCTGCGGGACCTGACGGGTACCAGGGGAGTGACCGCGGTGTACGGGGCCGACGCCGACCCCGAAGAGATGCGCAAGGCCGTGACATCGCTGCCCGCCCCGAACGCCCTGGTGATAGACGATCTCGAGCTGCTCGGCCAGGACGGCGGGCTGGTCGACCTGATCAACGAGCGGGTACGCCGGGTGCGAGACACCGGCAACCTGGTCGTGGCGGCGGGCACGACCGACGAGCTGGCCTCGATGTACCGCGGGCCCGTCGTCGCGATCAAGAAGAACCGCGCCGGCGTACTGCTGAACCCGTTGTCACACACCGACGGCGAGATCTTCGGCCTGCGGCTACCGCGCAGCACGGCGGGCGGGATGCCGGTCGGCCGTGGCTTCATGGTCAGGACCGGGCGTCACGAGTCGATCCAGGTCGCGGCCGACCTGGACTCCCCGAATCCACGGGCGGTCCCGCGCGAATAGGCGGGTCGCGCCGCTAACGCAATGGCGCGAGGTGGCCCCAGATCCGCCACCGTCCTCCGACCCAATACCCACAGACGGGGCCCAGACGGGCATATCGACCACCGTTTCCAGACCCACAACGCGCAGACGGTTCTCGCTGCCGGGCATGACAAAGGGCGGCCGATCGAGCCGGACCGGCCGCCCCCTGAAGAGATCCGGGGCTTCAGCCGCCGGTGACCTGGATGATGGCTTCCTTCTGCCGCTGCACCGCTTGGCGAGCCTCGGCCAGAGCGTTCTCGCAGCCCTGGATGGAGCCACCGAGCTGATCCATCGCCTCCATGAACCGGTCCCGGTTGGCGCCGGTCCAGCCGGTGCTCTCGGCCTGGCTGACGGTCTGGGTGCGTTCGCCGTTGATGGCCTGCTGCGCCTGGTCGAGGCGGCTCTCCAGAGCTTCGGCCTCAGGGATGCTCATCCCAAGGAACTCTGCGGGCATGTCGAACTCCTTCACATATTCGTTCACGTGCCGGGGTTCGGCACGACGTCGTGCATGAGACGTTAGACCACGAGGGGGTCACCGACGGCTCATCCTGGATCGGGTCCGCTCCCGGAGCCTACGACCACCCGTGGTGACGGTCCAGGCCCGCGCTGTTCACTTGTGGACAAACCGCATATCGTGTCCTTGGATATGTGACCCTCCGTCACAGCCAGCGGATGTTTGATTGTTCTCACCCTTGGGGTACTCATGGCATCGACCGAAGCTCCCGCCCGCAGACGCAACGCTCGCGGGGTGGGGACGGGATCACGGCTTCCCTCCAACCGCGAGCGACGGCCCCTCCTCGCCGTACTCGCGGTGCTTCTTATCGTCGGCGGTGCGGCCGCGGCGGGCCTGATGGCGCTGCGCCTGGCCGACCGCACGGAGTACGCCTACCTCGGCGTGGAGCTGGGCCGCGGCCAAGTCATCGAGCAGGGCGACCTCCGCCGGGTGCCGATGACGCTCGACGAGGTGGAGTCCGCGGGGCCTGTCGCCGCGCCCGAGGTCATGACCGTCGAGGAGGCGTCCGGGATGATCGGCATGATGTCGACCGGCAACTACCCGGCCGGAACCCTCGCGACCCGCTCGATGTTCGCCAAGAGCGATCCGTTCCCGTCAGGCTATGAGAAGGTCGGCATGGTCCTGACGCCCGAGCAGGCGCCCACCGGGCTGGCGATCAACGACCAAGTGCAGATCTGGTCCGCCGAGGACCAGGGCGCTGCGGCCTCCCTCGCCGGCACCGGCGTCGTGATCGACGTCGGCTCCGCCGGAGCGAACTCCCAAGGTGGGGTGACCGGAGCCACCCAGGGCCTGCACGTCACCCTGCTCGTCCGGGCGAACGACACGTCGGCGGTGGCCGGTGCGAGCGGCAGCGGTACGGCGATCCTGACCGTCACATCGCCCGAGGACTCCGAGGACGCAGAGGTGTCGTCGGATCGCGGGAACGCGGGCGCACGCTGATGGCGCTGGTCGCGTTCGCCTCGTCCAAGGGATCACCCGGTGCGACCACCGCGGCCCTGGCCATCGGCGCGTTGTGGCCCCGGCCGGTCGTGGTCGCCGAGTGCGACACCGCAGGCAGCGATATCGCCATCCGCATGCCCGCGCTCGACGGCGGCGTGCTCGACGCCGACCGCGGACTCGTCACCCTCGCCGCGGCCGGCCGTCGCGGGCTGCGCTCGGATCTGCTGCTCAGCCACACCCAGCAGGTGATCGGCGGCCTGGACGTCCTCGTCGGCCTCCGGGTACCCGAGCAGGCAGCCGGAATCGGCAACATGTGGCCGCAGCTGGGATCGATCTTCGACGGCCTGCAGGGGTACGACGTGCTCGCGGACCTGGGACGCTGCGGCGCGCAGACTCCGCAGAACGCGCTCATGCGCTCCGCCCGGCTGCTGGTGATGGTCTGCGACACCGAGCCCTCCAGCGTCGTCCACCTCCGCGAGCGCATCAACGTCCTCGCCCGCGATCTCGACCCGGCGAACCCGCACGGTGTGCCGATCGCCGTCATGGTGGTCGCCGACCCGAAGAAGAAGCGGGAGGCCGTCCGAGAGGTGTTCGCCGCCCTCGACCAGATGGACGTTCCGATCTCCTACAAGTGGGTGCTGGCGTGGGATCCGCAGGGCGCCCAGATCTTCGCCGGCGCGGTGACCGGCCGCCCGGATCGTACGGCGCTGGTCAGGTCGGCCCGCCAGGTCGCCGGTGATCTCTCGCGGGCGGTAGCGCCGTTCTTCGTGCCCGCCGACCAGCCGTACGACGCATGGCCGCAGCAGGAAGCGGAGGGGGAGTGGCACATGCAGGTCGAGCCGCAACCATGGCAGCAGCCGCATCTCGCCGAGTCCGAGGGCCGGCCGGCCGGGCAGCCGGCGGACTCCGTGCCTCCGCCGCCGCCGCCTCCGCCGCCGCCGGAGCATGACGAGGCCGGACCGCCGACCGAGCCGAGACACTACTACCACGCGGCATCACCGGAGGACGACCAGCAGGGGGTGAGACATGACTGATCACGAACTCGTACGCCAGCTACGCGTGCAGGTCGCCGACCGACTCAACGAGCAACGCCGCCGCGACCAGGTCAACGGCTACCCCGCGATGACCGTCGAGGACGAGCGGGAGTTCGCGCGATCGCTGATCGTGCAGGTACTCGAGGACCACGCCCGTACCGAGATCGCCTCCGGGCGCACACCGGCCAGCTCGGACGACGAGGCCGCACTCGCCACCGCGGTCCACTCCGCGCTGTTCGGGGTCGGACGCCTGCAGCCGCTGATCGACGACCCCGAGGTCGAGAACATCGACATCAACGGCTGCGACCAGGTGTTCGTGCAGTACGGCGACGGTCGCGAGGTGGTGCACCCGCCGGTCGCCGAGTCCGACGAGGAGCTGGTCGACCTGATCCAGGTCCTGGCGTCACACGCCGGTCTCTCCAGCCGCCCGTTCGACTCCGCCAACCCGCAATTGGACCTGCGGTTGCCCGACGGATCGAGACTCTCGGCCGTGATGGGCGTATGCGCGCGTCCGTCGGTGTCGGTCCGCAAGGCGCGTATGGGCAAGGTGTTCCTCACCGACCTGGTCGCCAACGGCACGATGACCCCGGAGATCGCGGAGTTCCTGCGCGCGGCGGTGACAGCCCGCAAGAACCTCATGATCGCCGGGGCGACCAACGCCGGGAAGACCACGCTCCTGCGCGCGCTGGCCAACGAGATCCCGCCCGTGGAGCGCCTGGTGACCGTGGAGCGAGCGCTCGAGGTGGGCCTCGGTGAGTTCCCGGATCTGCACCCGAACGTCGTCTCCTTCGAGGAGCGACTGCCTAACTCCGAGGGCGTGGGCGGGGTCTCGATGTCCGACCTGGTACGCCGCTCGCTGCGGATGAACCCGAGCCGGGTCATCGTGGGTGAGGTCCTGGGCGACGAGATCGTCACCATGCTCAACGCCATGAGCCAGGGCAACGACGGCTCGCTGTCGACGATTCACGCGAACTCGTCCATGGAGGTCTTCAACCGGATCAGCACGTACGCGATCCAGTCCCGCGAGCGGCTCCCGATCCAGGCCACCCACATGCTGATCGCGGGCTCACTGGACTTCGTGGTGTTCATGCGCAAGCGCAATGAATACAGCCAGGGAGGCGGCATGGTGCGCATCGTCGAGAGCATCCGCGAGGTCACCGGCATCGACGAGCGGGTCCTGTCCGGCGAGGTGTTCGCACCCGGGCCGGACGGCCGGGCCGTACCGCACGCGCCGATGCAGGCCATCGCGGAGCTGCAGGAGGCCGGGTACCGGCCGCTCGTACACGGGCAGTGGGCCTGATGCTGACCCCGGACTATCTCCTCATCATGCTGATCGGCGCCGTGGTGGGCGCCGGGGTCTGGCTGCTGATCATCGCGATCCGCGGGCTGCCGCCACGCGACCCCGCCAGGCCGGGGGGGTGGTCCAACTACCAGAGGACGCTCGGCGAGTCCGCCCGGCGGTTGCTGCTCGGAGGTGCGGCGGGTCTGGTTGTGCTGGTCGCGACCCAGTGGCCGGTGCTCGCCGTGGCCCTCGGCCTGCTGGCGGCGTTCTGGGACCGAATCTTCGGCGGCGCCGCCGCCGAGCGCGCCCAGATCGAGCGCCTCGACGGGCTCGCGTCGTGGACGGAGGCGCTGCGCGACACCATCGCGGGTGCGGTGGGGCTCGAACAGGCGATCCCGGCGACCGCGATCAACGCCTCGCCGAGCATCCGTCCGCACCTCAACTTGTTGGTGGACCGGCTGCGGATCCGCGAGCCGATGCACGAGGCGATGCTGAAGTTCGCCGACGACCTGGACGACGCGTCGGCCGACCTTATCGTCGCTGCGCTGGTCCTCAACGCCAGGCTTCGTGGACCCGGCCTGCGCGAGGTGCTGTCGTCGCTGGCCGAGTCCGCGCGCGAGGAGCTCGACCTTCGCCGCAAGGTGGAGGCCGAGCGCCGCAGCACCCGCCGCAGCGTGCAGGTCGTCGTGGGGATCACGCTGGGTGTCGCGGCGCTCCTCGTCCTGTTCAACGAGAGGTACCTGGAGCCGTACGACACCGCGAACGGCCAGCTCATGCTGATGGTGTGCATCGGGATCTTCGCCGCCGGGATCATGTGGCTGCGGAGGCTGGCCGGGGTGGAGGTGCCCGAGCGGTTCCTGGTGCAGAGCAAGCGGCACCAGGAGGCCGACGTGGCCGCCGAGACCGTGGAGATGACCCGATGACGGCCGCGATCCTCTTCGGCGGTGTCGCCGGCTTCGGGCTTTTCCTGCTCGTCCGCATGTTCTGGCGGTCCGAGCCCGGTGTCGCGGCGACGCTGGCCCGAATCGACGCCGGCCGGAGGGGCCAGGTCCCGGCCACGCGGAGCGAGGCCGACTCGTCGCCGCTGGACTCGTTCGGGCGCGTGCACTCCGGACTGGGAGCGCGACTCGAGGCCGAGGCGGCCGCTCATGGCTGGAAGCTCACCCGGATCCGGTCCGACCTGGCGGTGCTGAACCGCTCGTTCGGCAGCCATCTGGCCACCAAGGTGCTGATTGGGCTGGCCGCGTTCGTGGCCACGCCGGTGGTGCTGCTGCTGATCGGCCAGGGGTCCATGTCCAGCGTGATCGTGGGCATCTTCGCGGCGCTGTTCGGCTTCTACGTACCGGACCTCCGGCTGCACTCCCAGGCCGAGGCGCTGCGCCGGGACTTCCGGCATGTCGTGGGCTCCTTCCTCGACCTGGTCGCGATGAACCTCTCCGGCGGACGCGGTCTCCCCGAGGCGCTGATGACCGCGTCCACGATCGGCGACCACTGGGCCATGGCGCGGATCCGGCAGTCCCTGAGCAACGCGCGGCTGGTCGGGATCACCCCATGGGAAGGGATCGCGCGGCTCGGTCTGGAGCTCGATATCGAGGAGTTGCGGGATCTCGCGTCCGCCCTCGCCCTCGCCGGCGACGAGGGCGCGAAGATCCGCGCCTCGCTGATGGCGCGCGCCGAGAGCCTGCGCCGCAAGGAACTGGCCAACGTCGAGGGAAAGGCGGGGGAGCGGTCACAGTCGATGCTCGTGGCCCAATTGATGCTGTGTGCGGCATTCCTGCTGTTTCTCGCATACCCCGCGACGGTGGCGATCATGTCATGATGCGATGCGGAGTCATAAAATCGCTACCGGTCCGTCTCGTCATACGTAAGGAAGGCGGACCACACGGGTGTGACGGAACGAACCGCACACCGTCGAGGCTCGGGAGGCCCCTCGCATGACGCAGTTGATGGCAGCGCGGACGATGTGGTGGATCGCCCGCGGTCGCATGGACGCGGCGAAGCGCACCGAAGGCAAGGACCTCGGTGCATCCGCGCTGGAGTGGGCGATCATCTCCGCCATCCTGGTACTCGCGGCAGTCTTCATCGGCAACGCCGTGTACCAGAAGGTGACCGAGCAGTCCGGCCGGCTCGAGAACTGCACCGGCGCGGTCTGCTGATCGCGCGCTAGGACCGTGCGCAGTCGAGGCGAACGTACGGAGCGTGGCGCGAGTGCGCTCGAGCTCTCGCTCGTCGCGCCCTTCTTCCTGGCACTCATCTTCCTGGTCATCCAGTCCGCGCTGTACTTCTACGCGAGCAACGTCGCGGTGTCGGCGGCGCGTGAGGGAGTCGCGGACGTCCGGCTACTCAACCGGGAAGAGTACGAACGGGTGGGGGGCGAGGCCAGGATTCGCGCGTACGTCGAGGAGTACGTCAGCGCCGTCGGCCAGACCACCTTCTCACTCAAGGGCGGCTCCGAGGGCGTCGCCGTCGACTACCGGCCGCAGCGGGTCACGGTGACGGTCAGCGGGGATGCGTTGAGCCTGCTCGGACCGCTGTACGATCTCTCGGTCACACGCGAGGCCTCGGGCGAGGTCGAGCGCTTCGAGCCGGACCTGGGACAGTGAGGGGGCATCCATGAGCCGGCTCGGGAGATCGCGGCGGGAGCGGGGGTCGCTGGCCCTCGAGCTGACCATCATCGCGCCGATCATGCTGATGTTGTTCTTCTTGTTCATGGCGTTCGGTCGTTTCGGCCAGGTCAGCGGGCTGGTGGAGCAGGCGGCCCGCGACTCCGCGCGTACGGCCACCCAGGCCCGCAGCGAGCCGGCGATGACCGGGGCCATCCAGAGCGTACGGGACCAGGCCGCCGCCCAGCTCCCCGACTCGTGCGGCGACACGCTGGAACCGTCGGTGAGATTCGAGGGCGCGAGCGGGGTCGAGGCCTTCGTCCGCGGCGCCTTCATCACCGTGACCTACACCTGCACTGTGTCGTACTCCGACCTGATGCTGCCCGGCCTGAGCGATCACGAGATCACGAAGTCCTTCACCAGTCGCCTTGACCCCAACCGGGGGGTTTACTGATGGTCGTGTTCGGGACTCCAAGACGCGGCGAGCGCGGCTCGCTGGCACCGGCGACCGCCGCGATGATCGTCGTGCTGTTCTTCCTCGGCGGTCTGGTGATCGACGGAGCGCGCTTCCTCAATGCGCGGTCGACCGGTCAGGCGTACGCCGAGGAGGGCGCCCGGGTGATGGGCCAGGCGATGAACTTCGACACCGGCGAGCCGGAGCTCGACACCGGGATGGCCGCCGCCGACGTTGACGCGTACTGCGCCGAGATCCTGCAGCAGGACGACCGGGTGACCGACTGCACGGCCAGGATCGTCAACGCGGCGACCGGCGAGGTCGAGGTCGCCATCACCACCAGCATCCAGCCGGGACTGCTCGGCATCATCCCCGGCATCACGTCCGAGACCATGACCGCGACCACGAACGCGTCCGCGGTCGCGGAGATCGGCATCCTCGAGCCCGGCGACGGCTCCCGGGGCGGCGGCGTGGACACCACCGTGCTGGAGAACGACGACATCCGGATCGGCCGCATCCCCACCGCGGACCCCGACAACGAGTGTGGCAGTGGAACGCCGTGGCCGGATGCACCACCCGAGCTGCACCCGTTCTTCTACACCTTTCCTGAAGACGTCGTGCCTCGCCGCGTGCTCGGCTGCGACCCGTTGCCGGTCTGCCCGCAGGAGCCGTTCAACAGCGATGACGAGGTCGAGGAGGCGCGAGGCGAGCAGCCGATTTACGCGCAGTGCCCGAACGGACTGCTCTGGGTCGACGGCAAACCGCCCGAGTGCGACGTAGGGGAACGACCACGCAGGGACAACTGCCGTCCACGCCAGGGGCCAGATGATCCTCCGGGGAACGGCCCCTGATGCGCCGCCTCGAGGCATGCACGGGCGCGCTGGGGATCGCGGCCGTGCTGGTGCTCGGCGGCTGCGGGCTGATCGGCGGCGACTCCGGCGGAGAGGTCGCGGCCCAGGGCGGCGCGACGCCGGATTCGGTCACGCCGGACCTTCCGGACGCCGCACAGGGTGGCGGGGGTAATCGCCCGCCGGAGGTGATCGACCGCGGAGAGTACTCCGGCAACCGGAAGGCGGAGACCGCCGCCCGGTTCTACGAGGAGCTGTGGGAGGCGTACGCCCGGGGCAAGGTGACCCGACGGCTGGATAGGCTCATGACCGGCCGGGCGGAGTCGGAGTTCCAGGACACCATCGCGGAGCTGGCGCGGAAGGGGCAGGTTGTGCACAATCTGTCACAGGCGCGCGTCCTGCGGGTGAAGGGGTCCAACGTGGACATCTGCATGGCCGCGGTGTCGGCGCAGGTGCTGGATGCCAGCACTGGGCTGCCGGTGAAAAAGAAGGCCGCCGACGGCTACATCGACTACAACGTGAATCTGGTCAAGGAGTCCGGCAAGTGGCGCGTAGAGCAGACCCGCGGTTACCAGCAGTCAGCCTGCGGAGAGGACCGACAATGACCCGCAGGCTGGTGTCGGCACTCGCGGTGATCGCGCTGCCGTTCGTGATCCTGGTCGCCGTACCGGCCCCGGCGCAGGCATGCGGCGTGGGCTCGTCCGAGCCGTGCACCACGGTGCAGGCCGAGACGCAGAACACCGGGTACTACAGCATCGGCGGCACGAGCTGCAGCGCCTACGTCTCCTCGACCGCGTTCGGCGGCGGTTGCGCCTCCCGCGGCGGCTGGGAATGCCAAGCGCCGAACCCGGCCGACTGCGTACCCCCCACCTGGCGGGAGATCATCAACGAACACGGCGGCATCCGGCGGTTCGACCCGTGCCGGGTCGACCGGATACCCGACGGGTTCCGGCACCCGCCACCGCTGGACGACGACCCGGACAAAGAATGGCTGATCCAGTTCTGCATGGACGGGTACGACCTCGACGACCCGGACGGCGGCGCCAAGATCACGCTGCAGATCCGCCGGGTCTGGGAGGAGTACGAAGAGGAGCCGCCGTGGATGTGGGAGATCTGGGGCGACGTGTCGGAGGGCCAGGGCACGTTCCCGTTCCCGCTTCTCGACTTCGGCCCCCAGACGCCGGATCCGATCGTGGGCACCCCGACCTTCTTCTGGGCGAGCTTCCAGCGATTGCAGTCAGACGGCACGCCGGAGCCGGTCGGCGAGCCCTTCGTGGTCCCGATCGGGACCGACTTCAACAGCGGTGACCCGGTCTACGTGATCGCCCAACTCGCCAACCTGCGGATCGAACCTGGGGAGATCAGCGACGTCACCGGCGATCCGCACGAGATCAACTGCGAGCGGGAGTACAAACACGAGTTCGTGGCAGGTGAGAACGACATCGAGACCTTCGACGACACGTGTTCGTGGGTATACCAGCACTCCAGCGCGGGTCAGCCGGACGGCTATTACACCACCACCGCCCGGGCCACCTGGCGGGTCGGCTACCACATCGGGGAGATCGCCCAGGGCGAGAAGCCGCCACCGCCCAAGCCGCTCAACGGCGAGAGTCTCAGCATCGTGACCACCCGCATGGAGCACGAAATCCGGGTACGCGAGGTCCAGGTCCGCGACCAGGTGTTCGAGTAAGCCGAGCTCCCGGCAGTGACCCCCTCCGGGTGCATCATGAGGGTTGACTGAGGAGGAGTCTGACGTGGTGACAACAAACCCGCGCGCCGCGCGTCTGCCCGCGTACAACCCAACCCCCCGGCGTCGTCGCGGCGAGAAGCTGAGAGGCGTCCTGTCGCTGATCGCGATCCTGGCCCTGGTTTTCGGCGTCCCGTGGGCGTTGTGGACGTACGGCGGCGGTGCGCCGTGGCCCTCGAGCGCGCCGAGCATGGAGTGGCTGACCGGCAAGATCGGTGTCGAGACCGTTGTTGGCGTCCTCGTCTTCGTGCTCTGGCTGGCCTGGCTGCACTTCGTCGTCTGCGTGCTCGTCGAGCTGTTCTCCGAGCGCCGGGCCAGCGGCCTCGGGTTCCAGGTTCCGGCTGGGGGCGTCGGCACACAGTCCCTCGCCCGTCGTCTGGTGGCCTCGGTGCTGCTGCTCGCGGGGTCCGCGGCGGTGTCCGTACCGGCCGCGACCGCCGCGACCTCCAGTGCCGCCGACGTATCCGCGACAGTAGGACAGGTCCAACCAGCCCAGGCCCGGCTGGCGACGCCCGCCGCGGAGCAGGCGAAGGGCGCCGCCGAGGCGAGCACCCAGGTCGCCGCGAAGGGGTCGAAGATCAGCTACACCGTGCAGCCGCCGGAGGGCCGGCACTACGACAGCCTGTGGGACATCGCCGAGCGGTTCCTGGGCGACGGGCGTCGCTACAAGGAGATCTTCCGGCTCAACCAGGGCACCCTGCAGGCCGACGGCCGTGCACTGCGTGAAGCCGACCTGATCTACCCCGGATGGGTGCTCGCCCTTCCCGACGACGCGAAGGGTCCCGGGCTGCACATCCGGGAGGAGAAGGCGCCGGCTCCGCAGAAGCCCGGCTCGGGGCCGCCCGTGGAGCAGTACACGGGGTCGGTCGACGCCGCGGGCGCCGCGATCGGCGGTGCGATCGGTGGTACAGCCGGTGGTACGGCCGGTGTTGCCGCCCAGGCCGGTGGCTCCGACGGGTTCCTGCAGTACGGCGTCGGCGGCGGGCTGCTGGCCGCCGGCCTGATCGCCGGCCTGGCCCGGCGCCGGGGCTGGAACGCCGGATCCGCAGGACCGACCGCCGAGGAGGAGGTCGCGCTGCGGCTGGCGGCCGACGGTCCGCGCGCCGCCTTCGTCAACCGGGCACTGCGCGCGCTGGCCCACCAGATGCACGAGGCAGGACGCCCCATGCCCTCGGTCTACGCCGCCTACCTCGACGGTACGACCCTCTCGCTGGCCCTGTCCCCGGCGGTCACGGAGGATCCGCCGGAGGGATGGACCAGCGACGACGCCGGCCGGCTATGGAGCATCGAGCAGCGGGTCGCGGAAAGCATGCACGTACCCTCGCCGACGCTCGCGCCATACCCCGGACTCGTCACGGTCGGCACCGAGGACGACGGCACGGTCGCCATGCTGGAGCTCGAGACCGCTCCCGGCATCGTGGCGCTCGGCGGCCATGTCGAGAGCGCACGCGACGTCGCGGTCTCCATGGCGGTCGAGCTGGCCACCAACCTGTGGTCCGACGACGTGGGCGTCACGCTCGTGGGGTTCGGCGACGACCTCACCGAGCTGGCCCCGCACCGGCTGCGCCGGGTCGATCGCCTCGACGAGGTGCTCGCCGAGCTCGAACAGCACCGCGAGCGTCAGCACAACATCTGCGTGCACGAAGGTCTCGACTCCGTGATCCGGGGTCGTCAGGCTCGACCGGACCGTTCCCTGTGGAAGCCGCAGTTCCTCGTACTCTCCGGTGCTCCGACCGAGGAGGAGTCCCAGCGGCTCGCGGAGCTGGCCGGCGACCCGCGGCACGCGGTCGGCGTCCTCACCATCGGCGACGTGGTCACCGCGCCCTGGCGACTGGTCGTCTCGGGGGAGGGCCGGCTCACCAACCACCTGCTCGACCTCGACGTCCGCGCGCAGCGGCTCCCGGTCGAGGCGTACTCCCGCGCGGTCGAGCTGTTCCGCACCGCGGACGTACCCGACACCGGCGGAGACGATGGCCCCAGCACGCCCGATCCCGCGCCGGACCTGCCGCCGGAGATGCTCGACCTCGAGCGGGACGCGCCGGTGCATGTGCAACTGCTCGGTCCGGTCGCGGTGAACGCCCCCGGCCCGATCGAGCCGGAGCGCCTGGACCTCGCGACCGAGATCGTGGCGTACATCGCAGTGCATCCGTACGGCGTGCATCCCGCCGTGCTCGACGCGGCCATCTGGCCGCGCGGCGTGACCGAGGAGGTGCGCAACGCGGCGATCGGCCACGTGCAGCGCTGGCTGGGCGAGAACGCCGCGGGCCAGCCGAGGCTCGACCTCGACGAGGAGGGCCGGTGGGTGCTCGACCTCACCTCGGTCCGGGTCGACTGGAACGTCTTCCGGGGGTTGGTACGGCAGGCGCTCCGCGGTACCGGCGACACGAGCATGATCCTGGCGCAGGCCATGTCCCTGGTCCGCGGGCAGGCCATCGACCACGTACCGGCTCATCGGTACACCTGGCTCGCGACCTCCGAACATCTCCGCGACATCCGCCAGGTCGTGGTCGACACCGCCGTGGAGCTGGGGCGGCTCGCCGCCGCGGCCAACGATCCGGTGTTCGCTCGCGAGGCGTTGCGGGCCGGCCTGTCGATGGTCCCCGCGTGCGAGGAGATCTGGCGGGACGTTCTGCGGCTGGCCAGCCGGTTCGCGGGACACGACGACGTGGTCGCGGTCGCAGACGACATGTACGCCGCGATCGCCGCGCACGGCTCACCGCGCGGAGCGAGCCCGGAGACCGACGCCCTGGTCGACGAGCTGCTCCCGGGTTATCGCCGTACCGCGGCCTGATCGTGACCGCGACCGTCGCGGTCTGACCCGGTGAGCGATGGCCGGTCCTGATCGCACTCGGCGGGTCGAGGTCACGCCCGAACGGCTCGCCGGCTGGGTGGAGCGGTTCTCGGCCCGCCACGGCGCGACCTCGGTGCACGCCGGCGCCAACCACGTCCGGCTGCGAGCGGCCGACGACGCGGTCGCGTGGATCGAGGTCCCGTGGCCGCCCTGGCGTTCGGGCAACGACCCCGTCGCCGGGCTGGTCGTTCATGCGAGCCGCCCGCTCCTGCTGGGGATCGTGCTGGTACGCCGCCGGGGACACGCGGTCGGCGTGCTGGACGGTTCGCGGCTGGCGGACTCGGCGGTCGGCTCACGCCACGTCCAGGGCAAGACCAAGGCCGGCGGTTGGTCGCAGCAACGCTACGCCCGGCGCCGGGATGCGCAGGCCAGGGCCGCGTTCGCCGCGGCCGCCGACGCGGCCGTCAAGGTGCTCGGGCCGCGCCTCGGACGACTGGACGGTGTCGTACCGGGCGGCGATCGGCGTGCCGTGGACGAAGTCCTGGCCGACCCGCGTCTGCGCGGACTCGCGGAGCTGCCGCGGGGACGCTTTCTCGCCGTACCCGATCCTCGAAAACGCGTACTGCAGGACGCCGCCGTACGCGCGCGCTCGGTGCTGATCGAGGTGACCGATCCGCCGGCACACCGCAGGTGATATCGACAGTGGGCCCGGTCCCGCGCGTCGAGTGGCCCGTTCTGCTCGCGACACTCCCGTGTCGCCGTACAAATCGGGCCACTCGAGGAGCCGGCGACGTCACCGCCGGCCCGAACGCGACACCGCCGATCCGGTAGACTTCACCGCGTGCTGGCTCGATTGGACTAGGTCGCCCCTGCCGCGCCTGCCGGCGCGCACCCGCCTCCATCGTCCGTTCTACCTGGAGCCTGTCTACCGTGATCACCGCCCATTCCGTCGAGATTCGCGCGGGCGCGCGGCTGCTGATGTCCGACACCAGCTTCCGGATCGCCGCCGGTGACAAGGTCGGCCTGGTCGGACGGAACGGTGCCGGCAAGACCACCCTGACCCGGGTGCTGGCGGGCGAGGCCGAGCCGGCAGGGGGACGGGTCACCCGGACCGGGACCGTCGGCTACCTGCCGCAGGACCCGCGGGCCGCCGATCCTCACCTGAGTGCGCGGGACCGCATCCTGTCCGCTCGTGGGCTGGACGACGTCGTACGCCGGCTGCGGGAGGCGGAACGGGAGATGGGCTCGGGCCACGCCGCGACCGCCGAGCGGGCCATGCGCCGCTACGCCCGGGCCGAGGCCGAGCTGCACGCGGGCGGCGGTTACGCCGCGGAGTCCGAGGCCGCGGTCCTCGCGGCCAGCCTCGGCCTGCCCGAGCGGGTGCTCACCCAGGAGCTGGGCACGCTGTCCGGCGGCCAGCGCCGCCGGGTCGAGCTCGCGCGCATCCTGTACTCGGGCGCGGAGACCCTTTTGCTCGACGAGCCGACCAACCATCTCGACGCGGACTCGATCGTCTGGCTGCGCGAGTTCCTGAAGGCCCATCAGGGCGGGCTGGTGGTGATCAGCCACGACGTCGCCCTGCTCGGCACGATCGCGAACCGGGTCCTGCATCTGGACGCCAACCGGGCCGCGGTCGACGTCTACAACGTATCGTGGCCGGCGTACCTCGAGCAGCGTGAGACCGACGAGCGACGACGCAAGCGGGAACGCGCGAACGCCGAGCGGAAGGCGTCCGCGCTGACTGACCAGGCCAACCGGATGCGCTACAAGGCGACCAAGGCGCGAGCCGCACAGAGCATGCTCAAACGGGCCGAGCGGATCCAGGCGAGCGTCGAGGAGGAACGCCGGCACGATCGGGTGGCCCGGATCGCGTTCCCGGCGCCCGCGCCGTCGGGCAAGACCCCGCTCACCGCCGAACGGCTGTCCAAGTCGTACGGTTCGCTGGAGGTCTTCACCGACGTCGATCTCGCGATCGACCGCGGAAGCCGGGTCGTCGTGCTCGGCCTCAACGGTGCGGGCAAGACCACCCTGCTGCGGATCCTCACCGGGCTCGACCGGCCGGACACCGGCGAGGTCCGTCCGGGACACGGCCTCAAGCTGGGCTACTACGCCCAGGAGCACGAGACGCTCGACGTCGAACGGACCGTCCTGGAGAACATGCACAGCGCGGCACCACACCTCACCGACACCCAGGCCCGCAGCGTCCTGGGGTCGTTCCTGTTCAGCGGCGACGACGGCCACAAGCCTGCGGCCGTGCTCTCCGGAGGCGAGAAGACCCGCCTGGCGCTCGCCTCCCTGGTCGTGTCCGCCGCGAACGTCCTCCTGCTGGACGAGCCCACCAACAACCTCGACCCCGCCTCTCGGGCCGAGGTGCTGTCGGCAATTCGGGCGTACCAGGGGGCGATCGTGCTGGTGACGCATGACGAGGGTGCCGTCGAGGCGCTGCAGCCGGACCGGGTGCTGTTGCTCCCGGACGGCGACGAGGACCTCTGGAACGACGAGTACCAGGACCTCGTCGCGCTGGCTTGAGGGCTGGGAGGATGGCGCGCATGGATCAGAGGACGCTCGATGCCGCCGGCGTACGGCTGGAGACCGATGGGGCGGTCGCGACCGTCGTACTGGACCGTCCCGATCGGCGCAACGCGCAGACCCCGGCGACCTGGCGGGCGCTCGCCGAGATCGGCCGGTCGATCGACGAGTCGACCCGGGTGGTGGTGGTGCGCGGGGAGGGACCGTCGTTCTCCGCCGGGCTGGACGTCCGGATGCTCACCCCGGACGGCGTACCGGGGGAGACGCCGTTCCCGGAGCTGCTGAGGCTGGACGACGACGAGTTCGAGGCCCGGATCGCCGAGTTCCAGGAGGCGTTCACCTGGTGGCGGCGTCCGGAGATGGTCTCGATCGCGGCCGTCCGGGGACACGCGATCGGCGCCGGGTTCCAGCTCGCGCTGGCCTGCGGGTCGCGGCCGACGATGCGAGGTTCTGCATGAAGGAGCCCGCCCTCGGCTTGGTGCCGGACCTGACCGGAACCAAGCCGCTGGTCGACATCGTCGGCTACTCCCGGGCCCTGGAGATCTGCGCGACGTCGCGCACGATCGACGCCGAGGAGGCGGCCGCGCTCGGTATCGCGACCGTAGTCGTACCGCCGGACGAGCTGGACGCCACGGTCACCGACCTGGCCGACGCACTGACCACGCCGATGCACGGCGCGGTGACCGCGACCAAGCGCCTGCTGCAGGGCGCCGGGGACCGTACATACGACGAGCAGCGGGTCGCCGAGCGGCGCGAGCAGGTGGTCCGGATGCGCGAGCTGGGCCGCCTGCTCTCCGGCGGACGGAACAAAATGCCTGGTCAGGGGGTTTCACCAGCGTGAGTTCACCGATGGGCGAGCACATGCGCATGCTGCGCATTCGCGACGAGAGCGTGAAGTCGAAGCGTCTCGCCCCCGGCACGTTTCGCCGGGTCGCTGGATTCGCCAAGCCGTACACAGGGGGGATCCTGTGGTTCCTGCTCCTGGTGATCTTCAGCTCGGTCCTGGTGGTGGCGACGCCACTGGTGTTCAAGATGATCATCGACGACGGGGTGCTCAAGGGCGATTCGTCGCTCGTGACCTGGCTGGCGCTGCTGGTGGCTCTGATCGCCTTCGTCGAAGCGGCTCTCACCCTCGCGCAGCGCTATCTCTCCTCGCGGATCGGCGAGGGTTTGATCTACGACCTGCGGACCCAGGTCTTCTCCCACGTCCAGCGGCTGCCGGTCGCGTTCTTCACCCGGGCCCAGACCGGAGCGTTGGTGTCCCGGCTGAACAGCGACGTCATCGGCGCCCAGCGCGCCTTCACGTCGACATTGTCCGGCGTCGTTTCCAACCTGATCAGCGTGGTGCTGGTCGCGATCACGATGGTCGCCTTGTCGTGGCAGATCACCTTGCTGGCTTTCGCCTTGGTGCCAGTGTTCTTGCTGCCCGCCCGTTGGGCCGGGCGCCGCTTGGCGGCGTTGAGCCGCGAACAGATGCAGGTGAACGCTGAGCTCTCGACCACGATGACGGAGCGGTTCAACGTCGGCGGCGCGATGCTGGTGAAGCTGTTCGGCCGCGCGGCGGACGAAGACGTGGAGTTCTCGGACAAGGCAGCGACAGTTCGGCAGCTCGGCGTGCGGATTGCCATGAGCAGCCGGATCTTCTTCAGTGCGTTGACTCTCGTGGCGGCGCTGGCGACCGCGCTGGTCTATGGGATCGGGGGCCATCTCGCGGTCGACGGGTCGCTTACGGTCGGGACGTTGTTGGCGCTCGCCGCCTTGATGTCCCGCTTGTACGCGCCTCTGACCGGCCTGTCCAACGTGCACGTCGACGTGATGACCGCTCTCGTGAGCTTTGAGCGGGTGTTCGAGGTGCTGGACCTGCCGTCGATGATTCAGGAACGCGAGGACGCCGTACCCGTGCCTCCGGACAGCGCCTCGGTCGAGTTCGACCACGTCCGGTTCCGCTATCCCGGGGCCGACGAGGTCTCGCTGGCCAGCCTGGAGACCGTGGCCGCGCCCAACGGAACGCCCAACACAGAGGTGCTGACCGACATCACCTTCCGCGCCGAACCGGGCCAACTGGTGGCACTGGTCGGACCGTCGGGCGCGGGCAAGACGACCATCACGAATCTGGTGACCCGGCTGTACGACACCACTGGCGGCACAGTCCGGATCGGGGGCGTGGACGTCGTCGACGCCACCCTGGACTCCTTGCACGACGTGGTCGGGTATGTCACACAGGACGCGCACCTGTTCCACGACTCCATCCGCAACAACCTGCGTTACGCCCGGCCCGAGGCGACCGACACCGAACTCGTGACGGTATTGCGCGCCGCGCAGATCTGGGACCTGGTCGCGGGCCTGCCGGACGGACTCGACACCGTGGTGGGGGACCGCGGCTACCGGCTGTCCGGCGGGGAGCGGCAACGGCTGGCGATCGCCCGGCTGCTGCTGAAGGCCCCGCAGATCGTCGTACTGGACGAGGCCACCGCGCACCTCGACTCGGAGTCCGAGGCCGCCGTCCACCGCGCACTCGACACGGCACTCGCCGGGCGTACCTCGCTGGTCATCGCGCACCGGCTCTCGACGGTCCGTAACGCCAGCCAGATCCTGGTCATCGATGACGGACGCATCGTCGAACGCGGTACCCACGACGAGCTCCTGGCGCTCGGCGGAACGTACGCCGACCTGTACTCCACCCAGCTGGCTCCCGCCGCGGTCGGCTGAGCCGGACATCTCGCGCCGAGATTGCAGAAATGGTCGATCTGAAAACGGCCACTTGTGCAATCTCGGCACGAAGAAGGGGATGGTGAGTCAGCCGAGCAGGCAGGCGGTGTTGACCAGGCCGATGTGGCTGAACGCCTGCGGGAAGTTGCCGAGCTGCTCCCCGGTCGCCGGATCGTATTGTTCGGCGAGCAGGCCGACGTCGTTGCACAACGACAACAGGGACTCGAACCGCTTCCGGGCGCGTTCCACCTCGCCGATGTAGAACTCGGCGTCCGCGAGCCAGAACGAGCAGGCCAGGAAGGCGCCCTCGTGTCCGGGGAGGCCGTCGACGTTCTCGGTGCTGGCGACGTCGGTCTGGTACCGGCGCACGAACCCGTTGTCGGTGAGCTCGCGCCGGATCGTGTGCACGGTGCTGACCACGCGCGGGTCGTCGCCGGGCAGGAAGCCGACCCGCGGGATGAGCAGCACCGCGGCATCGAGCCGGTTGCTGCCGTACGCCTGCACGAACGCCCCACGCTCGTGGTCATAGGCCTGCTCGCAGACCTGGCGGCGCACCCGGTCGGCCAGTTCACGCCAGCGCCCGCCCGGTCCGGGCCGGCCGTACCGTTCGACCGCGGTCGCGGCCCGGTCGAACGCGACCCAGGCCATGATCTTCGAGTGCGTGAAGTGCTGACGCGGCCCGCGCACCTCCCACAGCCCATGATCCGGCTGGTCCCACACGGTCGCCAGATGCTCGGTCAGCGCGCGCTGCAACGGCCAGGACTGGCGCAGGCCGGGTACGTCCTTCTCCCGGGCCAGGGAGAGCGCCGCCATCACCTCGCCGTAGACGTCCAGCTGAACCTGCTCGCTCGCGGCGTTCCCGATGCGGACCGGCCGGGAGCCCTGGTATCCGGCGAGCCAGGGCAACTCCTGCTCGAGAAGCCGGCGCTCGCCGGCGACGCCGTACATGATCTGCACGTCTGCGGGCGAACCCGCGACCGCCCGGAACAGCCAGGCCGTCCACACCTGCGCCTCCTCGGTGAATCCGGCGTTGAGCAGCGCCTCCAGGGTCATGGTGGCGTCGCGCAGCCAGCAGTAGCGGTAGTCCCAGTTGCGCACCCCACCGGGGGCTTCCGGGAGGGACGTCGTGGGCGCGGCGACGATCCCGCCGGTTGGGGCGTAGGTGAGCGCCTTCAGGGTGAGCAGTGAGCGGGTGATCTGCTCGGCGTACGGCCCGCTCGCGTGGCAGTGGTCCGCCCACTTCGTCCAGTACGTCTCCGTCGAGGCGAGCGCCGCCTCCGGCTCCACGGGAATCGGCGGCTGAACATGCGACGGCTTCCAGGTGAGCACGAACCCCACCCGCTCGCCCTCGGAGACCTCGAAGTCGGAGACGGTGGCGAAGTTCTCGCCGTGGTGTGGCACATGGCTGCGGAGGTACACGGAGTCCGGTCCGGCGACTCCCGCGAGCTGGCCGTCGATCTGGTACACCCACGGCACGCGGCGCCCGTAGTCGAACCGCAGCTTGAGCATGCTGTGCATGGACACGCGCCCGGAGAGGCCCTCGACGATCCGCACGACGTCCGGCGCTCGGTTGCGCGGCGGCATGAAGTCGATGACCCGGACCGAGCCGCCCTCGACATCCCAGCGGGTCTCCAGAATCAGCGAATCCCCGCGGTACCGGCGCGACGTACAGCGCTCCGCGTCCACGGGCGCGATCCGCCAGCACCCGTTGTCCTCGTCGCCGAGCAGCGCGGCGAAACACGCCGCGGAGTCGAACCGCGGGAGGCACAGCCAGTCGATGGAACCGTCGGCGCACACCAGGCCGACGGTCTGCGCATCCCCGATGATCGCGTAGTCCTCAATTCGCCGCATCGCCTCGATTCTCCCTTGCAGTACGACGATCTCGCGCCTCGGACCAGGCCAGATAGCCGAACCCGCCCACCGCGAGCGCGGCGAAGAACCACCACTGCAACCCGTAGAAGAAATGCGGACCGGAGTCCAGCTCCGGTGGGGCCGCCCGTTCCAGCTCCTCGGGTGGAGCCGGCCGCTCCTGGCGCGCGGCGATGTATCCGTGCAGCAGATGGCCCCCGACCTCGGACTCGAAGCCGGTACTCGAGATCAGCCGGACCTTTCCGTCGTTCGGGGTGATCTCGTCCGGGTCGCCGTTCTGGTCGGGCTGGGCCCAGCCGATGACCGTGACCCGGCCGGACGGAGGATCGGGCGGGTCGACCCGTGCGCCCGGGTCGTTCGTGACGGCGAACCATCCACGGTCGACCAGGGCGGTGGCGCCGTCGTCGCCGACCAGGGGCACGACGACGTTCATCCCGGGCTGGCCGTCGCGGGTCTGGTACCGCACCAGCGTCTGACCCCGCAGGTCGTAGGTGCCGATCATCTCGACCCGCTGCCACTCGGCGTCTCCCGGCAGCGGTGATGTGCTGGACATGACGTCGTCCGCAGGACGCACCGGCGCCGCGAGGTTCGTCTCGAAGATCTCGTTGTCCGCGCGCCGCTCCTCCAGCCGGTCGAACTGCCACACCCCCAGCCGCCAGCAGGCCACGGCGAGGATGATGACGACCAGCCCGAACAGCAGCCATCGCCGGGTCAGCAGATACACGACAGTGACGCTAGCCCGCGAAACCGGAGGGCCGTAGTCTGGGGGTGATGGATATCTCGCCGCACACCCAGGGTGGCGGCCTCGTCGACCGGTTCGACCGGGTGGCCACCGACCTGCGGGTCTCGTTGACGGACCGGTGCAACCTGCGCTGCGAGTACTGCATGCCCCCCGAGGGCCTGGAGTGGATGCCGACCGACGAGGTGCTCACCGACGACGAGGTGTGCCGGCTGATCGCGATCGCGGTCCAGCACCTGGGCGTGACCGAGGTGCGGTTCACCGGGGGTGAGCCACTGGTACGCCGCGGACTGGTCGACATCGTCCGGCGTACCACCGCCCTGGAGCCCCGCCCGAAGACCGCACTCACGACGAACGCCCTCGGGCTGCACCGCACGGCCGGTGCTCTGCGCGAGGCCGGGCTCGACCGGGTCAACGCCAGCCTCGACACGATTCGGCCGGAGACGTTCGCCCAGATCACGCTCCGCGACCGGCTGGGTGACGTACTCCGCGGGCTGGAGGCGGCGAAGGAGCACGGCCTGACCCCGGTCAAGATCAACGCAGTGCTGCTCCGCGGGGTCAACGACGGCCAGGCCGCCGAGCTGCTGCGGTGGGCAATCGACCATGACTACGAGCTGCGATTCATCGAGCAGATGCCGCTGGACGCCCAGCACCACTGGCGGCGCGACACCATGGTCACCGCAGACGAGATCTTCGGGCATCTCGAGGGGGAGTTCGTCCTTACGCCAGCGGACGAGGACCGGGGGAGCGCGCCGGCAGAGCGGTTCCTGGTCGACGGAGGGCCGGCGACGGTCGGCGTCATCGCCTCGGTGACCCGGCCGTTCTGCGGCGACTGTGACCGGGTACGGCTCACCGCGGACGGGCAGGTACGCAACTGCCTGTTCGCCCGCGAGGAGTCCGACCTGCGCACCCCGCTACGCGACGGAGCCGACGATGCCGAGATCGCCGCCCGGTGGCGGGCCGCGGTCGCCTCGAAGCGTCCCGGGCACGGGATCGACAACCCGAAGTTCCTGCAGCCGACCCGGCCCATGTCCGCCATCGGCGGCTGAGCCTGAGGCCTCGGTCGATCACACCGAGATCTCCTCGGTGTCCTTGAGAAATCCGCGAGCGTCCAGAAACTTGCTGAGGTACTCCCGGTGCTCGTCACACGCCAACCACGTCTTGCGGCGGTCGGGCGTGTGGATCTTCGGGTTGTTCCACAGCAGCTGCCATCGCGCGGCCCGCTGGCAGCCCTTCGCGGAGCAGGTCAACTCGGATGCGTCACTCATGGCGCGTCAACGGTATAGAAAGCGAAAGCCGAACAGCCACGGGGGGAGAGCTGTTCGGCTTCGCAGGCGGCGCCTCGTCGGGGGGAGTTCGAGGCGCCAGTTGTGCACGCCATGTAAGCGTAACATCACGAGTCGTCATCAGGGGAACGCCGCGTCTCAAGCATTGGGCGCGACGAGTCGATCGGGTGTTCCGGGCCTCCGGTATCCCGGTCCGAGCCGGCGTTCGCGACGATGACGGCCACCGGGGGCAGCACGAACGCCGCGATCAGGAAGCTCACCCGGAGCGGCACATTGGACACCACCACCGCCAGCAGGAAGCAGACCGTGCGGATGCCCATCGAGATGAGATAGCGCTTCTGCCGGACCTTCACGTCCGCGGTGCGACTGCGGTGTGCGGACGTGATCCGAACCGCATCGTTGTGCGAACGACGTGCCCAGTCGATCATGTCCCCGCCTCCTACGGTTCCACCGTACGCCGTACCGGCCGCGCGTTCGACGCCGGAGCACGCCATGATGAGGGGGACACGTATCCGGTGAACGGAGCACGCATGACGAGTCGTACATATCGAGTGACGGAGATCGTCGGCACGTCCCCCGACGGCGTCGACGCCGCGATCAGGAACGGCATCTCGCGGGCCGCGCGGACCGTGCGGCATCTGGACTGGTTCGAGGTGGTGGGCGTTCGGGGGCATCTCGTCGACGACACCGTCGACCACTTCCAGGTCACGATGAAGGTGGGCTTCCGGCTGGAAGACTCCGAGTGACGGTCCCGGGCGGTTTCGGCGTACCGGCTGGTAGCCGGTAGCGTCCGTGACCGTGACGGACGCGACTCCACAGACCCGACCTCGCTCGGTGCTGGTGACCGGGGGCAATCGCGGGATCGGCCTCGCGATCGCACATGCATTCGCCGACTCCGGGGACCGGGTTGCCATCACGTATCGCAGCGGCGATCCACCCACCGGCTTCCTCGCCGTACGGTGCGACGTCACCGACCCCGACGCCGTCAACG
Organism: Propionibacteriales bacterium; assembly: GCA_009377795.1. GTDB lineage: Bacteria > Actinomycetota > Actinomycetes > Propionibacteriales > Nocardioidaceae > WHTJ01. Next base: position 6,953 of record WHTJ01000019.1, on the reverse strand, counting down.
CCGCGTTCGACACCGTCGAGTCCGAGCACGGGCCGGTCGAGGTGCTGGTCGCGAACGCCGGGATCACCCGCGACACGTTGCTGCTGCGGATGTCCGAGGACGACTGGCAGAGCGTAATCCAGACCAACCTCACCGGCTCCTTTCGGGTCGCGAAGCGGGCGGCCCGCGGGATGCTGCGGCTGCGGCACGGCCGGATCGTCTTCGTCTCGTCGGTGGTCGGCCTGCTCGGATCCGCGGGACAGGTGAACTACGCCGCGAGCAAGTCCGGCCTGGTCGGCATGGCACGGTCGATGGCCCGCGAGCTGGGCAGCCGGGCCATCACGGCCAACGTGGTCGCTCCCGGGTTCGTCGAAACCGGCCTGACCGCGGATCTGCCGGAGGCGAAGCGCAAGGAGTACCTCCGGGCCATCCCGCTGCAGCGCTACGCCACGACCGAGGAGATCGCGCGCGTCGTCCACTGGGTGTCGGGTGCGGACGCCGGTTACATCACCGGCGCCGTGCTCCCGGTCGACGGCGGTCTGGGAATGGGCCACTGACCCGGGAACGAGTGACGGAAGGGACCACGTAGATGGGAATTCTGGACGGCAGACGACTCCTGGTAACGGGTGTGACGCATGACACCTCGATCGGGTTCGCGGTCGCGCGGGTCGCCCAGCAGGAGGGCGCCACGGTCGTGATCTCGAACTTCGGCCGCGCCCTCGGCATCACCCGGCGGATCGCGGGCCGGCTGCCCGCCGAGCCGCCGGTCCTCGAGCTGGACGTCACCGACGAGGAGCATCTCGCGACTCTCGAGTCCCGCCTCCGCGAGCACGTCGACGGGCTGGACGGCGTCTTCCACTCCATCGCGTTCGGCAACCCCGACACCATCCTGGGTGGGCGGTTCCTGACCGCACCGTGGGACGACGTCGGCCATGCGGTGCACGTGTCGGCGTACTCCCTGAAGTCGCTCACCACCGCATGCCTGCCGATGATGTCGTCCGGCGGGGCGATCGTCGGCATGACGTTCGACGCCACGGTGGCGTGGCCGGCGTACGACTGGATGGGCGTCGCCAAGGCCGGCCTGGAGTCGTGCGCCCGCTACCTGGCCCGGGACCTCGGCCCGCAAGGAATCCGGGTGAACCTGGTATCCGCCGGACCCTTGAAAACCCTGGCCGCCAAGGCGATTTCGGGCTTCGAGTCGCTCGAGTCCATGTGGAGCGACAGATCACCGCTCGGCTGGGACCAGACCGACCAGGAGCCGACCGCCCGAGCCGTGGTGGCGTTGCTGAGCGACTATTTCCCGGCCACCACCGGAGAGATCGTCCACGTCGACGGCGGTTACCACGCCATGGGCGCCTGAGTGCGGTCGCGCGCGACTCGGACTCCCTTCCCGTCGTGAAATGATTGGCGGGCTCGTGTAAGGGAGGACCATGCGATCGGGTGCGGCAACGGCGGCCGTCATCGTGACCCTCGTCCTCGGCGCAACCGCCTACATCTGGATGCAGGACCGATCGGCGGAAGTGGAGTACGCGGTGGTGACCTCGTCCATCGGCTTCACCGATCGCGACGACCCCGAGCTTCCCGACGAGTGGCGGGAAGAACCCGGGCCGGAGGAGCTGGAACCGGATCCCGAACACCTGCTGGTCGTCGACGTCTCGTGGCGCGCCGCCGAAGGCATCCCGGGCGGCTCGTACTTCGTACTGGTCGCCGTACCGCCCGGCTGGGCGCCGTACCGCTGCGCCCCGGACTGCGACTTCGGCGCAACCGACGACCTGGACACGATCGCGCGTTCCCTGCCGCGCTCGACGTCGCCGGAGAGCGCCAACGCCGAGGCGGCCGAGACCGGCCGGATCACGGTTGCCTACGCGCCCACTCCGGGACGCGCCGGGACCGCCGAGGGCTTCGAGCCCGCGGCCTGGCTGGTGCAGACCGACGGCGAACACGTGCTCAACTTCAAGCAGATACCGCCCAGTGAGTGAGGTGTCATGACTGGTAGTTCACGACGGTTGCTGGTGATGCGGCATTCCAAGGCGAAGGGAGAAGCGGAGACCGACCACGCCCGCCCGCTCTCGGCGCGTGGACGGCGCGACGCGGAGTCCACCGGACAGCTGATGGGTGAGCGGAACGAGGCGATCGATCTCGCCCTGCTGTCGACGGCGCAACGCGTGCGGGACACCTTCGAGCACCTGTGCTCGGGGTTGGGGGAGACGCCGGCCGCGCGGTTCGAGGGGGCGGTGTACTCCGGCGGGAGCCGGGAGCTGCTCGAGCTCGTCCGCGGGGTTGCCGACGACGTGCGCACGCTGCTGGTCGTCGGACACAACCCGACGATCGAGTCCCTCTGCCAGGTACTGGACGACGGCAGCGCCGACCAGGCCGCGCGCGACGCGCGCGACGCCATGCATGCCGCCTGTCCCACGTCGGCGTTCGCGACCTACGACGTTCCCAAGGGCTGGTCCGAGGTCGGTCCCGGGGCGTTGCGGCTCACCCATTTCGACGTGCCCCGCGGCTGACCCGTCCGGCCAGATGTGCAAATCTCGCCGCGAGACCTTCGCTCGGGGACCGGGCTCAGACCGGGGGAGCCGGGGTGACGATGCCGTCCTCGGCGTCGGCGGCCTCGATCTCCTCCCGCGAGATGCCGAGCAGATAGGCGATGGTGTCGAGATAGGGCACGCTGACCGAGGTGTCGGCGGCGTCGCGGACCAGCGGCTTGGCGTTGAACGCGACACCGAGCCCGGCCGCCGCGAGCATGTCGAGATCGTTGGCCCCGTCGCCGATGGCCACGGTGTGCGTTCTGGACACGCCGGCCCGTTCCGCGAACCGCCGCAGCGCGTCCGCCTTCCCGACCCTATCGATCATCGGTCCGACGACCCGGCCGGTGAGCTTGCCCTCGGCCACCTCCAGACAGTTCGCGGTGGCGTAGTCGATCCCCAGATCGCCTGCGATCCGGTCGGTGATCTGGCTGAACCCGCCGCTGACGATGGCGAACTGATATCCGAGCCGCCTGAGGGTCCGTACCAGGGTGCGCGCTCCGGGCGCGAGGGTGATCTGCTCGTAGACCCGGTCCAATGTGGAGGCGTCCAGGCCCGCCAGCGTTGCCACCCGGGAACGCAACGACTCCGCGAAGTCGATCTCGCCGCGCATCGCCTGCTCGGTGACCGCGGCCACCTCGGACGCGGTTCCGGCGTGCTCCGCGAGCATCTCGATGACCTCGCCCTGCACCAGCGTCGAGTCGACGTCCATCACGATCAGCTTCCGGCCGTGCCGCAGCAACCCCGCGGGCTGCACCGCGATGTCGACCCGCTGCCGCGCGGACTCCCCGGCGAGCAGGGTCCGCAGCCGGTCGGTGGGCGCGCCGGACACGTCCAGCTCCATGGCGGTCACCGGATAGCGCGCCATCCGGACGATCCGGTCGATGTTCGCCCCGATGTCGGCGATCCGGCCCGCGACCGCCGAGACCGCCGACGGCCGCAGCGGCCGTCCGAGCACGGTGACATGGCTCCGGCCCTCGCGGCGCGGCTTGTTGTCTCCGGTGCCCCGCTCCACGTCGACGTCCATCTGGAGGTCGGCGGCGACCTGCACGACGGATCGACGCAGACCCGAGTCGTCGCGCGGTGCGGTCACGAGTACGCCGAGCACGAGCCGGCCCCGCAGCACGACCTGCTCGATGTCCAGCACCTCGACGCCGTACGGGCCGAGCGCGGAGAAAACCGCCGAGGTCACGCCCGGGCGGTCCTTGCCGACGAGGGTGACCAGAAGGGTTGCGGGGGCTTGTTGCACGCGGCCACGTTATCGAGTGCGGCGCCGGAAACCCGACGGCCCTGCCGGTCGATAGGGCTCATACCGTAGGTTGTACGGCTGAAGGTTCCATCGCTACGTCGATCCGGGAGAATCGTTGACCGGCGTTATCGAGCTCGCCGACGTGTCCGTCGTACGTGGGGGCCAAGCGCTGCTCGACGGCATCACCTGGACGGTCGAGGACGACGAGCGATGGGTCATCCTCGGACCCAACGGAGCGGGCAAGACCACGCTGCTCCAGATCGTCTCCGCCCACATGCATCCGACCAGCGGAACCGCCGGGGTGCTCAACGAGGTCCTCGGCACGTGCGACGTGTTCGAGCTCCGCCCCCGGATCGGGCTGACGAGCGCCGCCCTGGCCAATCAGATCCCGAACGCCGAGCTGGTGCGAGACGTCGTGGTCTCGGCGGCGTACGCGATCGTCGGCCGATGGCGGGAGCGCTACGACGGGCTGGACCACGAGCGTGCACAGCAGTTGCTGGCCGAGCTCGGTGTCGGCCGCCTGTCCCAGCGCACGTTCGGCACCTTGAGCGAGGGCGAGCGCAAACGGGTACAGATCGCCCGCGCCCTGATGGCCGACCCGGAGCTCCTCCTGATGGACGAGCCGGCCGCCGGACTCGACCTGGCCGGACGTGAGGACCTGGTGGCCACGCTGTCCCTGCTCGCGATCGACGAGTTCGCCCCGACGACGGTGCTGGTGTCGCACCACGTCGAGGAGATCCCGCCAGGGTTCACCCACGTACTGCTCCTGCGCGGCGGGCGGCTGGTGGCCGCCGGCCCGCTGGAGACGACCCTGACCGCCGACGCCCTGTCGTACACCTTCGGGATGAACCTCGTCCTCGATCATACTGACGGTCGGTGGCATGCAAGGAGGCGTGTGCCCGCGCACCGCAGCGGATAAGCTCGGAACATGTGGGACTGGTTCGGGGACAACCCTTGGGCAGTGTGGCTGGCGATCGCGGTTCTTTTAGCGGTCGCCGAATTGCTCAGTATGGATTTCGTACTCCTGATGCTCGCATTCGGAGCCGCCGGGGGAGCGGTGGCGGACACTCTCGGTGCATCCGTGCCGCTGCAGATCCTGGCCGCGGTGGCGGTGGCGCTGGGAACCCTGATGTTCGTGCGGCCGTCCGTCGTACGCCGGATGCACGGCGGCGTCGAGCTCACCACCGGGCATCAGGCCCTGGTCGGCCGGCAGGCGGTGGTCACCGAGGAGATCACCCCGCACGGCGGTCAGGTCAAGCTCGCGGGGGAGATCTGGACCGCGCGGCCGTTCGGCGGTGACCACCGGATCTTGGTCGGCGCCACCGTCGACGTGCTCGAGATCGACGGAGCGACCGCGCTCGTGTTCCCGGCCGACGCAGACCCACTCGCCACATGACCGGCCCGGCCCGGGTGGCCGTGCTGGTGTCGGCGCCGCTGGTGATTCTCACCGCATTCGAGGCGGTACGTGTCGTTCGGCAGGTCCGTGGGGTCGTTGACGAAGCGGCCCGGAAGTGCGGGATCCGGATGAATCGGGCGGAGGTTCACGACATCCGTCGCCGACCCGCGGACTCGGACTGCACCGGGAGCGCGATTCATGACTAGGGTGGTTTCGGAAGTATCCACACCTGGGGCAAACCCGACCGTCACTGGCCCCAGTGGCCATGGAAAGGAGAGGTGAGTCCCGTGGACAGCCTGGGCGTTCTGGTGCCGTTGCTCCTGCTGGCGGCGCTCGTGGTGGTCACGCTGGGCAAGGCGGTGCGGATCATCCCGCAGGCGCGTGCGGGCATCGTCGAGCGGTTCGGAAAGTACCGGACGACGCTTCCGGCCGGGCTCAACGTCGTCACGCCGTACATCGACCGCGTGCGTTACATGCTCGACCTCCGCGAGCAGGTGGTGTCGTTCCCTCCGCAGCCGGTGATCACCGAGGACAACCTGGTGGTGTCGATCGACACGGTCATCTACTTCCAGGTGACCAACCCGGTGGACGCGACGTACCAGATCCAGAACTACATCCAGGCCATCGAGCAGCTCACCATGACCACGCTCCGGAACATCATCGGCGGCATGGACCTCGAGCAGACCCTCACCAGCCGCGAGGAGATCAACCGGGCACTGCGTGGAGTGCTCGACGACGCGACCGGCAAGTGGGGCATCCGAGTCAACCGGGTGGAGCTGAAGGGCATCGACCCGCCTCCGTCGATCAAGGACTCGATGGAGAAGCAAATGCGCGCCGACCGCGACAAGCGGGCCGCCATCCTCACCGCCGAGGGCGCCCGCCAGTCGGCGATCCTCACCGCCGAGGGCCAGAAGCAGGCCGCGATCCTCTCAGCCGAGGGCGACCGGGAGTCCCAGATCCTCCGCGCCCAGGCCGAACGCGAGTCCCAGATCCTCCGTGCCCAGGGTGAGGGCCGGGCGATCCAGACCGTCTTCCAGGCGATCCACGACGGCGCGCCCGACCAGTCGCTGCTGGCCTACCAGTACCTCCAGATGCTGCCGAAGATCGCCGACGGCGAGGCGAACAAGGTGTGGATCGTCCCGAGCGAGATCGGCAAGGCGCTGGAGGGGCTCGGCTCCACGATCGGCGCGATCCAGGGCATCCCCGACCACACCGATGGTCCCAGGGAGCGGGTCAGCCTCGAACCCGAAGCGGCCCACGATGCGGCTCTGGACGAAGGCGAACGTCCCTCGCCGGTGGGTGCGACCCGGGAGGAGGTCCAGGCGGCCATCGAGGAGGCCAGGCAAGCCGCCATGGGCCGCAGCGGCGGCAACAACCGGCCCAAGCCGACCCTCGGTCTTGACCAGTCGTCGTCGGCATCCGATTCCGCCGAGTCACCCGAGTCACCCGAGTCGCCCGCAGATCCGGAGTCGCCCGCGCCGTGAGCCTGCTGGACGCCGTTCTGGTGCTCCTCGCCGGGACGGCGGCCGGGACCATCAACACCGTCGTCGGGTCGGGGACCCTCATCACGTTCCCGACCCTGCTCGCGCTCGGATATCCGGCTCTTCGCACTTCAGGTGGGGATGACCTCGTTGAGTCCGCCGCCGATGAGGAGCATGCGTAGTCGGTAGTTGTCCCGGTTGCGGAAGCTGCGGGCGATGCGGCGGTGGAGTTCGATGAGGCCGTTGATCGCCTCGGTGCCCCCGTTGGATGCACGGTTGGTGGTGAAGTAGGCGAGGAACGCGGCCTTCCACTGCCGCAG